>CAKKPG010000083.1 GCA_919901555.1 Nitrospiria bacterium | reverse complement strand
CTGGTGCGGAAATACCAGAGACCGCTCTACGCCATGCTCTACCGGATGGTGAGCGACCACGACGACGCATCGGACCTCCTCCAGAAGGCCTTCGTCAAGGCCTTTACCGGCCTGTCGGGCTTCGAGCGGCGGGCGAGCTTCAAGACCTGGCTCTACCAGATCGCCATCAATCTTGCGAAGAACGTCTACCGGGACCGATCAAGGGCCGAGTTCGTGTCCCTGGACGATGTTATCATAAAAAGGGACCCCAAGACCGTCGAGGCGCTCATCAACAAGGAGAACAGGACGCTCCTAAGGCGCGGGGTTGCGGCGCTCCCCGAGAAGCAGCGGATCACCGTCATGCTCCGCGTGCAGGAAGGCAAAAAGTTCGAAGAGATCGCGGCGATCATGAAGTGCTCCATCGGTACGTCAAAGGCGAATTACCATCACGCGGTGCAGAAGCTGAAAGCGATGATGGGAGAATTGCGGAATGCGGATTTAAAACAGGAAATTTAAAGAGTATGCCCGGAGTCTATCCTGTGAAAGAAAACAATGATGTGCAAAGTTAAAAACATAAAAGAGCTGCTCCCGGCGTATCTTGAACAGGGGCTCGATCAGGATGCGCGCGGACGCGTTGAGAAGCATCTCAAAACCTGCGAAGACTGCCGGGCTGAGCTTTCCCTGCTCCGGATGATGGCAGAAGAGCCTGTCCCTGATCCCGGCGAAGCATTCTGGCGGGCCATGCCGGAACGGGCCTTTCGCGCGCTCCAGGAGGAAAAGAAGAAGGAGAAGCGGTCCGTGCTCTCCGCCCCGTGGAACAGGCCTATCCTCCCCCGGTGGGCATGGGCGACTGCTATGGTGGGACTGGTGGCAGTCGTTTCGTGGCTCCTTGTCCGCCCCGCTCCCATGGACATTGGCGGCCCTGTCCTGCCGGCGAACGGGACAGCGTTCGAGGACGTTGTACCCGCAGAACCACTGAACGTGACAGAGCTCTCCACCACCGAGCTCGATGCGGCCACAACATGGGCGCAGAATGCATTCGTTCCGATAGGTGACGCGGTCAGCCAGGATGCGCCGGAGACTACGCTAAAAAATATCTATGAAGACCTCATGGAGTTAAGCCCCCAGGAGCTGGACCGGGTCTACGAGATGCTTAAAAAAAAGGAGCACGATGCGCGGGAGAAGCTCCACAAGAAAACCGTTAAGGAAAAGGATCTTGGCTGAGAGCACTGGCGCCGTAAAAAGTATCGAGAGCAGGAGGTAACGTATGAAAATGATAAAGATACTCATATTGACGATCGCGCTGGCGATGACCGGCATGCCGGCCTTTGCCCAGAGACAAATGCCGGGTCCGCCGCCGGCCGATGACCGGCAGGGAAATGAAGGCGAATTCGCCCCTGGCCAGGGCCGGGGCGGGCCGCCGTTTGGTGAGCGGCGCGAAGAGATAAGGAAGAAGATCGAGGCCATACGGATCTGGCGGCTTACCGAAGAGCTGAAGCTCGACGAAAAGACCGCAGCCAAGTTCTTTCCCGCCATCAGCGGTCTCTCCCAGAAACGCAATGAGCTCATGCGGGAGAATATGGAGGCCCAGAGAGAGCTGCGGCTCTATCTTGAGGCAGGTAAACCGGACAGGAAAAAAATCAAAGCCGCCCTCGACAGACTGGAGAATATCCATCACGAGACGGCAAAGCTCACCGAAAAGGAAATCGACATAACGAAGGACCACCTCACGGTCGAGCAGCAGGCCCGCTACTACGTCTTCCAGCAGGACTTTCAGCGCGAGATGCGAGAGATGATCTCCGGGGCGCGCGGCGGCGGTCAGGGCATGCGCGGCCCGGGACAGCGTGGACCGGGCAGCGGCCGGGGCATGCGGGGAGGCCAGAGAGAGGTCGGCCCGATGGACGGAGTACCGGGAGACGACATGCCTCGCCACCGGGAAGAGTGAGATAGAGTTACCGAGGAGCCTCAGTGCGGGAGCATGCGTGAAAACAGCCGAGGCATCCTTGCCCTGGATTCCCTCTCGATCGAGCTGAATTGCAGTCCGGCCTTTAGCTTTAACCAGGGAGATATACCGGTGAATCGTGGATTTCGAGATAGGCAAAGAGAGAGGTATTCTCCGGTGAGGGATGCCGAACATAAAGGCGAAGAGAATTATCCGACGCTTCGTGAGGAACCGAGGCTTCAATCTCTTTTTCCTGATATACTGTTTCATGATCGCATTCGCAGTTCTCTGCCGTTTTAGCTCTTGCTGAAAAAAGGCTGTCTCAGACGGCGCAAGATGCTGCCTGATCGAGTGATAGCGCCTCAATATTTTGCAGAAAAGAAGAAATAATTTCCCGCTGAGCCTGCCTGACGGAAGAACCGCAAAGCCCTCCTGAAGTATTTGGAAAAAGACAAAAGCGGCCAGCCTTTGACAGTGTCCCGTTCTTATGCTACCTTTTACCATATGCAGGGCAAAGATCGCTCGATTGAAAACGCTCCTCTCGCCGTGCAAGAACTTATCCGGGGGATTGTGTCCGCGATCAGGGCGGTAAGGCTTTATCCTCCCAACAATCCCGTGTACGCGCAGACCATCGCCAAATCATACAAGCTCATCGAAGGCTACCTTCGCACGTCGCCGGAGTTTTGCGTGACCGTGCACAAGACGGGACTCCTGTATAATCAGATTCTCGTTGACCGGGACGCCCAACTCAGCAAGAGCATCTCCGACGACCTTTACGCAAAAGGGGTCCGGGAGATAACGATCACCGGCGGCCTGAGCGAGCAGGAACTTCGCGACGGTTACTCCGTTTTGGCGCTGTCCCATGAAGAAGTGAAGCAGAAAGGCAGCACCGCGTCCCTGCTGTGGGAGCGAGGGGTCGCCCACATGAAAGTCAAGGAAGCCTCGCTCGATGAAATTGTGCGGGGAGAGCACACGGGGCATGGCGCCCCTGCAGCCCGCGGGGACCATGGGGCATCGGTCGTGAACCTCCAGGAGCTGCTCAAAGGCAAGAAAATAGACCTTCACGGCAAGAAAGTGATGCTCGACTACATTTCCGGCGACCCGGCGGGGTTCGGACAGGCGGCGCTGGAGATGGCACGTGAGGCCGGTGAGACCCGGGAGCTTCAGGAAGGACGCCTGTTCGAGATCTACCGGGAAACCGGCCGGCAGATGCTCCAAACAGCCTATGAGCAGCGTGAACTCCTCTTCGATGCCCTGGCCCGCTCCCTTTTTTCCCTCGACCCGTCTTTTCTTGACAATCTGGTATCAAAACGCCTCTATCCGGAACTCGACCGGCAATCGCTTCAGGTCCATATACAGGAGGGCCAAGATGAAGTCCCCCATGACCTCCACGAGCTCATCTCGGCGCGCTTTTCCCGGTCCTGGACCGTACCGCAGGTTTCAACGTTGCTGCAAAAGGCCGCTTCCGCCGGTGCGGCAGACCTGACGGGTTCCTTCGGGAGCACGCCGATCCCTGCCGAACTTGCGGAAACGGCCCGGGAGCTCTCCGAGTATACGCCCGAGGAGATGGAAACGCTCCGGATGTTCAGCGAGGCCGGCGGGGAACGAGACGCGCTTCAGGCGGCGACGGCAACGCTTATCAATCTTCTGCCCGCCGCACAGAACCCTCTTCAGCCCTCGGAGCAGGAAAACGCCCTGAGCGCCCTTTCCGGGATCGTGGGGCTCCTCGAGGACCTGCTGACGGCGCTCCTGGACAAAAAAGACTACCGCTCCGCGGCCGCGGTGCTCCGTACGTTCCGCATGCCCGTGGCCCCGCCGTTCCGTTCCCGGATGGCCGAGGCGCTCAGGAGAGCGGGGGACGTGAAACGGATCACGGCGCTGGTCAGGACCTTGCGGTCTCTTCCCAAGAACTCCCTGGACTACCAGGCGCTTTCGGCATGCCTTTCGCTCCTCGACCGCGAGGCCACTCCCGTGCTGCTGGAAATGCTGGCCGAGGAGGAGGACCGGTCGGTCAGAAAGGTCCTTATTCAGATACTCAAGGACCTCGGCAAGAACCAGGTTGCCCTCCTCGGGGAGCGGCTTTCCGATGAGCGCTGGTACTTTGTCAGGAATATCGTGAACATCCTGGGCGAAAGCAGAAAGGAAGAGGTGGTCTCCTATCTGGAAAAGGTGGTCGGGCACAAGAACTTTCAGATACGCCAGGAGGTCGTGCGGGCGCTCATTGCCATCGGCGGGAAGCGGGCCGCCGACCTGCTCGCTACCTGCCTCCGCGACAAGGACATTGATATACGCTTCATGGCGATCCGCGGCCTGGGGACCATCAGTGTACCCGGCGGAAGAGGAGAACAGGAGCTGGTGAATTTCCTCCGGAGAGGCCGGTGGAAACGGATCGACCCGCAACTGAAGGAAGAGGCCGTCATATCTCTCGGGAAAATCGGCGGCCAGGGGGCGCTGCGGTTCCTCCGGCCCTTGAGCCGCGTGAAGTGGTGGAAGTCGAGAAAGCCCCAGGAAATAGTTTGCGATGCAGCCGTGAAGGCAATACAGGAAATCGAGGGGAGGACCGGCCGTGCCCGATGATCGGAACAATACGCTCGAGGGGGGCAGGCTCTCGTTTTTCCTCCAACAGCAGCTCGTGGGAACGGCAAAAAAGGCGTTTCTCCAGCTCGCGACGCTCCTCAAGAACGCGACCCTCTACCCGCCGGCCCATCCTTTTTTCCTCGGCTCGGCAGAGCAGCTTCTCGTCACGCTCGAAGAGTTGCTGTCGAAGCGCAATGAAGCGTCCTTCCATATCATCGCCGGAGAGCTTTTTTTCGAAACCCTCTCCGTGCCGGTCGAGGAAAGCCTTTCGCTCCTGCTGGAGGATATCTCGCGGAAGGGCGTGGGAGGGATCACCTTCCGGCCGGGGCTGAAGCGGGACGAGCTCGTGGCCTTCGCTTCGTTGATGAGGCGTGACCCCGGCGCCCTTGAGGCACAGGGCGGCGCGGCGGCCCTGGTGAGCCAGGCGGGGATCGTCCACCTTCTCATCCATAAGGTGCTGCCCGTGGGCGCGGCGCAGGACGACCGGAAGGATAAATCGCAGAAGAAGGCTTCGGAGACGTACCTGGACGGGATAGAGACGGTGCGGGACATCGTCACTTCGGCGCACACCGGGAGGGGGATCAACACCGGCCGTATGCAGACGCTTGTTCATACCATGGTGGACAGCGTCCTGGAGAACCGCGATGCCCTCGTGGGCCTCACGAGCATCAAGCTCCATGATGAATACACCTTTGCCCATTCGGTGAACGTCGCCATTTTGTCCATCGCCATGGGGACGTTCCTTTCGCTGGAAAAATCCCAGATCGCCACTCTGGGGATCGCCGGGATGCTCCATGATATCGGCAAGGTGAAGATACCGCTGGAAATCATCAATAAGCCGGACTCGCTCACCGACGCCGAGTGGGACATCATGAAACGTCACCCCCTGGAAGGCGCCATGATCCTGTCGGGCCTCGGCGGCGTGAGCAAGCTTGCCATGGTGACCGCGTTCGAGCACCACCAGCATTATGATTACCGCGGGTACCCGGAGCGAGGGGGAGGCGCCGGTCAGCATCCGTTCTCGAAGATCGTTGCGCTTGCCGACGCCTACGACGCCCTCACGGCCGTGAGGGTCTACTACAGCATCCGGAAGCCGCCTGACGAGGCGGTCAGGATCCTCCTCAAGAAGCGGGGAAGCGTCTTCGACCCGGTGCTCGTCAAGGCCTTTGTGAACATGGTGGGGATATTTCCCATCGGAACGCTCCTTCGACTGGATACCGGCGAGATCGGGCTCGTTGTGCACCAGACCCGCGACCTCATGCGGCCCCGGGTGCTGCTCCTGAAACAGTTCGACGGTACGGAAAAGGAAGAAGTGAGCCTCCTCGAGATGGAGCAGGGACGGTACCGGCGCACTCCTCTCGCTGCGGTCGATCCGAATGCCATGCGGGTGAACGTGAACCAGTATCTGGTCTAACAGGCGGCCTGCCCGCGGTGCGCATGATGCAGAGGAGAAGGAATGGAGTGAATTTCATATTTAACGAGCCGGTCCGATCCTTTCTTCAAACCGGTGCTCGCATTTTTTCTCTTTGACCTTAATTCACATACTCTCTGCATATAAAAACCATACAAACGCCGCATGAAATAAACTTCTTGACAATTCCAACCTCATGGCTTATTGTGCGCTCATGTATGGAACGGGTGCCATAAACAGACGCAATCAATTTCTCGTTTTCCTCATCCTTCTGCTCCTCTTCTCCACGTTCGCGGCAGCACTCCATTGCCATCTTGACGAGGCAGACCACCACGACTGCCACGTCTGTATTGTAAGTCATCATCAGCTCGCAACAGAGCAGACGACGGCTGTTTACGATATCTCCCCCTGTTTTACTGAAACGACGTTTGTTTCCTCTTCTTCGATTTTTCCTGAGAGCATCTTCTCCTTTTCCCGTAACAACCGCGCACCGCCTGCATAACTCCTCCGCGGAAACACTCCCAGCATAGGCTACACGAGCAACGCGCGCGTCCGGGATTTTTCTCCTGATGGCGGGTTTTTCCGCGCGTTCAACCGCCGTCCGAGGCACATTCATCCTATCATTGTTTTGCCTGGAGGAGGCATGAAAATAATTTATTTTTTCAGCATATTCGTCTTCACGTTCTTTACGTCCGCGGCCTTCGCTCAAGACCCGGGCGAACGGCTGAACAAGCTCGAAGAAATCGTAAAGAAGCAGGAAAAGACGATCGAGCAACAGCAAAAAACTGTAGAGGCTTTAAAGCAGGAAATGGAAAAACAGAAAAGCGGGAGAGCTTCGCTGGAGCCGGGAGCGCCCTCTGCCTCGCCGCAATCGGGCGGACTCTTCGGGGGGAGTTCCCTCACCAATCCCAACATATCCGCTGTGCTCAACGCCTTCGCGTATTCTTCCAATCTGACGAACGAAGAGCTTGAGCAGCGCGGCATTCCCGGCTTCACCACGAGGGGCATAGAGCGACAACGGGGATTTAACCTCGATGCGGCGGAGCTTTTCATCTTTGCTCCGGTTGACCCCTTCTTCAACTTCTATACGACAATTCCGGTCACGGAGGATGGCGCGGAATTGGAGGAAGCCTACATAGTGACAACCGCTCTCCCAGCGGGCTTCCAAATAAAGGGCGGAAAATTCAAGGGCGGCTTCAGCCGGCTCAACGCCCAGCATCCCCATGCCTGGGATTTTACGGACATTGCTCTGCCCTATCGCGCTTTTCTCGGTGGTGAAGGTCTCGGGGGAGAGAAGGGCATTCAGCTTACGTACCTCCCCGCCCTCCCGGTTTATACGCTTCTGGGAGCGGAGGTGCTGCAAGGAGAGAATGAGCTCTTGTTCGGTCCGGACGCAGGCTCCGGCCCGCATGCCTTTTCCTTCTTTGTAAAAAGTTCATTCGACACGAGCGACAATTCGACACTCTACTTCGGCCCTTCGGTCCTGTTCGGGAAAACGAAATCCGCTGTCATCACGTCGGGTTCTGATCCGGCCCTGGGCGCCGAGCTCCAGGGCGACAGCGTCTTGTACGGGTTCGAGATGGTCTGGAAATGGAAGCCGTCTTCTCAACAGGGATTCACGCTCCAGAGTGAATACCTTTACCTCTCGCAGAACGGAGATCTGGAAGACTTTGGCGCGGCAACCGTGAATCCGTTGGTTCGCAAACAGGACGGGTTTTATGTGCAGGGAATCTACCGGATGAACCGCTGGCGCATCGGAGGCCGCTACGACAGGCTGGCTCCCTTCTCCGATACCTTCAAGCTCGCGGGAACGGAACAGGACTTGGGGAGTGCGCCGTGGCGGGCAGCAGGAAGCCTTGAATTCAACCCCAGCGAATTCAGCCGCATCAGACTTCAGTATACCCACGACCGCACAGCCGGGGACGGTCGGGAGAACAACGAAGTGATCGCGCAGTTCATTTTCGGGATCGGCGCCCACGCCGGTCACCCATTTTAGGAGGCTCTCATGCGCAAATTGATTCTTATTGTTCTAATGATTGTCTTCACTTCCGTCGCTCACGCGGAGGAGCGTCTGAACGTTGTCACGACCTTGCCCTGGATCGGAAGCCTTGCGAAAGAGCTCGGGAAAGACAGGGTCTCCGTGACCACGCTCGTGAAACCGAGCCAGGACCCGCACATGCTTGAAGCGAAACCGAGCATGATTCTGGCCGCGCGAAAGGCCGACATCATCATGTACAACGGCCTTGATCTGGAGATCGGCTATCTTCCCCTCATTTTCGAATCGTCGAAAAATCCCTCTGTCATGCCCGGCAGACCCGGCAATTTCGACTGCTCCCGGTTCGTCCGGGTCATAGAAAAGCCGGCAACTGTTGACCGGAGCATGGGCGACGTTCATCCCCTGGGAAACCCCCATTACCACTTCTCACCCGAGAACGTCCTCAAGGTCGCCGAAGGCATGGCCGCCGCACTTGGAGACCTGGACCAGGCTAACGCGGACTTTTACCGCGCCAACTTCGAGGCCTTTGCCGTAAAGCTCCGGGAAAAGCAAAAACAGTGGAGTTCTCAGCCGCTCAGCGGAAAACGGTTCATCGCCTACCACCGGCTCTTCGAGTACCTGGCAACGGACTTCGGGTTTCGGATCATCGGCTATGTAGAATCCAAGCCCGGCATCCCGCCTTCGGCGGCCCACATCGAGCGCCTGATGGAAGACATGAAAAAATCGAGGCCCGACGGCATCCTCACCACCAGTTTGTACGGGAAGAAGGAAGCGGAGTCCCTGTCAACAAAGACCGGCGTTCGGGTCATCGTGCTCCCCAATGACGTGGGGGCCGGGAAGGGGACCGCTGACTGGTTCGCTTTTATGGATGCCACGCTCAAATCGCTGCTGTAACGGAGGTATGATGGAAATCTTAAGTTTTCTCGCATGGCCTTTTCTGGCCTGTTTGCTCCTGATCCTGATCCACGCCTATTTCGGCGTTCATATCCTTGCGCGGGGGATCATTTTCGTGGACCTCGCCCTGGCCCAGTTCATCGGCATCGGGATCGCCCTGTCGTTTCTGCTGGGAGAGGAGCACGGCACCCTCCTCGCTCTTGCATTCGCCTTGATCGGGGCCTTCATCCTGTCTCTCTCGAAGCGGGTCGCGCGCCTGGTGAATATCGAGGCGTTCATCGGGGTGCTCTACATCTTTTCCGTGTCAGCGGCAATCCTCATCCTCGACAAAACTCCCCACGGCCTGGAAGAATTCAAGACCATCCTGAACGGCAACATCATCTGGGTAACACCCCGGGAGGTGTTCAGCACGTTCCTCTTGTACGCCGCGGTCGGAGCGTTGCACTTTTTTCTGCGAAAACAGTTCCTCGCCCTCACCTTCGAAGGCAGGGGGACTATCTTTGCCGAGTTCCTGTTCTTCGCCACTTTCGCGCTCGTGCTGGTCAAGTCGGTGAGAATGGCGGGCATTCTCCAGGTCTTTTCGTTTCTGGTCATCCCCGCGCTCATCGGCCGCCTCTATTCCACGAAGCCCTTCATGATCCTGCTGATCGGCTGGATCGTGGGCGTGCTTATTACCATTGCCGGGATTGCCCTTTCCTACAAAGTGGATGCCCCCACCGCGCCGGTCATCGTGGCAGGTCTGGCTCTCACGTTCTTCGTGCTCCTGATTATTAAAGCAGTTCTTCAAAAGGAGAAACAAATATGAAAAGGCTTATGTAATTCGTGATAGCGGTTGCAACGGGAGTCACCCTTGTAGGCTGTGGCGCAACGACAAAAGAGAAATAAGTCTTGACAGACGGACAGGGAATTGGTATATTCCCGCGTAATTGAAAATGGTTATCAATATCAAATGGAGGTATTTGAAAATGCTATGGTTTGCAACTATGCTGATGGCGCTGATGTGCGCCGGGTTGGCAGGTCCGGTAGGAGCTGTCGAGGTCAAAAAAATACAGGATAACTCGTTTCTGCTGGAGGAAGCCTACAATCAGGAGGACGGTGTAATCCAGCACATCCAGTCCTACCTTTACAACAAGAAGACGCGGGACAGGCTCTACACCTTTACCCAGGAATGGCCTGTGCCGAAGCAGGCGCACCAGTTGTCCTTCACCATCCCCGTCGCCCATCTGCAGGGGGGAGACAATACCGGTCTGGGTGACATTGCGATCAATTATCGCTATCAGCTCATAATGAACGGACCCCTTGCCGTGTCGCCGAGGTTCTCGCTGATCCTGCCGACGGGCGATGAAAAGAAGGAAGTGGGAACGGGCGCGACCGGGTATCAGGTGAATCTTCCGGTCAGTGTCGAGATCGGCCATCAATGGGTGACCCATTGGAATGCGGGCGCTACGTTCACTCCCGATGCAAAGGAGCCTTCCGGTCCAACAGCCGATACGTGGGGCTACAATCTGGGCGCAAGCGTCATCTGGCTTGCCGCAGAGACCTTCAACGTCATGACCGAAATCGTCTGGAATTCCATGGAAGCAGTCCAGCCCGGCGGTTCGAAGCTGCGGGAAACAACGTTTTTTGTCAATCCCGGAGTACGCTTTGCCAAGAATTACAAATCCGAACTCCAGGTTGTGCCCGGACTTTCATTCCCTATCGGGATCGGCACATCCCATGGAGAGTACGGAGCGTTGCTGTATCTTTCGTTTGAACATCCGCTTTTCTGAAAATCAAAGCCGCCGTCAGCCTACAGTATGGGTTGACGGCGGTTTCTATCGGCTGATATTTATTCCGCTTGATTTATGCGCCCCGCATAATGTATTATGCGCCTCAACATGAAGCTGCCGAGTAAATCAGGAAGTCTAGTTCTGGCGCTGTTTTTCTTATGTGCCGCGCTTCTCCCCTATAGCCATTGTTCGGCAGGCGAGAACCCTTTGCATTATGCTGAACCTTGCGGCTCCGACTGCAGGGCAAATCATGGTTTTTCGGCGCGACATGAACATGGTCCCGAACTTCATGAGCACGATCCCGACAACGCCGATTCTCAGCATTTCCACTTTATCCTGGAAGGCGTAAACCTCGCGTCTCGTTCCCGATTCGCTCAGGATGTGGTGAAAATTGAGGATAATTCCGCCACTGTCGAAGCCTTCTCTTCTCCTGATGCCTGCTTTGTCGTAAGCCGATCTATTGATTCACCCGTTTTTGCCCTTCATTCCCAGTTTCAAACCATTCCTACGGGTCTCTCTCCGCCTTGTTAAGCAGCCGTTGCTCCCTGTATTTTCCCGAACGATAATTGATTGAACACCGAGTCATGAATGCTATTCAGCATGAAGCATGACCGTTGCGTGGCAATGCCGTCCATCGCGTAATCGATGCGGCTTGTCTCGCGCGGGGTTGTTTGCTTTATTTCAGGAGGATTATTAATGATTTCAGCAAAACAGCTATTCCAAGCTTTAGCGGCAATCGTCGTCACCTGTCAGGTGGTGACGGCAGCGGCTACCGAGACAAGTCAGTGGACGCTGGAGTCCGCGACGCGTCGTATATTAGAGGTGTCGCCCGAGCATCGGGCGGCCGAGGCCGAAATCGACGTGCGCAAGGGCGAGTTGACCCAGGCCGATGCCTGGCCCAACCCCACCATCGAACTGCGTGCCGACGACAAGCTCGGTCAGGAAACCGGCAGGGGCGGCAGTAACCTTACACAGATCGCCATCAGTCAACCCCTGCCGTTTCGGCGGCTCGAGCGTCAGCTTGCGGTGGCCGAGGCGAATTTCAGGGGCGCACAGGAGGTCCGCCGCTATCAACGGCTCACGCTCGAACGCGAAGCGGCGCGCGTGTTTCACACGCTGCAATTTGCCGAGGCCAGGGTCAGGCTGGCGCGCAGCCGTCTCGAGCTGGTCGAGGGCTACGGAAGCTCCGGGCCGGGCGTTAAAGGGCGCGATCCGCTGGTGCGTTATCTCACACCGCTTGATCGCATGCGGCTCGCCGTGATGCGCGAGGAGGCGGGACAAACCGTGCTGGCGGCTGAGCAGGATTACCAGAAAGCGCTTATTGAGTTTCGTTCACTGCTGGCGTTGTCCGCGGACGCGGCGGTCCAGGCGGCGCAGCTCGAACTCGCTGCAACGCCGCCCGAACTTGTCGGGCTCGAACGAAACCTCGAAACGCACCCGTTGCTCGCCGCTGTCGGCGAAGAAGTCGCAGCGGCGCGCGGCGGCGTTGCTTTGGCCGAGTCGCAACGCTTCGACGATCCCACGTTCAATCTGTTTTACGAGCGCGATTTTATCAATAACGAGCGCAGCGATGTCATCGGCTTCGGCGTCAGCTTCCAGATTCCGCTTTGGAACCAGAACCGAGGCCCCGTGGCTAAGGCCAGGGCCGAGGCGATGAGGGCGCAGGCGCAGTTCGAGATGCGGCGGCGCGATACGCTCACGCTCCTGCGCCAGGGCTATACTGATCTCGCGCGGTTGCTCGAACAGGCACAGCGCACGCATGCCAATTTGCTCGAGCCGGCGCGGCAGGTGTTCGAGCTTACCGGTCGCGGCTTTGCCACGGGCGAAGCGAACATCCTCGCACTGGTGGACGCCAACAATACCTACTTTGACGCCCGGTCGCGCCACCTTGAGCTTCTCAAGGAGACGCAAAATGCCGCCGCTGAGCTGCGTTTTGCGGCCGGCATCCCGCTCACCGGATCGGAGGCCAAGCCATGATCGCATCGCTTATCCGTTTTTCGCTGATCCAGCGGCTCATGCTCCTGCTCTTTGCCGCTTCGCTTGTGGCCGCGGGCCTGTGGGCGTACCACACACTACCCATTGACGCTTTCCCCGATATCACCAGTCCCCAGGTGCAGGTAATCGTCAAGGCCCCGGGGATGGCCCCAACCGAGGTCGAGACGCGCATCACGTTCCCGATCGAAACGGAAATGCAGGGCTTGCCGCGCCAGACGGTGCTGCGCTCTGCCACCAAATACGCCCTCGCCGTGATTTATATCGACTTCGAGGACGGCAC
>CAKKPG010000082.1:2659-68958 GCA_919901555.1 Nitrospiria bacterium | reverse complement strand
CTTACCCCACAAATCACAGACGCCTGCGACCCTAAGCTCTTAAGAATCTGCGCAAACCCGCGGCAATCTGCGGCTCAAATGCTGTTTTTAAAATCAGACATCTTTATAATACGCAAAATCCTTCCGCTTGTCAAAAAATTTCTTTCCCTTTTCGGGTATTGCTGCGTGGGAGCTGCGGAAATGGCGGGAAAAGAAGCGTACTGCTTCGCCCGCCGCGAAGGGTGGGAGGTGTGGGCAAGAAGCTCAAACAACCCCACTCGCTTCCTGCGCGACCAACGTCTGCGGATTGCCGCAGAGGAAAGGATAGGGTCAGGACGCATGGGGCAAGGGTCAAGAAAAACCAATCTTTGTCTTTATCTTGCATTAAAAATAACGTCAACCATAGATAAAACGCATCGCCTTCATTCGCGCTATTCGAATGATTCGCGTCATTCGTGTTCACTGGTTCGGCCTTTTGGTTCAGGACCGTTCTGCATCGATCAGGACTTATCCGCGGCTGGCTGCTTCATTCGCGAAAATTCGCGCACATTCTCGGCAAATATAAAAAAATGCCCTGCACACTTGGCAGGGCATTCCGGCAAACATCCCGTTTAAAAAGCTCAACAATTTAAGTCAGACTCCTGGATCGTCTCGCATCTTTCTCATCGTGAGCTTTTATAACTTACGCAACGTATGTAACGATGTCCCGAAAGTGCGTGGCGTTCTGTTAAGAGACGCTGTCGGACACTACGCGATCTTAAGCTCTTTCTTGATTTTTTCCGCAAACCATTGCCGGACGAGCGTCTGATAGGGGATGCCTTTCATCGTGGCGACCTTCTTGATGGAGACAAGATACAGCGGATTGATCTTGATCGTAATATTTCGGAGATTTCGCCTTCTTTTCCCGGAGAGAATGTCCTCCTTGAGCGATTCATCAAGGCTCAGCACAGCGTCATCATCCACGAGCTCTCCCAGGACGCCGTGCGCATCGTAGTATTCGGCATCACTCAGTTTTCTTTTTTTCTTCCCTGTTTTCATTCTCAGCACCCCTCTGGCGGCTCATTTTCGCTTCTGCTTATGCCAATAGCGAATCTCCGCCTTCATCATGTCCCATCCGGTAATCACCCGTGCCAGGCCGCTTGCCTTTATCTCGAAGACAATCACCAGATACCGGCCTTCCTGCGTCGGCCCCATGGCAACATAATGTCCCTTTTTCGTCTTTCGGAACAGGGGCTGAACGGCAAAAACCTCCTCAGCCTCCTCCAGCGTCACTCCGTGACCGAGTTCGAGATGCACCGCGTTTCCTTCGTCCCACTCAAAATCCCGTATGTTCACGAGCAGCTCCGCGGAGAGGAAGAGTAATACATAGTATTACTTATTTCGCCGACTGTCAACAGTTTTGTTCCTGCCCTGGGATAAGCCAAGGCTGCGGATGGCGGGCCCCTGAGGCCGCGATACGGTTGTGCGGTACTTTTTTTCATCGCACCATCGCAGCACTGTGGCACATCATGGCCGCATTCAACATAGCCATGAAATAGTGCACAAAAAACATGCCCTGCACAATTGGCAGGGCATTCCGGAAATTGTTCTGCTTCATAGGTTACCACCGTAAAAAGAATGTGGCCCCCGGCGTTTGCAAACGACGATAGCGCATCAACTATTTTTCAGTAAATCCTTATATGTTGGGCATTAGAATCATGCCCAACCTTCAAACTAAACACAGGGACCTGCGCCATTAGACTTCACTGAATTATTAGACGCCCGACTGGTTGGCAGGCTGCACTTGTTAAGCCGGAGCAGGAAGTCCAATCGCTATTCGGAGTCGAATATTGACAGCTAGATGCAGTGGTTAATTGACCGACGCACAGCGTTGTGCATGGGGCTAGATTAGCCGACGGTAGTACCGGCATTACTGGGCACAGATAAACAAGCGTCCCAGTATCAGCCTTTATCGAGCCGGCTACGTGAAGTTTTGCTTGAGGAGTCGTCGTGCCGACACCGAGATTTCCATTCACGATGAGATCCCCATTTGCCGCGTACAGATTGCCCCCTATGAGCAGTAAGCCTACCATCAAAATCAACACTTTCATCTTCATTTTTTTCCTCCTTATTAATTCAATTTTCTATTTTACTTTTGTAGAACAAAGTTTTTAATAGTTACTGTCCCTGCATTGATTGTTATCGTGCCTTGGAGTGTTGTCACGCCAGCCCCGCTTGTGTAATCAGCATTGTACCCACCCACAAGACTTACCGTTTTGGGCGCACTCGCGAGGAGACTTTCGGGAAGGGTCATATCTCGGACCAGAATGGCGGCTCCGTCGGCAGCGGCATCATACGCTTTCTGGACCGTGTGATAATACACGCCCGCGATGCTTGCATGGCCCATGGTGAATGTCGCCGTGACGGTCGTATCGGCGCTCAAGGTTACTGTACAGGTACTCGCTGTCCCGCTGCACCCGCCGCCTGACCAGCCGTCAAAGATCATACCGGCATCCGGAGTCGCTGTAAGCGTGATGATGGTGCCCTGCATATATTCCGCCGTGCATGTAGTCCCGCAGTTGATGCCTGCCGGGCTGCTTGTTATTGTGCCGGAGCCTGTGCCTGATTTTGTTACTGTAAGCGTGCTTGAGAAGATCGCTTTTATCGTATGGTCCGCCGTTACATCGGTAAAGGTGTACGTGCTCACAGCGCCGACAGACACCCCGTCGACCAGCACATCCAAGATGAGGTACCCTACGTCCGGGGTCATGGTGAATGTCTGGCTTGCTCCATACGTAGCCGATACTGCCCCTGACGGAGAAATACTTCCACCCAGACCAGCAGTAGCAGTGATGGCATAGGTGTTGATCGCGAAGCTCGCGGATATGGTGTGGTTGGCCAATACATCATCAAACGTGTAGGAACTTACAGCGCCCTTTGACACGCCGTCCACAAGCATATCCGCCACGTGGTAGCCCGTATTCGGCGTTGTCGCAAACGACTGGCTAAAATGGGAGACTACGTTTGTGGCGCCCGAAGGCGATATGGAGCCGTTCGGCCCTGCTGTGGCTGTAATGGTATAGTTAGTTGCAAAGACCGCCTCAATGGTATGGTTGGCCGCAATGTTGGCGAAGGTATATGTAGCAACAGGCCCCATGGAATTCCCGTCAACGAACACGTCGAAGATGAAGTAATTGGGGTCAGGGGTCAGGGTGAAGGTCGCACTTCCTCCTTCAGCAACAGTCACCGTACCTGCAGGAGATATGGTGCCACCCAGGCTGTTCGTCGCCGTGATGGTATATATCTTCTCTGCATTGCCTGTCACGAGTTCGAGGTTTCCGACAGTCAACGTCCCGGCGCTGGTCGTGAGCATGCCCTGGAGCAGGGTGTTTCCGACATGGGTCGAATACCCGCATTCATACCCGCCGTTCAAAGTCACGGAGATATTTCGGTCGGCAGTGACATTCTCAGTGAGATTCAAGGCCAGGGCCTGTATGGTGTCGCCGTCCACCGCCGCATTGTAGGCGGCCTGCAGCGTCGTGAAATACTGCGGCGTGGCGCCTGCAATCCGCACTGGGGGATTCGGGCAGGGGAGGACGGTTATAACTGTCGAGGTCGTATCTTCTCCATCGCGAGGATTTGGATTTCTTACCGTAAGGGTCACAGTATAGTTCCCTATAGTTTTATAGACATGTCGTGGATTTTTCAGATGTATTTCATTGATATCGTGGGTCCCGTCACCAAAATCCCATTCATAGGTATAGGGAGCTGCATCGAGCCAGGCTGGCCAGGCGCGAACAGACTGGTTCGTAAATTGGACCTCCAGATATGGCACATACCCTGTTGTCGGAGATGCAGTAAACGCGGCGACAGGGGGTTGAATATTGAATGTGGCTGTTACTTTTTTATCGCCATTCATTGTCACCGCACACGGTCCGGTGCCGGTGCATGCGCCTGACCAGCCGGCGAATTCAGAAGCTGAATCCGGCGGGTCTAAAACCGGCGCGGCAGTGAGCGTTACCGTAGAGGGTGCGGACGGACAGTCTTGGAGGAACGAAGCCCCACAGCTTGTAGAGTTTGGACCGCAAGCAATGCCCGCGGGTGTGCTTGTCACCGTGCCGGTTCCTGTGTTTGCGGCTGATTTTGTGACATTAACCGTATAGGTATTAGAGAAGGTGGCTGATATTGTATGGTTCGACGTTACATTGGTAAAGCAATAGCTGGTTATGGGTCCCTTGGAAACACCATCAACCTTGACATCAACGAGGTGATAGCAGGGCTCCGGTGTTATTGTAAAACACTGGCTGCTGCCGCAAGTAACCGTCGCAGAAGGCGGTGTTATTGTTCCTCCGCTGCCCGCGGTGGCGGTAATGGTATAAGTGGTGATTGCAAAACTTGCTGATATCGTATGGTCGGTCGTTACGTTGTAGAAGGTGTAGGAGGATCTGGCGCCTACGGAGACGCCGTCTACAACTACATCCGAAACATGGTAGCATGAATTAGGTGTGATCGTGAATGTCTTGTTCGTTCCTGGCTGGACCTTCACAGCGCCTGAAGGTGAAATGCTTCCGTTGCTTCCAGCTGTGGCCGTAATAGTCACACAGGGAATCACACATGCATCATAATTAGTTTGACAAGCTGCTTTACAGCTGTTGTAGGCATTAAGGTTACCATTTAGACAATTACTCAGATTAAGCTGACAAGTACCTGTGTACCAAGCCCTACATTCATCATCCACTGTAAGGCAATACCATGCTAAACATGGATCTAAATCCCAATTGTCATGGCAACTCTGAACAGCAGCGTCATAGGAAGTTTGGCAATTCGTGTCGCAGGCAGTCTTAGTGGCTGAGCACTGGCTCTCACTGCCTCCGCAAGAATAAGAATTATTCGGACTCCAAAAGTGAGTGAATAAAGTCAAAATGGACAACAAAAATAAAATTTTTATCAATTTGAGTTTAAAGTATGTTTTCATGATCACTCCTTCATTATTGAGTGGGAGCCGCTTCCATGGGGATAACATCATAGAATCATTGAATCTTGCGAATTGTACCCCTATCCGTCACATAAAGGCTGGTTCCATCCGTGGTGATACCATAAGGGGCGCCAAAGCGTGCAGCCGTAGCAGAGCCATCGGTAGATCCGGGAGCACCCGCTGCTCCTGCCAGGGTCGTAACCTCTCCTGTTGGAATGACGATCTTTCGAATGGTCCGATTTGCCGTGTCGGCAACGTAAAGGTTGGTTTCGTCCCTGGTGATAGCTTGGGGGCTGAAAAAGAAGGCTGCTGAGCCGGTTCCATCAGTGGAGCCGGAGACCCCCGCCGTACCTGCCAATGTTGTAACGTCTCCGGTCGCGATGACGATTTTCCGAATGGTATTGCTACGATTATCTACAACATAAAGGTTAGTTCCATCTGAAGCAATGCCGGTGGTGTAACTGAAGCGAGCGTCTGCCCCTGTTCCATCTGCGGAGCCGAAGGCGCCTGCCGTACCTGCCAGGGTCGTGACCTCGCCCGTAGAAATGACGATCTTTCGAATTGTCCCATTCCAGGTATCCGCAACATAGAGGCTGGTTCCATCCGTCGTGATGCCAGAAGGTGCGCCGAACCGTGCAGCCGGTCCGCTTTCATCGGTGGAGCCGAAGGCGCCTGCCGTACCTGCCAGGGTCGTGACCTCTCCTGTGGAAATGACGACTTTCCGGATCGTGTAGTTATTAGTGTCCGCAATATAAAGGTTTGTTCCATCCATGGTGATGCCTTGAGGATAGTTAAAGAGGGCCGCTGCACCTGTTCCATCAGTGGAGCCGGAAACCCCGGCTGTTCCTGCCAGCGTCGTCACCTCTGCTGTGGAAATGACGACTTTGCGAATGGTATGGTTGTAGGTATCCGCTACATAAAGATTGGTTCCATCTGTTGTAATGCCGGCGGCGAAGTTGAAGCGTGCCGCTGTTCCGGTCCCGTCAGTAGAACCGCTGGTCATTTTCTCGCCCGCTATGGTTGTAACGACAGGATCAGAGCTATTGATCCCTCCTTTGCTTACACCCGAGACAAGTACAACAGCGAGCGCGATGACGATCCCAGTAATCCAAAGTTTGTTCTTCATGATACCCCCTCAGTCTCTTATTGAGACAACCTCTCTTGCATGTATCGCTCTTCTCGAAACGATCATTTTTTAAAAGCAAGCAGGGTTCAAAAAGCGTGTGCGAGCAAAGAATATTCCATGCCTATCCACGACAAAGAATATTTAAGACACTGCTAAATGCAGAAACCTGAAATAATCTTGCCAGACTGCACAGGTCCAACAACAGAATTGATTGTACTGGTTAAAGACAGGGTACGGAAAAGCTGCTACAGGTAAGACTTATTTACTGCGGGTGACCTTATCAAAGATGTCATAATTTGTCAACAAAAATTTGCACAAATTTTCTGTTGCTGCATAGCGGTAAACATTCAGCGTCCACAAAAATCACTTAAACTCTTCCTTCTTCAACCCATACCGCGCCATCTTCTCATGAAAGTTCTTGATGTTGATCCCCGCGTGCTGGGCCGACTTGCTGATGTTGCCGTGGTACATCCTGAGCGCCCGCGACAGGTACTCCCGCTCGAAGCGCTCCACGCATTCCGCCTTCATCTTCGGGAACGGCTGAAGGTCTCCCAGGGCCGGCTGGGCGAGGCCGGGCCCGGCGCCGGCGCCGGGAGGGCCGAGGTCGATGCGGCGGATGGTGTCGCCCTTTTCCATGATGACGGCGCGTTCGATGATGTTCTCCAGTTCGCGCACGTTGCCGGGGAAGGAGTAGCGGACAAGCGGCGAGAGCGCCTTGGGCGAAAAGGACATGATCTCCTTTTTGTTCCGGTCGCAGTATTTTTTGACGAAATGGGAGGCCAGGAGCGGCACATCGTCCAGCCGTTCCCGGAGGGGGGGGAGCTTGATGGGGACCACGTTCAACCGGTAGAAGAGGTCCTCCCGGAAGCTCCGCTCGCGTATGGCCCGGAAGAGGTCCTTGTGCGTGGCGGCAATGACGCGCACGTCCACCTTTATCGTCTCGTTGCCGCCGACGCGCTCCACTTCGCGCTCCTGGAGCACGCGGAGGAGCTTGAGCTGCACCGGCATGGTCATCTCGCCGATCTCGTCCAGGAATATTGTGCCGCCGTCGGCGTGCTCGAACCTGCCGATCCGCCGGCGGATGGCGCCGGTAAAGGCGCCCTTCTCGTGTCCGAAGAGCTCGCTTTCGAGGAGGGTCTCGGGCAGGGCGGAGCAGCTCACGACCACGAAGGGCCGGTCCTTTCTCCTGCTGTTGTAGTGGATGGCGCGGGCGATGAGCTCCTTGCCGGTCCCGCTCTCGCCCTGGATGAGGACGGTGGCGTCCGTTTCGGCCACGGTGCGGACGACCTGGAATATCTCGTGCATCCGCGGGTTCTTTCCCAGGATGTTCCCGAACTGGTACTTCTCCTCCACCTCGTGCCTGAGGGTCTCGAGCTCCCGCGACAGCCGCCGCCGCTCCACGGCGTTCTTGACCTGCCGGCTCAGGTCGTCGTACTCGATGGGCTTGGTGAGGTAGCTGTACGCGCCGTCCTTCATGGCCTTGACGGCCATTTCAATGGTGCCGTAGGCGGTGACGACGATGACCGGGATGTCCCGCTGACCCGCGGCCGGGGTATCCCCGTCGCGCAGCCGCTCAAGAAAGGCCATGCCGGTAAGGCGCGGCATCTGGTGGTCCACGATGATGGCGTCGTAATCGCGCGCCTCCACTTTCTTGAGCGCCGCAATGCCGTCTTCGGCGGTGTCGACCTCGTACCCTTCTTTTTTCAGGTTGGCCGACATCACGAGCAGGATGTCCGGCTCGTCATCGACTATTAAAAGAGAACCCTTCATAATCATGGAAAAATCCGCAGAGCGCATGGAGCATAGGGTAGAGTAATTTCCTCTTGTCTATACTCTCTGCACTATGCCCTATGCCCTATGCTGTCCACGCCGACATGGTCGGCTTGCTCCATACTCCGCACTCCATCCACGGGCAGCCGCACCGTGACCCTCGTACCGCCGCTCTCCGGCTGGTCCATGAAGAGCTCCCCGCCGTGGTTCCTGAGCACGCGCGTGACGATCGTCAGGCCGAGGCCCGTCCCCCTGATCTTCGTCGTGAAGAAGGACTGAAATATCCGCTCCCGGTCCTTTTCCGGAATACCGGGCCCCGTGTCCTGGATATGCACATCCACCCATTTCCGGTCCGCCCCGGGCTGTGCGCCCACCGTGAGCGCGCCGCCGTCGGGCATGGCCTCGATGGCGTTGCGGAGGATGTTGTGGAGCGCCTGTTCAATCTGCAGTTCATCGGCGCGAATGACCGGATTGTCCGGGGACAGGCGGCTTTGCAGGGTGATGCCGTGATCCTGCATCTGTCCGCACAGGGAATCCAGGGTCTGCTCCAGCACGGCGTTGACGTTCACGTCCGTGAGCCGGGGCTGCATGGGCCGCGATACGGCAAGCAGGTCCGAGGCCACCTGATTTACCCTCGTGGCCTGACGATTTATGAGGCTGGTGAACTTCCGGACGGTCTCATCGTCTCCGTACTCGGTGGAGAGAAAGTGGGCCGCGCCGGTGATGGCATTCAGGGGGTTTCGCACCTCGTGGGCCACCCGCGCCGCCATCTCGCCCAGCTCCGCCAGCCTGCGGGAGTGCTCCAGCCGTTCCGCAAGCCTGACCCGCTCGGTCACGTCCTTGATATACTCCACCACCTGGACGACCCTGCCTGCCCGGTCCAGTACGGGGAAGGTGCTGATCTCCACTACCCGCTCGGCAACTTCCATTGTTCCCGCCTTTTTCAACGTCAGTTTTTTGGTGAGGGAGGCGGAATGGCCCGCGTGAAAGGTCTCCGTGGCCGGGCAGTCCTCGCAGATCCGCGCGCCGAAGAAGCACGATTCGAAGCAGTGCGAGCCCACGGCGACTTTTCGCCCGATCAGGGAATTCATGGACCTGTTCGCGGCCGTGATCCGGAACTCCCCGTCGATCACCTGAATGCCGTCGGTGATGCCGTCGAACACCGCCTGGAGCCGCTTCCGCGCGTCCGAGACCTGGTCCTCCATGTCTTTCTTGCGGGTAATGTCCTCAAAGGAGATCACCACGCCGTTGTCCACGGACCACGCCGTACGGCCGAGAGGGTGCACGCTGTAGCTGAGGACCCGCCGGGGGCCCTCCTTCGGGGTGAAATCATATTCAAGGTCCCGCGCCGCGCCGGCTGCCCACAGGGCGTCGGAAAGCCTCTCCCACAGCGCGCGGCGCGCCTGGTCGTCAAAATCAAGGCGCCTTCCCGCCTCCCCGAAGGGGGTGCCGAGGACGGAGGAGCGGGAAATGTTGAACAGGTTCTCGGCCGCCCTGTTGAAAACGGTGATCCGGCCCCTTCCGTCGAGCGAGATGATCCCCGTGGTCACGCTGTCGAGGAGGCTGCTCACGTGCTGGAGCGTCTCATCGGCCGGGGAGCGCGCTGTCCCGTGCCTTCCCATGCAGCACCGTGCATCACGGGAGGACCGCGCAAGACAGGACAGGATCTTCATGAGCCCCTGGAAAAAGGCCTTGCCGCGCTCTCTCATGTTATTGCTGAGTATCTTTGCCATTCTGCGCATTTTTATCGGTCCCCGAAGCGTACTGGTAGTAGGTGTGCATGCCGAGCTTCAGGAGTCCCTTCTGTACAAGCCGCTTGGCGGATTCCGCAACGGCCCCATCGAACTGCCTCCCTGATTCTTTCTCAAGTTCCGCAACCACCTCATCGCTTGAAATCATGCCTCGATAGGGCCGCTCGGAAACCATGGCGTCGATGGTGTCGGCCACATTGAGGATGCGCGCGGGGAGGCTGATCTGCTCTCCGGAGAGGCCCTGGGGATACCCCTTGCCGTCATAGCGCTCATGGTGCTGGAAAATCGCGTTCATGATGGCCGGGGAAAAGCCGATGGGCTCAAGGATCCTGATTCCGTGGGCCGGGTGGTCCTTCATGATATCGAACTCCTCCTGGCTCAGCCGGTCCGGCTTGCTGATGATCCGTTCGCTGACCCCGATTTTTCCCACGTCGTGGAGGATCGCGGCGATGTGGATCTCCTCGAGCTGCGAGGGGCTCATGCCCATGTCGCGGGCCATGGCCACGGCATATTTGGCCACATTGGTGGAGTGCCACCGCGTATACGGGTCCTTGGCTTCCACCGCGGTAACGAGCGCCTGGACCGTGCGGAAGTAGCTCTCCCGCAGGTCCTCGTAGAGGGCGGCGTTCTCCATGGCCGTGACCACCTGGCTCGCCAGAATAAGGACGACCTGCAGGTCGCTGGCCGTGAACGGCGGACCGACGACCTTGCTCACATTGAGCACGCCGAAGGTCTTTTCCCTGCCGATGAGCGGCACGGACATGGAGGAGAACGGCACGTCTTCGAGGTTCAAGGCGTCCAGGACTTCCTGGTCCGGATGTTTTCCCACGGAGACGATGAGCGGCTTTTTGTCCCTGAGCACCAGGCCCGCCACGCCCTCTCCCGGTTTGCGCCGCGCCGAGAGCGCCAGCTGCGGCGGCAGCCCGTGGGAAGCGCGGATCACCAGGTCGCTGCTGGAATCGTCCACGAGCATGAGCGAGACGCGGTCAACGGAAAACTCCTTCACGAGCACCTCGGTGATGATCCGGAACAGGTGCGCGAGGTCGATTTCCGTGACGAGAAGCTTGCTGATCTCGAACACGGGTATGAGGGCCTTGAGCCGGATGTTCTCCTTCTGGAGCCGGGCGCGCGTTACCGCCCGATCGACGGACGTCAGCAGCTCTTCCTGGGTAAAGGGCTTCAGAACGAAACCGTCCACGCCGCGCATGAGCGACTCGATGGCCGTATCGAGCGTCCCGTGCCCGGTGATGAACACCGTTACGATGTCCGTGGTGACCTTCCTGACCCGCTCGAAGAGCTCCAGGCCGTCCATGCCCGGCATCTTGATATCGGTGATCAGCAGATCGAGGTCGTTCTTCCGCAGTTCTTCCAGGGCCGCCTCCCCGCTGGAAGCGGTCGTCACGCGGTACCCTTCGGCGGAAAGGATGTGGTGGCACAGGTCCCGGATCATCTCTTCATCGTCTACGACGAGTATTTTTTCTCCTGCCATGGCTCGCGCTCACTCTCTCCACATTTCGGATTTCGGATTGAAAAACCCGGATTCCGCCTGTCTGCGTGCACCGCACAGGCAGGCGATCCGCAATGATCATTGCCCCTCTGCCGCCAGAATCACCCTGAACACCGATCCCTTGCCGACGGTGCTTTCCACCTCGATGCGGCCGCCATGGTTCGAAACGATCATGTAGCTGATGGACAGCCCCAGCCCTGTGCCTTCTCCATCCACACGGGTGGTGAAAAAGGGGTCGAAGATCTTGTCCAGATGCGGCTCGGGAATGCCGATGCCGGTGTCCTCGAACTCAACAACAAGCACGCTTGCGCCCGCGCTATTCCTGTCGCGCCTGGATCGGACCGTAAGGCTGCCGCCGTTGGGCATGGCGAAAAAGGCATTATTCATGAGGTTCACGAAGACCTGCTTCATCTCGTCAATATCGACGGACACGGGCGGGAGTTCGTCCGTGCAAAAGGTGGCGAGCTCCACATTGCACAGCTTGGCCTGCCCCCGGACGAGCGCAAGAGCGTCCTGGATGACGGCGCAGATGTCGGCGCTTACAAGACGGGGCGGCTTGCGCCGCGCGAAATCCAGAAGGTTCTTGAGAATTTCCCGGGCCCGCAGGGTCTCGCGTTCGATGGTCCTCAGATGTTCTTTCTTTTCCGGCGGGACATCGTCCGATCTGAGCAGGAGGCCGGCATATCCCAGGACGCCCGTCAGAGGATTGTTGACCTCGTAGGCTATGTTCGTGGCCAGTTCTCCAATGGCCGCCAGCTTGGCGCTCTGAACGAGCTGGCGCTGCGAAAGAGTCAGGTTCTTCGTCATGGCGTTGAAGGCATCGCCCAGTTCCTTGAACTCTTCCCCCTCGTCGCCGCTGATATTCACCTGCGTGTGAAGGTCGCCCCGGGCGATCTTTCTCGTGGCCTCGAGAAGCCTCTGCAGCGGGCGGTCAAGGCTCCTAGCCAGACCGTATGCCGTGATGATGGCCAGCAAAAATCCCGTCACGAGCGTCACGATCAAAATCACCTTGACTTCGCGCACCACCGCCATGGTCTCCTGCGTCTTTTGCTGAAGGCGGACATTGGCCGTAAAGGCCATCCCCTGGCTCATGGAAATAAGGTCCTGCCCCAGCTGGAGGACCCTGCGCTCGAGCGCTTCTATCCTCCGGGGGTTCGCCGAGGCGGTAAAGAGCCGGCTGATGGCCTCTTTGTAATCCTCGGCCATGTCTCTCATCCCCTGGAGCCCCTGTTTGAGCTCCGGTGAGTGCTGCTCATGGCAACCGGTGCAGGTATTCATCGCCCGGTCCATTTCCTGCACGTGGGCGACGAGAAGGTCCGCGTCGCTGCTGCTCCGCATTCTGTTTCGGTAGATGCTGGACTGCACCTGCTGAATAAGGATGATAAGGTCTTCCCGCAGGATTTCCACCTGATGGAGCACGATCAGCCGGTCCATGCGACTGGAGGTCTTCATAACGTAGACCACGGCGATCATGCTTCCGGCGGCAAAAATACTCAGGAGCAGGATGAGGCCTCTATAGATTCTTTTTTTCATTCCGCCACCGTGACTACCTGTTCATATACCGGTAGGCCCTCAGATTGAGCCCCACCTGGGCCGCCAGGGCATAGACATAGGCATAGTCCTTGTCAATCGTTTCGACAAAGCCCCGCGCCCCAAGCTGACGAAGGGCCTCAAGCCCGTCCCGGTCCTTGTCCATGTCGAGGAGGGCCTGCTTCAGCGCCTTCTTGAGTTCCGGGTCCAGGTCCTTTCGTACGGCAAGTCCGTTCTGGGGAACGACGGCGGACGCCGCCAGGATGAGGAGTTCCTTGACGACGCGGGCGTTTTCCCGGGCCAGTTGGTCGTAGACCGTGTTTTTGGAGGCGCCGATGTCCGCCTCTCCATTCAGCACTGCGAGCACTGTTGCATCGTGGCTGCCGGCAAAGAAAACCTCGCCGAAATAACGGTCCGGATCCGCTACGCCCTTCTCTTTCAAGTAGGCGCGGGGGAACAGGTACCCCGCCGTGGTAGCGCGATCCACATAGGCGAACCGTTTGCCCTTCATATCCGCCACCGTGCGAATACCGCTGTCCTTGCGCGCAAAAAGGTAGCCATGATAGGTCGAGGTTCCATCAACGTTGACGGGCCTGGCCACCGCCTCCATGCCCATCGTGCTGTGTGCCAGCGCATAGGTAAAGCTCCCCAAAAAAGCGCCGTCGAGCTTCTCCTCCGAGAGTCGCTGAATAATGTTTCCATACCGGGTCAAGCTCGTAAAGTTCACGGTGATCCCGAGCCTGCCTGAGAGGTAGCTCCCCAGGGCCTGGTACCGCTCGCGCTGACGAAAAATGTTCCGCTCCGGCATAAGCCCGATGAGGAGCTCCTGCTGGCCGAAAACGTTCCGCTCGGGCGGTTCCTGCGGCCGTCTCTCGCACCCCGTCGGGAGAAGAGCAAGCGCCATCATGCCTGCAATAAGCGTCCTTCGCAAGGGCATCCTAGACATGCTCCTTTTTTTCACTGCCACGGTCAGCGGAGCCGGGCGTCTCCTGATAGAGAGGCACGATAACTTTGAAAACGCTCCCCGCTCCCGGAACGCTCTCTACCTCGATCCGTCCGCCGTGGTTCTGGACGATACGTTCGCTGATGGAAAGGCCGAGACCGGTGCCGTTGCCCTCGGTCTTGGTCGAGAAGAAGGGCGCGAAAATCCTCGCCACGTCTTCCTTCGCAATTCCCACACCCGTGTCCTGGAATTCAACGACCGCATTCCGCCGGTTGTCGGCGGCCGCGCGGATCGTCAGGCTCCCTCCCTGCGGCATCGCCTGGAACGAGTTGTTGACGATATTGATGAAGACCTGCTTCATCTGATTCGAGTCCATGCTGACGATGAGCGGCGTACCGTCATAGTCCTCCCTGATATGCACGGAGGACGATGCTGCCACTCCGGAAACAAAGGCCACCGTCTCTCTCAGCGGCTGGAGAAGGTCCGCCGGCCACATATGGCTGGGACGGGCACGCGCAAAATCGAGCAGGCCGCGGATGATCTTCCGCACCCTGAGCGTTTCCTGCTCCATCATCGCGAGCATCCGTTTCGGCGCCTCGGGCAAATCGAGCGTCCTCAACAGGTGGCTCGTGTATCCCAGCACGCTGGTCAAGGGGTTGTTTATTTCGTGCGCCACATTCGTTGCCAGCTCTCCGATCGCCGCCATCTTGGCGGAGAGAACAAGTTGTTCCTGGGCATGCCTACGCTCCTCCATGCTGTTTTTGAGGTCGGTGTACAAGTTGGCGTTCTGGAGAGCGGCGCCGATCAGGTTGGAGAAGACCGTGAACAGCCTGAGGTCGTGCTTGTCGAAACAGGCGCCGCCCTTCTTGTTTACGGCTGTCAGCAGTCCGGTCATGGTGTTCGATGACCACAGCGGAACCGTCATGAGACACCGGATCCCCATCGATTCCATGAGGTTTTTGTCGAGGCGAAAATCCGATGGCGCGTCCTGAACGAGGAGGGGGGTGCCGTAACTCACGATCCAGTTGAAGATGCCCCCTGCTTCAAGCGCCATGTCGAGATCTCTGATCGCCCTGGCCTTGTTTCCGAACACGCCGATGTACTTCAATGTTCTATCGGCAGCGTCAACGGCGGAGAGCGCGATGGTGTCCGCCCTCACGAGGTCCTCGGCGCGACCTCCTATCTTGGGGAGCAACGTATCAATGTCGAGACTCTCCATGAGGTCGAGTCCCGCGGTATGGAGAATAAACAGGTCCCGGTTGCCGCGGGAAAGGCTCGCCTCCCGCTGTTTTAACGTGAGCGCCATCTGGTTGAAGGCATGCCCGAGGGTGCTGATCTCATCTTTTCCCCGCACCGGAACGGAGACCTTCCAGTTCTGGCTGCTCAATGCCTCAACAGCGGCGCTCAGCCGCGACAGGCGCCTCGTGATGCTTGCCGCGATGATCTCGCTGAACGCCAGGCCGAGTGCAAAAATCGCGAACAGGGCAAAGACGCCTTTTTTTGCAAGACGGGAAAATTTTTCCGCGCGCAAATGGCCGCTGATCCCGATCCGAATGAACCCCGTCCTCTCACCCTCCACGTATATCGGAAGGATAAGATCATAGAAGCCCTTTTCATTCCGCTCAATGAAGGGACCGGAGAGCGTCAGGACATCGCGTCGCAGGGCGGTTTCAACGGAAAGGCGGTCTCCCCTGGGAGTTTCGTATCGGGGAGAGGCATCGGCCGCCGTAACAACGGCGGCCTGAGTGCTCCCGATTATCAGCTCTCCCCTGCGGTTGTACGCCATGAGATAGATGAGGTCTTCGTCGTGCTGCCGGTCACCCTGCGGCAGAAAGGCGGAAGCGAGCTTACGGTAAATTTCGTGCCGGTTTTCCGTGAGGACGTCGTCAGCGATGAGCGCGGCCATGTGCCTGGCTACATACAGCTGCCGACTCCGTATCTCGGTATCGACGGCGCGTTTGCCCTCCCAGAAGAAAAAAACCCCCACGAGCACGGCAACAAGGAACAGTGCGAGGGACATGAAGAATGCCACTCTGCACCCGATCCCGCCCCACCACCCGGCAGGCAGGAGCAGGCGTGATGTGAGGGTCTTCAGTATGGTGGTGATCCTTTCCATGGGCTCATCCAGCACAAAGCATTGATTATATTAACACAAAATACCCGTCCTGTAAACGCAATAAAAAAGGCAAGGGATGACCCTTGCCTTTTGCGCGTGCGATGGTAGAGCGGGAATATTACGGCTTCGGCTTTACGTCTGCTTTGGGCTTTGCCTCTTTCGGCTCCTTTTTCGTCCGCTCCACCAGTTCAATAACCGCCATGGAAGCGGCGTCCCCCATCCGTTCACGGGTGCGGACGATCCTGGTATAGCCGCCGTTCCTGGCCGCGAACCGCGGACCGATGGCGGTAAAGAGGCTGCTCACCACGGATTCATCCACGATAAAGCTGAGCGCCTGGCGCCGGGCGTGGAGATCGCCCCTCTTGGCGAGGGTGATCATCTTTTCCGCAAGAGGCTGTATCTCTTTCGCCTTGGCCACCGTGGTCTCTATTTTTTCATTCCTCAGCAGAGCTGCCACAAGCATCCTCAAAAGCGCCTTGCGGTGGCCCGAGTTCCTGCCGAATTGTCGTCCTGCACATGCGTGTCTCATAATTTGTCCTAACCTTATTGAGATATTATGAGAATAGAAATTAAGCAAAACCGAGCAGCGGTCGATTCGTACTATTGTCTATTATCTATTCTCTATTTTCTGGTCTATTTATTTATACCTCTGCCGGTTTTTCGGCGAGAAGCCGTCTGGCCTCGACAACGATGGCATCATCCACCTTCAGGCCCAGGCTCAGTCCCATCTCGGCGAGAATTTCCTTGATCTCGTTCAGGGACTTCCTCCCGAAATTCTTGGTCTTGAGCATCTCGCTCTCGGTCTTCTGCACCATCTCCGCGATCGTCTCAATACCCGCATTCTTCAGGCAGTTTGCGGCTCTCACGGAGAGTTCAAGCTCGCTCACGCTTCTGAGGAGGTTTTCATTGAACGTGGGCGCCTTCTTAATCTCCTCGTCGGTCAGGGGAGACACCTCTTCTTCCTCGGGGAGATGGATGAAGAAGCTCAGGTGGTCCTTGAGGAGCTTGGCGGCATGGGCCACGGCGTCGTCGGGCCGAATGCTCCCGTCGGTCCAGACCTCGAGCACGAGCTTGTCGTAATCGGTCTCCTGGCCCACCCGGGCATTCTCCACTTTGAAGTTGACCTTCCGGATAGGGGAAAATATGGAATCGATGGGGATAACGCCGATGGGCTGCCCTGATTCCTTGTTCTTTTCCGAGGCCACATAGCCCCGGCCGCGCCGGGCCTTCATCTCCAGTTCGAGCTTCCCGTTTTTATCGATCGTGGCGATATGAAGATCAGGATTCAGGATCTCGACCTCCGCATCGGCCTCGATATCTTTCGCGGTCACCTCGCCCGGCCCCTTGGTCTTCAACGCAAGCGTCTTCGGCTTGTCCGTGTGGAGCTTGAGCCTGATTTCCTTGAGATTCAGGATCAGGTCGGTGGTGTCCTCGATGACACCGGGGATGCTCGAAAACTCGTGAAGCACGCCTCCGATTCTCACCGATGTGATCGCAGAACCTTCAAGCGACGACAGGAGGACCCGCCTCAGCGAATTGCCGAGCGTCGTCCCGAACCCCCGTTCGAGCGGTTCGGCCGTGAATTTGCCATAGGTATCGGTAATTTTCTTGGGATCATACTGAAGTTTTTTCGGCATCTGAAAATCTTTTGCTTTTTTTAGCATAATCCCCCCATAGCGGAGTGAAAAACATACAACGCTGGTCCCCGTGCGCAAAAGGGACGGCATGGGCGCCCCGCGCGTAAGTCGACAGCAGTGCAGTTCTCAAGATGAGTATTCCTACTTCGAATAGAGCTCGACCACGAGTTGTTCCTTGACCGTGGGGAGAATGGACTCGTCCCGTGCCGGCAAAGAGAGCACCTTGCCCCGGAACTGCGTCTTGTCCACTTCGAGCCATGAGGGGAAGCCTCGCTTCTCCACTGAGGCCAGCGTCTGCTGGATGTGCGCGATCCCTCTGCTCTTCTCGCGCAGTTCAACGACGTCCCCTGACTTCAGGAGATAGGACGGGATATTCACCTTCTTCCCGTTAACGAGCATATGGCCGTGGCGCACGATCTGTCTGGCCTCTTTTTTGGAGCCTGCAAACCCCATTCTCTGAACTACATTGTCGAGCCTGCGCTCCAGTATCTGCAGGAGGTTGTCGCCCGTGACGCCTTTCATCCGCGCCGCCCGGTCAAAGTAGCCGCGGAACTGACGCTCGAGTACGCCGTAGACCCTCCTGATTTTCTGCTTTTCCCTGAGCTGCAGGCTGTATTCGGAGTGTTTGATCCTCGCCTGGCCGTGCTGACCCGGCGGATAGCTTCTCCGGACTATTCCGCATTTATCGGTATTACAACGCTCTGCCTTGAGGAAGAGCTTCATGCCCTCTCTCCTGCAGAGCTTACATACTGATCCTACATACCGTGCCACGTGTGTCCTCCACTTCTCGCTTCGCGAGGATTGTAAAATGAAAATTGTAAATTATAAATTTTAAATTGAAACCAAGCTTACTGTTCCCTTCACTCTATTTTGCATTTTTCAATTTGCAATTTCCAATTTACAATTCGACATTCGCAGAATGTCGCTTAAACCCGTCTTCGCTTCGGCGGCCGACACCCATTGTGCGGGATGGGCGTCACATCTTTAATCGCCGCGATTTCCAGCCCCGCGGACTGGATCGCCCTGATCGCCGACTCTCTGCCGGCGCCCGGCCCCTTGACATACACCTCCACCTGCCTCATCCCGTGCTCCATCGCCTTTTTAGCGGCGTTTTCCGCGGCCAGCTGGGAAGCAAAGGGAGTGCTCTTGCGGGACCCCTTGAATCCCTGGTTCCCAGCACTTGACCACGTAATGACGTTCCCGGCAGTGTCCGTAATGGTCACAATGGTATTGTTGAACGACGCATGTATGTGCACCATGCCGGTGGACACGTTCTTCTTTTCCTTGCCCTTCTTTGCCATTTCATCTCCCCTATAAATGTTCCCACGCGAACGAGCGCGACCCGCTAAGGCCTCCGGTGTTCCAGCGCATCAGGGAACTGGCGCCTGACGTCGCTCCCGCGCCTTACTTCTTTGACAGTCCCTTCTTCTTGCCTCTGCCTGACATAGCTGACTTCTTGGGTCCCTTACGGGTGCGCGCGTTGGTCTTGGTCCTCTGGCCCCTCGCCGGAAGGCCCCTGCGATGTCGAAGTCCGCGGTAACTGCCCGTATCCATGAGCCGCTTGATGTGCGTCGCGACATCCCTGCGGAGGTCTCCTTCGATCATATAGTCCCGATCCAGGATGGCCCGGATCTTGACGATGTCGTCTTCCGTGAGGTCCTTGCTTCTCACGCTGAGGTCCACCCCGGCCTCGGCGAGAATATGCCCCGCTGAGGTCTTGCCGATCCCGTAAATATACGTGAGCGCTACCTCGATACGCTTGTCCTTCGGTAAATCCACTCCGGCGATTCGTGCCACAGTTCCTCCTGAAACCTGAGTACAGATTGAAAATTAAAAATTGAAAATTGAAAATTTTGAAATTGACTTGTAATGCGGCCACAGCGCATTTTTCAATTTCCAATCTTCACTTTTCAATGAGGCCTCGCCTCTACCCCTGGCGCTGCTTATGGCGCTTGTTCTCGCAGATCACGCGAACAATGCCTCTGCGCCTGATGACCCTGCACTTACTGCAAATTTTCCGTACTGAAGATCGCACTTTCATTGCTGATACACTTCCCATCTTTGAAGTATTCTATCTGTGCGCCGATGCCCCGACCAGGAAGCTCCGCCGCTCCCTACTTGAAACGATAGGTAATTCTTCCCCGCGTCAAATCATAGGGAGACAGCTCTACCGTGACCTTGTCTCCCGGCAGAATCTTGATGAAGTGCATCCTCATCTTGCCGGATATGTGCGCCAGGATCTTATGGCCATTTTCCATCTCGACCCGGAACATGGCGTTGGGGAGGGTCTCCAAGACCGTTCCCTGGACTTCAATAGAGTCTTCCTTTGACATCATCCACCGTAACACACTCTCTTTGATTCGTCAGAAACATCGTCCGTCGACAGGGCTGACGCTTACCGCTTCGTGAGTACCCAGGGCCCGTCGGGCATGACCGCAACCGTGTGTTCGAAGTGCGCTGAAAGACTGCCGTCGGCGGTCACCGCGGTCCAGTTGTCTTCCTTGACCACCGTAGCGCTCCCTCCTCTGTTCACCATCGGCTCTATGGCGAGAACCGTGCCGGCCTTGAGCCTCGGACCGCGCCCCGGTTCACCGAAGTTCGGGAGCTGGGGATCCTCATGGAGGCTCCTGCCGATTCCGTGTCCCACGAAATCCCGCACGACGGAGAACCCGTTGGCTTCCGCGGTGGCCTGGATCGCGTATGAGATATCGTACAGCCTGTTCCCGACCCTGGCTGCGGCGATCCCCCGGGAGAGCGCCTCCTCCGTGACCCTGCTGAGCCGTTCGGCCTCGGGGCTGATGGTCCCCACGGGAAGCGTTACCGCCGCGTCGCCGTAAAAACCATCCACGATGACACCCAGGTCCAGGCTGATGATGTCCCCTTCTTTCAGGACCACGTCCCTCGATGGGATGCCGTGCACCACCTGCTCGTTCAGCGAAGTACACAGGGTTTTCGGATAACCGCGGTATCCCTTGAACGCCGGGATGCCGCCTGCTGCGCGAATGAACTTCTCCGCGAATTCATCGAGCCCCTGCGTGTTCACGCCCGGCCTGACCATCTCGCGCAAGCCCGTCAGGGCATCGGCGACAATAAGGCAGGCCTCCCTGATTTTCTCGATTTCCTGAAGGGACTTCAGTATGACCATGAAACCACCGGACCCGCTAGCGTCTCCCTTTTATGGAAGCGCCCTTCAGAAAACCTCCGTAATGTCTCTGAATTAAATGGGACTCTATCTGCGAAACGGTGTCGAGCGCAACGCCGATCACAATCAGCAGCGAGGTGCCCCCGAAATAGAACGTTACGTTGAACGTCTTGTAAAATATATCCGGCAGCACACAGACTGCGGCAAGGTAGAACGCGCCGCCCAGGGTGATGCGCGTGAGCACCCGGTAGAGAAAGTCGGAAGTTTTCTTCCCCGGCCTGATGCCCGGAATGAACCCGCCGTACTTTTTCAGGTTCTCCGCGATATCCACGGGATTGAATACAATAGCGGTATAAAAAAACGAAAAAAAGACGATGAGCAGCACATACACGGTCGTATAGAGCATTTTCCCCGGAGAAAGCTGCGAGGCAATGCCCTTTACCCAGGGCATCTCCGCAAACCCGGCTATGGTCGCCGGGAACAGGAGGATCGAGGACGCAAAGATGGGCGGAATGACCCCTGCGGAGTTGATCTTGAGCGGCAGATGCGTGCTCTGCCCCTTATAGATCTTGCGTCCCACCATGCGCTGCGCATACTGAATCTGTATCCTCCGTTGTCCGCGTTCCATGAGAATGATCGCGGCGACAACAGAGACAACGATGGCCAGAATGGCGGGCAGCATGTAGTACGGTATCTGGCCGACCCTCACGAGCTCCACGGTGTTCCCCACGGCCTGCGGAAAACCCGCGACAATGCCGGCAAAAATGATAAGGGAGATGCCGTTCCCGATTCCCCGCTCCGTGATCTGCTCGCCGAGCCACATGATGAACGTCGTACCGGCGGTAAGCGTTATCATGGTGAGGATGCGGAATGACCAGCCGCCCGCCTCGACGAAGGCCCCGCCTCCCATCTTCTCGATCCCCACCGCCATCCAGAACGACTGGAACGCGGCGATGAACACCGTGCCGTACCGTGTGTACTCCACGATCTTCTTCCGGCCGGCCTCGCCCTCTTTCGCAAGCGCCTGAAGACGCGGTATCACCACGGTAAGGAGCTGGAGAACGATGGATGCCGTGATGTAGGGCATGATCCCAAGGGCGAAGATCGTCACCTTGGAGAGCGCACCGCCGGAAAACATGTCGAAAAAACCCATGAGGCCCGAGGCCGCCTGGTGGAGATACTCGCTGAGTGCGTCACCTCTGATGCCCGGGGTGGGGATGTGCGCCCCCACGCGGTACACGGAGAGCAGCAGGAGCGTGAAGAGAAGCCGTTTCCGGAGCTCGGGGATATTGAATATGTTCTGCAGGCTGGCGAACACGCTCAGATCACCTCGGCCTTCCCGCCGGCTGCCTGTATCTTATCGATGGCGCTCTTGCTGAATTTGTGGGCCCGCACCACGATCTGTGCCTTCAGATCGCCCATGCCGAGCACCTTAACGCCGTCTTTCATGTTCCTGATAAGGCCCTTTTCCAGGAGGACCTCAGGGGTAATGGGGTCCTTCCCCCCGAGAAGCGCGAGGTCGGCGACGTTGACGACGGAATATTCCTTGCGAAATATGTTCGTGAAGCCCCGTTTCGGTATCCGCCGTTGAAGGGGCATCTGGCCGCCTTCAAACCCCGGCCCCTTAACGCCGCCGGAGCGGGCCTTCTGGCCCTTATGGCCTTTGGTAGAGGTCTTGCCGTGGCCCGAGCCGGGCCCCCTGCCGACCCTTTTTGCTTTTTTCCTCGCCCCTTTCGAGGGCTTCAATTCTTCTAATCTCATAATCTACTCTTCATTCTCCTGCGCCCGGGATCAGGCGCCGTCCGGTCCGCACTCCGCGCCCTGAGGTGAACATTCCATTGCCGTTCCGGTCACGCTTCCTCGACCGAAACAAGATGCGACACCTTGCTGATCATACCGCGTATTTCCGGCGTATCCAGCCTCACCACGGCCTTGTTCAGCTTCTTGAGGCCGAGACCGGCCAGCACGCTCTTGTGTTTGCCGGGACGGGCGATGGAGCTCCTCGTGAGTGTAATTTTGATTTTTTTTGTATTTCCCTTTGCCATCGCTATCCAAGCTCCTCAATGGATTTCCCGCGGAGCGCTGCCACGCGTTCGGCGCTCCGGAGCCTGATGAGCCCGTCCATGGTTGCACTCACCACATTATGGGGATTGCTCGACCCGAGAGACTTGCAGAGCACATTCCGCACTCCGGCGACCTCGAGCACAGCGCGGCTGGCGCCGCCCGCTATCAGGCCCGTTCCCTCCGCAGCCGGCTTGAGCAGGACTTTGCCTGCGCCATAGTGACCAAGCACCTCGTGGGGGATGGTATCACCCTTCAGCGCCACGCTCACCATGCTTTTCTTGGCGCGCTCGACAGCCTTCTTGATGGCCACCGGCGCTTCCGCAGCCTTTCCCTTGCCCACGCCCACCCTGCCCTTGCCGTCGCCTACGACGACGAGCGCGCTGAAATTGAACCGCTTGCCGCCTTTGACCACCTTGGAAACCCGGTTCAGGGAAACCAGCTTGTCCTTTATTTCCTGGCCTTCTCCGTCTTGTGACTCTCTGCCGTATCTCTCTGCCAAAGCCGCCTCCGAATGCTTCCTCGTTACCGTCCGATGCCGGGGCGTGAGGGATAAAACGCCCCGTCCCGCGCTTCATCGGTGCTGTTCGTTTTAAAAATCGAGCCCCTTTTCCCTGGCAGCATCGGCCAATGCCTTGACGCAACCATGGTACTTGTAGCCGCTCCTGTCGAACACGACGTTCTTAATGTTCTTTCCCAAAGCCTTCTGGGCAATGCTGGCGCCGACCTTCTTGGCAGCCTCGACATTTCCGCCATGCTTGATGCCCGTTCCGACCTCTTTATCCATGGTGGATGCCGCGGCGAGCGTCTTGCCGCTCACATCGTCGATGAGCTGCGCATAGATATGACGAAGGCTCTTGAACACCGTCAGCCTCGGTTTCGCCGGTGTTCCGGATACGTTTTTCCGCACCCGCCTGTGTCTTGTCTCCCTGGCCTGTTCCTTACTCCGTGCCACGTTTTCACTCCGTTATATTGATTGAGATTGTATGAATCCTGTGACGCCTGTTCCGTTCCGGCGTCGCAACCTTACGGGCGGGATGCGCTTCCCGCCTATTTTCCGCCCTTGCCTGCCTTGCCTTCCTTCATTTTTATCGTCTCGGTGCTGTACTTAATGCCTTTGCCCTTGTAGGGTTCGGGCTTCTTCAGGCTCCTCAGGTTGGCCGCGACCTGGCCCACGAGCTGTTTATCGGCGCCCTTGATGGTGATCGTCGTCTGCTTCGGGTCAACAGCGGCTTTAATCCCTTTCGGGATGGGGAAAATCACCGGATGGGAAAAACCCAGGCTGAACATCAGGTTCGTTCCCTGGAGCGCGGCCTTATAACCCACGCCGGCTATCTCGAGCGTTTTTTCGAAGCCCTTGCTGACACCCGTGACCATGTTGGCGATGATATTTCTCGTAAGACCGTGAAGCTCACGGTAAATCTTCTGGTCCGACGGCCGCTCCACCACGAGCGTATTACTGTCCTTCTTCACCGCCATCTTCGGGTGTATGGGCTGGCTCATCTCGCCGAGCGGCCCTTTGACCGTGATCTTACCCGATTCCAGCCTGGCCTCAACGCCGGCGGGTATCGTAATTGGTTTTTTTCCAACCCTGGACATGAGCACTCCTGCCTTCCCGGTTCGTCAAAATGCGCGCACCCGGGCTAATTACCACACATGGCAGATAACTTCTCCGCCTACATTATTCTTTTTCGCCTGTTTGCCCGTCTGGATCCCTTTGGGCGTCGAGAGGATCGCCACGCCGAGCCCTGCCAGCACCTTGGGGATGGCATCATTGCCGACGTAGACCCTGCAGCCGGGCTTGCTGATCCGCTTGAGTCCCTGGATCACCGGCAATTCCTCTTCGGTATATTTCAGATAGAGACGGATCACGCCCTGCTTGCGGTCCTTGACCAGCTTCACGTTCTTGACATATCCCTCGTCCTTCAGGATCTTGGCGATCTCCACCTTGAGCTTCGACGAAGGAACATCTACTTTTTCCAGCTTCATTTTGCTGGCATTGCGGATGCGCGTCAGCATATCCGCGATCGGATCGGTCATCATACGATTGTAACCCCTTCTGCCTTACCAGCTAGCCTTGATCACGCCCGGGATTTCACCTTTGAGCGCCCTGTTCCTGAAGCATATGCGGCACATGGCGAACTTTCTCAGGTAGCCCCTCGACCGGCCGCAGAGCGGACACCGGTGATACGCGCGTACCTTGAATTTTGAGGGTCTCGCCGCCTTTGCAATCAGTGACTTCTTTGCCATCGTTCCTCCATACCGTCCGTACTGCCGGACTATTTCCGAAACGGCATCCCCAGATGGGTGAGGAGCGCCCTGCCTTCCTCGTCCGTCTTTGCCGTCGTCACAATTGCGACATCGAGCCCGTGGACCGATTCGACCTTGTCGAACTCGATCTCCGGGAATATCACCTGCTCCTTGATCCCGATGGAATAATTCCCTCTGCCGTCGAAGGATTTCACCGGCACGCCCTTGAAGTCCCTGATGCGCGGAAGCGCCGCGTTGATAAACCGGTCAAGGAACTCATACATCCGTTCGCATCTGAGGGTCACGGAGCAGCCGATAGGCATGCCCTCCCTGAGCTTGAAGGTCGCGATGGATTTCTTGGCGCGAGTCACCACCGGCCGCTGCCCGGTGAGCCGGCCCAGCTCGTCCACGGCCGCATCAAGGGCCTTGGCATTCGTGATCGCCTCGCCCATGCCCACGTTGAGAACGACCTTCACCAGCTTCGGCGCCTGCATGGGGTTTTTATAGTTGAACTCCTTCATCAGCGCAGGCACGGCGGTTTTCTGATACCGCTCCTTGAGCCGTGGCGGCACGCCCTTTACCTGACCGGTCCTTGCGCCCTCGGCAGCCGGCGCTGCTTCCTTTTTGGTTTCCTTTGCCTTGGGCCTGGCCGCTGCCTTGGAAGCGTCCTTCGGCCCTTTGGCCGCCGCCTTCCGCTCGCCGCCCTTGGTCTCTTTTGTCTTGTCCTTCTTGTCAGCCATAATGTCCCATTTCCTCTGCTGCGAATCTGATAACGACTGTCCTCTCCGCGCTTGCTGCGGACCTAACCCATGGTCTCGTTGCAGTTTTTACAGACCCTCGCGCGCTTGCCTTCATCCGACGCCTGTCTGGCGACCGACGTGGGCTTGTCGCACTTCGGGCAGATCAGTCTCACATTCGACGCGGAGAAGGGGCTCTCCTTTTCCACAATGCCGCCCTGCTTGAGCTGCTGGTTTGGCCGGGTATGCCGCTTGATCATGTTGAGCTTCTCCACCAGCAGCCTGTTCAGAGCGGGATACACCGCGATCACCCTGCCGCGCTTCCCCTTTTCCTTGCCTGTGGTCACGAGCACGTTATCGTTTTTCTTTATCTGCATGTTCCTTTTTCCTGCTCCCGTTCCGAATATCGTCGCCGATGCCGCCCGGCCTGCACCTACAGCACTTCGGGGGCCAGCGAAATGATCTTCATAAAATTCTTCCTGCGCAGTTCCCTGGCCACGGGGCCGAAGATGCGCGTCCCGATCGGCTCATTCTGATTATTGATGAGCACGGCCGCATTCCGGTCGAACTTGATATACGATCCGTCCGGTCGGCGAACCTCCTTGGCCGTCCGCACCACCACGGCTTTGGCTACCGTCCCCTTCTTGACCTGTCCGTCGGGGATGGCCATCTTGATGGCCACGACGATCACGTCACCCAGGGTGGCATACCGCTTGCGGGTCCCGCCGAGCACCTTGATGCACATCACTTTTTTTGCGCCGGAATTATCCGCCACATCCAGTACCGTCTGCTGCTGAATCATGGTTCATCCTTCTCTGTCGTCGTTCGATAATGGGAATTCCGGACTAATGGGCCCTCTCAACGATTTCGAGCACCCTCCACCGCTTCTCCTTGGAGAGCGGCCGCGTCTCGATGAACTTCACGAGGTCTCCCACTTTGCACTCGTTCTTTTCATCGTGGACCTTGAACTTCGTCGTGCGGCTTATGGTTTTGTTGTACCGAGGGTGCGCGATCTTCCTCGTCACCGCCAGCACGACCGTTTTGTCCATCTTGTCGCTGATGACACGCCCGACGTACGCTCTTCTCTTTTTATACTCGCCCATACTTTTCCTTCAGCACCGTTTTGGTTTTTGCGATCTCTCTGCGGAGCAGCCTCAAACGCATGGGGTTCTCTATCTGCCCCATGGCCTGCTGGAATCTCAGGTTGAACAATTCTTTCTTCAGATCTGTCGCCTTGGCCTCAAGCTCCTCTTTGGACAGATCTCTCATTTCACCCGCCTGGGTCTTCATACCATCTCCTCCCGCGCGACGAACTTCGTCGCCATGGGGAGCTTATACGCTGCAAGCCGGAAGGCCTCGCGGGCCACCGACTCCTCCACCCCACCCATCTCATAGAGGACTCTGCCGGGCTTTATCACCGCAACCCAGTACTCCGGCGCGCCTTTACCTTTCCCCATGCGCGTTTCCGCCGGTTTTTTGGTAATGGGCTTGTCCGGGAATATCCTGATCCATATCTTGCCGCCCCGCTTGACATACCGGGTCATGGCAATACGAGCTGCCTCGATCTGCCTGCTCGTAACCCAGGCAGGTTCGAGAGCCTTCAGCCCGTACTCGCCGTAGCTGACCTCGGAACCGCGGTAGGCGGTTCCCGTCCTCCTGCCCTTATGCATCTTCCTGAATTTTACCCGTTTGGGTGCCAGCATAATCCCTATCCTTCATTCACCGTGATCGTGGTCGTATTTGAACTCAAGGCCGGCTACACAGCAACCGCTGGCTGCTGGAGCACGTCGCCCTTGTAAATCCAGACCTTGACACCGATCTGGCCCATGGTCGTCTTGGCTTCAAAGAATCCGTACTGGATGTCGGCGCGCAGGGTGTGGAGCGGCACCCGGCCTTCCCGGTACCATTCGGTCCGGGCGATCTCGCCTCCCGCCAGCCTGCCGGCGCAGTTTATTTTGATCCCCTGGGCGCCGAGACGAAGAGCTGACGTAACCGCCTTCTTCATGGCCCTCCGGAAGGCGATCCTGCGCTCGAGCTGGAGCGCTACGTTTTCGGCCACGAGCTGCGCGTCCAGCTCCGGCCTTCTGATTTCCTGGATATTGATGTATATCTGCTTGCCCGTAAGTGCTTCAAGGTCCTTCTTGAGCTTGTCCACCTCTGCGCCCTTTTTGCCGATAATGATGCCCGGCCGGGCGGTATGGATATTGATCTTGGCCTTCTGTCCCGCGCGCTCGATCTCGATCTTGGCGACGCCCGCGTGCATGAGCCGCTCTTTCACGATCTTGCGGATCTTAATGTCCTCATGGAGGAGCGCCGCGTAGTTCTTTTTCGAGAACCACCGAGAATCCCAGGTTTTTATGACCCCGAGCCGAAACCCTATCGGATGTACTTTCTGACCCATTCTTCCTCCAAACTCTTCGCTAAGCGGAGAGCACCAGCGTAATGTGGCTGGTCCTCTTCCTGATCACATTTCCGCGGCCCATGGCCCTCGCCCGCATGCGTTTCATGGTGACCCCCTGGTTCACATAGGCCTTCGCAATCGTAAGAGAGTCCACATCGCCGATCTTCTTTTGCTCGGCGTTCGCCACCGCGGAATCGAGGAGCTTCTTCACGATGCGCGCCGCGTGGAGCGATGTGAAGCTCAGGATGTTTTTCGCATCCCCTACCATCTTCCCGCGGATAAGATCGACAACCTGTCTCGCCTTTCGCGGAGTAATCCGTATATGTCTGACTGTCGCGCTTGCTTCCATGTGTTTGCCCTCACTCCCCCGTCTTCGGGCCGCTGCCCCACTTACTTGGGCGTGCTCGTCTTCTCCGCCGCCGCCTTCGACCCGCCGTGGCCCCTGAATGTTCTCGTGGGGGAAAACTCACCGAGCTTGTGTCCCACCATGTTCTCGGTAACGTACACCGGAATGAACTTCTTCCCGTTGTGCACGGCCACGGTGTGGCCTACGAATTCCGGAATGATGGTCGATCTCCGGGACCATGTCTTGAAAATCTTTTTCTCTCCCGACGCGTTCATGGTCTCTATCTTCTTCGAGAGGCTCTCGTCCACAAACGGGCCTTTTTTAATCGATCTCGGCACTGCGCCCTCCGCTGCTTCGCATTGCAAATGGTAAATTTAATATTGAAAATTTAAAAATGAAGCCATGAGATCTCAATTTACATTTTTCAATTTCCAATCGACATCCTGAGAATGTCGTTATCTGCTCTTGGTCCTTCTTGAAATGATGTACTTGCTCGTCGCCTTATTGTGCCGGGTTCTCTTCCCGTCGGGGAGTCCCCAGGGGGAGCATCCCGGCCGGCCGCCGGACGATTTTCCTTCGCCGCCGCCGAGCGGATGGTCCACGGGGTTCATGGCGACGCCGCGAACCCGCGGACGCCTGCCGAGCCACCGCGACCGGCCCGCTTTTCCGATACTGACGTTCTCGTGGTCGAGGTTCCCCACCTGGCCGATCGTTGCCATGCACTCAGACCGGACCCTGCGTATTTCTCCCGAGTTCAGCCTGAGGGTCGCATACTCCCCTTCTCTTGCCAGAAGCTGCACCGAGGCGCCTGCGCTTCGCGCAAGCTGGCCGCCTCTCCCTTTTTTGAGCTCCACATTATGAACGACCGTGCCTACCGGTATGGAGCCTAAGGGAAGCGCATTGCCCGTCTTGATGTCCGCTTCCGGACCGGACAGGACGCGATCACCCACCTTCAGCCCCAGCGGCGCGATTATATAGCGTTTCTCGCCGTCGGCATAATGGAGCAGGGCAATTCTGGCAGACCGGTTGGGATCATATTCGATGTGGGCAACCGCGGCCGGCACGCCGATTTTTTCGCGCTTAAAATCAACAATCCGGTATATCTTCTTGTGCCAGCCCGCGCGATAGCGAACCGTGATCTTACCCCGGTTGTTCCTGCCCGCGCGTTCGGGAACGCGCACGAGGAGCGATTTTTCCGGTTTGTCCCTCGTCACTTCCTCAAAGGTTGTGACGGTCTGGAACCGGACCCCCGGCGACGTTGGATTATATTTTTTTATCGGCATTTAAGCACCCTCGAACAGGTCAATCTTTTCCCCGGGCTTGAGCGTCACGTAGGCCTTCTTCCAGTCCGACCTGCGGCCTTCCCGCGCGCCCATGCGTTTGCGCTTTCCCGGAATGTTCACGGTCGTTACATCGGAGACCTTCACCTTGAAGATGCCCTCGATCGCCTTCCGCACCTGGACCTTGTTGGCGTCCGCCTTCACCTCGAAGGTAAGCACGTTGTTTTTCTCCTTGAGACGCGTGCCTTTTTCGGTGATGCGCGGAAGCCGTATGATATCATAGAGATCGAGCGTCATTTCCCGTACACCTCCTGCATGGCGCTGATGGCGTCCTGGGTGGTGATGAGGTACCGGTACTTGAGCAGATCATACACGTTGATGTTCTCCATCCGGAGGACCTTCACATTCGGGACGTTCCGCGATGCGAGCGCCACGTTACGGTTTGCCGACGCGATGAGCACAAGCGCGCTTTCCGACACTCCGAGCTTCTGGAGCAGCTCGGCCATCTGTTTCGTCCTGGGCTCTGCCAGCGACAGCTTGTCAAGAATGATCAGCCTGTTCTCGCCCACCTTTGCCGTAAGGGCCGCCGCAAGGGCCGCACGCTTTTCCTTTTTGGGGATGCTGTACGAATAATCCCTCGGCATCGGGCCGAACACCGTGCCGCCGTGCCGCCAGAGAGGCGACCGGCTGCTGCCCGCACGAGCCCTGCCCGTGCCCTTCTGCTTCCAGGGCTTTTTGCCGCCGCCGCTCACCAGTCCCTTGGTCTTGGTGGACGCTGTTCCGGCCCTCTTGTTCGCCAGCTGGTTCACGACAGCCGAATAGAGGAGGTGCGAATTCACGTCGCTGGCGAACAAAGGCGGAAGCTCAACATCCTTCACCTTGTTATTGCTCATATCAACCACCGCAACTGATGCCATTGGAATAATCCCCTATTTCCTCTTAATCCTTATAGATCAGGACCAGAGCATTGTCGCCGCCCGGTATTGCGCCGCGCACAAACAGCAGGTTTTGCTCGGGACGCACATCAACGACCTTGAGATTCTTGACCGTGACGGTTGCCGCTCCCATATGACCGGGAAGCTTCTTGCCCGGCCAAACCCTCGACGGATAGGCGCTGGCCCCGATGGAACCCGGCTCTCTGTTGAACATGGAGCCGTGGCTGCCGGGACCGCCGGCAAAGTTATGCCGCTTCATGACGCCGGCGAAACCCTTACCCTTGCTGACGCCCGTCACGGAGATGAAATCGCCTTTTTTAAAGATCTCGACCGTAACGTCCTGGCCCTGCTCAAAACCCGCCGCGCGGAACTCTCGCAGGAACCGATGGGGCGCCACGTTCGCCTTCTGATAATGCCCGGCGAGCGGCTTCGTCACACGCTCTTTCTTCTTCTCTTCCTGAAAGGCGAGCTGCAAAGCCTCGTATCCGTCCTTTTCGACGGTCTTCTTTTGAACGACCTTGCACGGCCCCGCCTGGATCACCGTAACGGGGATCATCTCCCCGCCGTTGAACAGCTGGCTCATGCCGATTTTTTTTCCGATTATTCCCATGCTCATGGCAGCGTCCTCAATGCAAAATGCAAATTTCAAATTGCAAAATGTAAAGTGGCAGGGGCAGACCTGAAATTTTGCCCTTTACATTTCGCCTTCTTCTGCAATAATTGCGTTTACAGCTTGATCTCAACGTCAACGCCCGCTGCCAGATCGAGCTTCATAAGCGCGTCAACAGTCTGGGGCGTCGGATCCAGAATGTCGAGGAGCCGCTTATGCGTCCTGATCTCGAACTGCTCCCGCGATTTCTTGTCCACGTGGGGCGAGCGGAGCACGGTCCAGCGGTTGATCCGGGTAGGTAAGGGAATCGGGCCCGACACCTTGGCGCCGGTCCTCTTAGCCGTATCCATGATCTCCAGCGCGGACTGGTCGAGCAGCCGGTGGTCATATCCCTTTAATCGTATCCTGATCTTCTGAGTCACGTGCGGTCCCTTCCCTTGTTATTCGATCACTTCGGTGATCACGCCTGCGCCCACGGTCCTGCCGCCCTCGCGGATGGCGAACCGGAGCTCCTTGTCCATGGCAATGGGGGTGATGAGCTCCACCTGGCAGCTCATGTTGTCGCCGGGCATCACCATCTCGACGCCTTCGGCAAGCGTCACCACGCCCGTCACGTCCGTCGTCCGGAAGTAGAACTGGGGGCGGTACCCCTTGAAGAACGGGGTGTGGCGGCCGCCTTCTTCCTTGGTCAGGACGTAGGCCTCGGCCTTGAACTTGGTATGGGGGGTGATGCTGCCGGGCTTGGCCAAAACCATCCCGCGCTCCACATCTTCCTTCTTAACGCCCCGAAGCAGCACGCCGACGTTGTCGCCGGCCTGACCCTGGTCCAAAAGCTTCCGGAACATCTCTACGCCGGTGACAACGGTCTTCTGGGTGGGCTTGATGCCGACGATCTCGATCTCATCGCCGACCTTGACGATCCCGCGCTCGATCCTGCCGGTGACCACCGTGCCGCGGCCGGCAATGGAGAACACGTCTTCTATGGGCATGAGGTAGGGCTTGTCGATGTCGCGCTTGGGCTCGGGGATATAGCTGTCTATGGCGGCCATGAGCTCCATGATGCTCTTGAACTCAGGGGCGTTGATGTCCTTGCTGTCGCTCTGGAGGGCCTTTAAGGCGCTCCCCTTCACGATCGGCGTCTTGTCCCCGGGGAACTGGTACTTGGACAACAGTTCCCGTACTTCCAGCTCAACGAGCTCGATGAGCTCGGGGTCGTCTACCATGTCTACCTTGTTCATGTACACCACGATGTAGGGCACCCCGACCTGGCGGGCCAGGAGGATGTGCTCCCGGGTCTGGGGCATGGGGCCGTCGGCGGCGGACACGACGAGTATGGCGCCGTCCATCTGGGCTGCGCCGGTGATCATGTTCTTGACGTAGTCGGCATGGCCGGGGCAGTCCACGTGGGCGTAGTGGCGCTTCTCCGTCTGGTATTCCACGTGCGCCGTGGCGATGGTGATGCCGCGCTCCCGCTCTTCGGGCGCCTTGTCGATCTGGTCGTAGGCCACGAAGCTCGCAAAGTTCTTCAGCGCCAGCACCTTCGTGATCGCCGCCGTCAGCGTCGTCTTGCCGTGGTCCACGTGTCCGATGGTGCCCACATTCACATGAGGTTTTGTCCTCTCAAATTTTGCCTTTGCCATGTCCTCCGCCTCCTGTCGGAAAGTATCTGCGTACTATCTATGTACTGCGTTACTTCGTCTTGACCGTTTCGCCTTTTACCTTGGCGATGATCTGCTCGGCGATATTCTTCGGCACTTCTTCGTAGTGCGCGAACTGCATGGTGTACGTGGCCCTGCCCTGGGTCTTGGAGCGGATGTCCGTGGCATACCCGAACATCTCGGACAGCGGGACCTGCGCCGTGATGACCCGTCCCGCACCCCTTACATTCATGCCCTGTACCCGGCCGCGGCGCGAGCTGAGGTCGCCGATGATATCGCCCATGTACTCCTCGGCGCACACGACCTCGACTGCCATGATCGGCTCGAGCAAAGCCGGCGAAGCCTTGTTCGCGCCTTCTTTAAAGGCCATGGAGCCCGCGATCTTGAATGCCATTTCCGATGAGTCTACGTCATGATACGAGCCGTCGATCAGGGTGATCTTGATGTCGACCATGGGATAGCCGGCAATCACACCGTTCTCCATGGCCTCTACGATCCCCTTTTGTATCGGCATAACGTATTCCTTGGGAACCGAGCCGCCGACGGTCTTATTCACAAACTCGAATCCCTTGCCCGGTTCCTGCGGCTCGAGCTCAAGCACCGCATGCCCGTACTGGCCGCGGCCGCCGGTTTGACGTATATATTTTCCTTCTGCCGTAACCTTCTTCCGAACCGTTTCGCGGTACGCCACCTGAGGCTTGCCGACGTTCGCGTCAACCTTGAACTCGCGCAAAAGGCGGTCGACGATGATCTCCAGATGAAGCTCTCCCATACCGGAGATGATGACCTGCCCGGTCTCCTGGTCGGTCATCACGCGGAACGACGGGTCTTCCTGCATGAGCTTCTGGAGCGAGAAGCCCAGCTTTTCCTGGTCCGCCTTGGTCTTGGGCTCGATGGCCACGGAGATCACCGGCTCCGGGAAGATCATGGCTTCCAGGATGACGGGTTTGTTTTCATCACAGAGTGTATGGCCCGTGAGCGTGCTTTTGAGTCCCACAGCCGCGCAGATATCGCCGGAATAGATCTGCTCGATCTCTTCGCGCTTGTTCGCGTGCATTTTGAGCAGCCTGCCGACACGCTCCCTGACACCCTTGGTAGAGTTGTACACATAGGAGCCGGACTTCAGTGTTCCGGAATAGACCCGAATGAACGTGAGCTGGCCCACGAAGGGATCGCTCATGATCTTGAACGCTATGCCCGCAAAGGGCTCGCTGTCCGATGCAGTGCGAACTATTTCCTCGCCCTTGGGGCCGATGCCCGTTACCGGCGGAATGTCCAACGGTGACGGGAGGTAATCCACTACTGCATCCAGAAGAAGTTGCACACCCTTGTTCTTGAACGCCGATCCGCATATGACCGGGAATATCTTCATGGCGATCGTACCCTTGCGGATCGCGGCCATGATCTCGGCCTCCGTCGGCTGCTCGCCGTTCAGGAACTTCTCCATGACCGTATCATCCACGTCGGCCAGTTTCTCGATCATTTTTTCCCGGTACTCTTTTGCCTTGGGCAGGAGATCCGCAGAGATGTCTTCCACTGCGTATTTTGCGCCGAGGGTCTCGTCGTCGAACAGAACCGCCTTCATCTTAACAAGGTCAACGCAACCACGGAACTTGTCCTCTGCGCCGACCGGAATCTGAATCGGCACCGGGTTGGCTCCAAGCCGGTCGATCATGCTCTGGACGCTCATGTAGAAGTCCGCGCCGATGCGGTCCATCTTGTTCATGAACGCGATGCGCGGGACATCGTACTTGTCCGCCTGTCGCCACACGGTCTCGGACTGGGGCTCGACGCCGCTCACCGAGTCGAAGGCCGCCACGGCGCCGTCGAGCACGCGGAGCGAACGCTCCACCTCGATGGTAAAGTCCACGTGGCCGGGAGTATCGATGATGTTGATGCGCTTGTCCCGCCAGAAGCAGGTCGTCGCGGCCGAGGTGATGGTGATGCCGCGCTCCTGCTCCTGCACCATCCAGTCCATGACCGCGGTGCCGTCATGCACTTCGCCGATCTTATAGGAGACACCGGTATAATAAAGAATACGCTCCGTCGTCGTCGTTTTACCGGCGTCGATATGCGCCATGATACCGATGTTTCTTGTATTTTCAAGTGAATACTGCCTGGCCAAAACTTCCTCCGCCTCCGATGAAGCCCCCTCTCCCTTTTCCCTCTCCCACCAGGGGAGAGGGGGAGGGGTGAGGGGAGTTTATACAATTGAACGCCTTACCAGCGATAGTGGGCGAATGCCTTATTTGCATCTGCCATGCGGTGCACATCTTCCTTCTTTTTTATTGCCGCGCCGGTGTTGTTCGATGCATCGAGAATTTCTCCGGCGAGCTTTTCAACCATGGATTTTTCGGGCCGCAGCGACGCATACATCCGGAGCCAGCGGAATGCCAGGGACAGCCTCCGCGTCTGCTTGACCTCCACCGGGACCTGGTAGGATGCTCCACCCACCCTGCGCGATTTCACCTCAAGGGACGGCTTCAGGTTTTCCACGGCCTTCTTGAAAATGGCGATGGCGTCGCCCGACGTTTTTTCCTGGATCCGGTTGAGCGCCTTGTAGCAAATGGCCTCCGCCGTGCTCTTCTTGCCCTTCCGCATGAGCATGTTCACGAACTTCGCCACAAGCTTGCTGTTGTATTTCGGATCGGGGAGAATCTCCCTTTTTACGACTACCTGTTTTCTCGGCATAATTTTTCCTTGGCAAACTCTAAATTCTAATCTCCAAATCCGAAATGCGGGAGATGAGGATTGAGAAATTCGTGCTTCGTGCTTGTCCCTTACTTCGGCCTCTTCGCCCCGTACTTTGAACGGCCCTGCTTCCGATTTGCTACACCCACCGTATCAAGAGTGCCCCGAACGATATGGTAGCGGACGCCCGGGAGGTCCTTCACCCTGCCGCCGCGGATGAGCACAATAGAGTGCTCCTGAAGGTTGTGGCCGACGCCCGGTATGTACGTCGTTACCTCCATCCCGTTCGTGAGCCTCACCCTGGCAACTTTCCGGAGAGCTGAGTTCGGTTTTTTGGGCGTCGTGGTATACACCCTGATACAGACCCCTCTTTTCTGGGGGCTGCTCCTGAGCGCAGGACTCTTGGTCTTGCTTCCGATCAAAAACCTGCCTTTTCTCACTAATTGATTAATTGTCGGCACGAATTCCACCCCTTCAAATAACGTAAAAAACCTAAGAAAGACAATAACTTTTTCTACATTGAGTCAAAACCTGGGCATTATATCAGCTAACTTTTTTATTGTCAAGACTTTTTTGATCTGTTGATAAAAAACCGGCCTTAAAAGAACCATGACAAAAGCGGCGGGGGAGCGTCTACCCTCCCCCCGCCCGCTGGATACTACCAACAGGGTGGCAACGGCCTATTCCGAAGATTCCGACCCCTCTTCCTTGACTACCACAAAGGTATTCCGGTACTCCATCATACCCGTTCCTGCCGGGATCAACCTTCCCATGATCACGTTTTCCTTCAGTCCCACCAGATCGTCCACGGCGCCGGTAATGGCGGCCTCCGTGAGCACCCGCGTGGTCTCCTGGAACGATGCGGCCGAAATAAAGCTGTCCGTGGTAAGCGACGCCTTGGTGATGCCGAGAAGGATCGGACGGGCCGATGCAGGCCTCCCGCCGCGGCCGATCACGGCCTCGTTCTCGCGTGCGAAGGTAAACCGATCAACCTGCTCGCCGATGAGGAAAGGCGTATCGCCGGCATCCTCGATCCGGACCTTGCGCAGCATCTGACGGACAATGACCTCGATGTGCTTGTCGTTGATGCTGACGCCCTGGAGACGGTAGACCTGCTGCACCTCGTCCACCAGGTACTTTTGGAGCTCCTTGGGGCCGAGCACGCTCAGGATATCGTGCGGGTCCACCGGGCCGTCCATAAGGGGTTCGCCGGCCGTCACCCAGTCCCCTTCATGAACGTTTACATGCTTGCCCTTGGGGATGAGGTACTCCTTCTCGTTCCCCATGCCGTCCTTGACGAGGATGCGCCGCATGCCTTTGACGAATCCGCCGAACTCGACGGTGCCGTCGATCTCGCTGATGATGGCCTGCTCCTTGGGTTTCCGCGCCTCGAAGAGCTCGGCCACCCGCGGCAGACCGCCGGTAATGTCCTTGGTCTTCGTCGTTTCACGGGGGATCTTCACCAGGATATCGCCGGGGAACACATTCTCTCCCTTGTCCACGAGGATGTGTGCGCCCGCAGGCAGAAGATACCGCGCCACGGCGTTCGTAGCGGGCAGCTTCGCCGTCTTGCCGTGCTCGTCCTTGATGGAGATGCGAGGTCTCAGGTTCGGGTCGGGAGAATCGATGATGACCTTGCGCGACAGGCCGGTGACCTCGTCCACCTCCTCCCGCATGGTGACGCCCTCGACGATGTCTCCGAAGGCGATCCTGCCGCCGATTTCGGTGAGGATCGGGAGGGAGTAGGGGTCCCACTCCACGAGTTTCTGGCCTACGTCCACTTTTTGACCGTCCTGGACCTTGAGGCGTGCGCCGTAGATAATGGCATACTTCTCTTTTTCGCGGCCCTTCTCGTCGTAGATGGCGATGCCGCCGTTTCGGGACATGGCGACGTAATCGCCTTCCTTGTTCTTCACGGTGTTGACGTTGAGGTATTTCATGATGCCTGCATTCTTCGCCTCGAGCACCGTCTGCTCCACGACCTTGCTCGCCGTGCCGCCGATGTGGAAGGTCCTCATGGTAAGCTGCGTTCCCGGCTCGCCGATGGACTGTGCTGCGATGATGCCGATGGCCTCGCCGATGTCCACGAGTTTGCCGCGGGCGAGGTCTCTTCCGTAGCACATCCTGCAGACGCCGCGGGTAGACTGGCACGTGAGCACCGAACGGATCTTGATGCGGTCGATGCCCGCGTCCTCGATCTTCCGGACGGCGTCTTCCGTTATCTCCTGGGTATTGCCGATGACCCCATCCTTGGTAAGCGGGTCCTTGACGTCTTCCCCGGTCACACGGCCGAGGATACGCTCGGACAGCGGTTCGATGATCTCGCCTCCCTCGACAAGGGAGCCCACGATGATGCCGTCCGTCGTGCCGCAGTCATGCTGGGTGATGATCACGTCCTGCGCCACGTCCACGAGCCTCCGCGTCAGGTAGCCTGAATTGGCGGTCTTGAGCGCCGTGTCGGCGAGACCCTTGCGGGCGCCGTGGGTGGAAATGAAGTACTGCAACACGGTAAGCCCTTCCCGGAAGTTCGCCGTGATCGGCGTCTCGATGATCTCGCCCGACGGCTTGGCCATGAGACCGCGCATGCCTGCGAGCTGCCTGATCTGCTGGGTGCTTCCCCGGGCGCCGGAGTCGGCCATCATGAAGATGTTGTTGAACGAACGGGCCTCCTGGATCTCGGATTTCTTCCCGCCCCGGAGTTCGATCTCCTCCATGCCGAGTTCTCCCATCATCTCGTCGGCGATCTTTTCGGTCACGTTCGCCCAGATGTCGATTTCCTTGTTGTACCGCTCGCCGTTCGTGATGAGACCCTCCACGTACTGGTGATGGATCTCCATGACTTCCTTCTGCGCCTGCTCGATGAACTTCTGCTTCTTGCTCGGGATGTGCATGTCGGAAATGCAGATGGAGATGCCCGACCGCGTGGCGTAGGTGTACCCGATGTCTTTCATATCGTCCACGAGAACCACCGTACGCCTGAGGCCGAGTTTCCGAAAGCACTCGTCAATCAATTTTGCCAGTTCCTTCTTGTTCATATCCTTGTTAATGAAGGAAAAGGACATGCCCTCGGGCAGGATCTCACTGAACAGCACCCGACCGACCGTGGTCTCTTCGAGCTTGCCGTTCATGCGGACCCTGATACGCGCATGGATATCCACCATGCCCTGGTCATGGGCCACGCGGACCTCGTGGGGCCCCGAAAAGACCTTGCCTTCTCCCCGGACGCCGGAACGGGCCTTGGTAAGGTAGTAACAGCCGAGCACGATGTCCTGGGACGGGACCGTGATCGGCCGGCCGTTGGCCGGTGAGAGAACGTTGTTGACCGAGAGCATGAGCACCCGCGCCTCGAGCTGGGCCTCCACGGAGAGCGGGATGTGGACCGCCATCTGGTCGCCGTCAAAGTCCGCGTTGAAGGCCGCGCACACAAGCGGGTGGAGCCGGATGGCCTTGCCTTCCACGAGCACCGGGTCGAAGGCCTGGATGCCGAGCCGGTGGAGCGTGGGGGCGCGGTTCAGGAGCACGGGATGCTCTTCGATCACCTCTTCGAGAACGTCCCAGACTTCCGGCCGCTCGCGCTCGATCATCTTCTTGGCGCTCTTGATGGTGGTGGCAAACCCCTTTTCCTCGAGCTTGTTGAAGATGAAGGGCTTGAAGAGCTCGAGGGCCATCTTCTTCGGCAGACCGCACTGGTGGAGCTTGAGGTCCGGGCCGACGACGATCACCGAACGGCCCGAGTAGTCCACGCGTTTGCCGAGGAGGTTCTGACGGAACCGTCCCTGCTTGCCCTTGAGCATGTCCGAGAGGGACTTGAGGGGCCGCTTGTTCGGACCGCGCAGCACCCGTCCGCGCCTGCCGTTGTCAAAGAGCGCGTCCACCGCCTCCTGGAGCATCCTTTTTTCATTGCGGATGATGACGGAGGGGGCCCGCAGTTCCTCGAGCCTCCGGAGCCTGTTGTTCCGGTTGATCACGCGCCGGTAGAGATCGTTCAGGTCCGAAGTGGCAAACCTCCCGCCCTCGAGCGGCACGAGGGGCCGCAGTTCCGGCGGAATCACGGGGACCACATCGAGGATCATCCACTCGGGCTTGTTGCCCGACTTCCGGAACGACTCGATCACCTTGAGCCGCTTGGTCAGCTTCTTCTTCGTTGCCATGGAGGTGGCGGTCTCGATCTTCCCCCTGATATCCTCGGACTCCTGCTCCAGGTTGATGGCCCGGAGCATTTCCCGGATGATCTCGGCGCCCATGCCGGCCTTGAAGGCCGAAGGGCCGTATTCCATCTGGGCCTTGCGGAAGCGCTCCTCCGTCAACAGTTCCTTGACCTTGAGCGGGGTTTCACCGGGGTCCGTAACCACGTAGGCCTCGAAATAGAGCACCTTCTCGAGCGCACGGAGCGTCATGTCGAGCATCGTGCCGATGCGGCTCGGCAGGCCCTTGAGGAACCAGATGTGGGCCACCGGCGATGCAAGCTCGATATGGCCCATGCGTTCGCGCCGCACCTTGGACTGGATCACCTCGACGCCGCACTTGTCGCACACGATGCCCCGGTGCTTCATGCGTTTATATTTGCCGCAGAGACATTCCCAGTCCTTGATGGGACCGAAGATCTTCGCGCAGAAGAGGCCGTCCCGCTCGGGCTTGAACGAGCGGTAGTTGATGGTCTCCGGCTTTTTCACCTCGCCGTAGGACCACTCCCGGATGCGCTCAGGGGACGCTACCCGTATCCGTATCGCGTCGAAGCTGATGTCCTTGGGCTTTTCGAACAAGCTCAGAGCATCCGCCCTGGCCTTATTTTCCGTTGTTTTCTTCTCTTCCACAATGAACCTCCCTGCGGCTGTCAGAACCGCTCTCTCACTGCCTCGCTGCGCTGATCTTATCGAGCACGATCACGCGCTCCTTGCCGCTCTTGCGATCGAAGAGCTCCACATCCAGGCAGAGGCTCTGGAGCTCTTTAATGAGCACGTAGAAGGACTCGGGAAGGCCCGGCTCGAGGGTGTTTTCACCCTTTACGATGGCCTCGTAAATCTTCGCCCTCCCGGTCACGTCGTCGGACTTGACGGTCAGGAATTCCTGCAGGCAATAGGCCGCGCCGTATGCCTGGAGGGCCCAGACCTCCATTTCTCCGAGACGCTGGCCGCCGAACTGGGCCTTGCCGCCCAGGGGCTGCTGCGTCACGAGGGAATAGGGTCCGATGGAGCGGGCATGCAGCTTGTCATCGACAAGGTGATGAAGCTTGAGCATGTACATGTAGCCCACGGTCACCGGCTTGTCGAAGGGCTCCCCGGTCCTCCCGTCATAGAGAACGGACTGGCCCGTATTCGGGAGTTTGGCCTGCTTCAGCATCGAGCGGATGTCGTCCTCCCTGGCGCCGTCGAACACGGGCGTCGCCACATGGATGCCGAGCGCCTTTGCGGCCCAGCCCAAATGGGTCTCGAGGATCTGCCCCACGTTCATACGGGACGGGACGCCGAGGGGATTGAGCACGATCTCAACGGGTGAACCGTCCGGCAGGTAGGGCATGTCCTCTTCGGGCACGATCCGCGAGACCACGCCCTTGTTTCCATGTCTGCCTGCCATCTTGTCGCCCACGGAGAGCTTCCGCTTCATGGCCACATAGGCCTTCACCAGCTTGATCACGCCCGGCGGGAGATCATCTCCCCGCTTCAGCCTGCCGATCTTCTCTTCGTAGACGGTCTCAAGAATATTGAGCTGATTTTCGCTGCTGTCAAGGACTTCCTGGAGCTTGGCGGGATAGTCCGGAGACTCGACTTTGACCTTTGCGAGGTCTTTTTCCGGGAGCTTGTCGAGGACCTCGGCCGCGATCTTCTTGCCCTTGGCCAGTTCGGTCCTGCCCGTTTTGGAGTTCACCACCTTATCGGCAGCGGTCTTCCCGAGGAGGATCCGGCGGATGCGCTTGTACTTGTCCTCCATGACCGCTTTTTTCTCTTCCTGGTACTCCTTCTGCAGCCGGGCGATTTCCTCGCTCTCCTGGGTTTTCAGCCGCTCGTTCTTGTCCTCGCCCTTGCGGGAGAAGACCTTCACGTCGATGACCGTGCCCTCGATGCCCGGCGGCGCATAGAGCGAAGCGTCGCGGACGTCGCCGGCCTTTTCGCCGAAGATGGCCCGCAGGAGCTTCTCCTCCGGCGTGAGCTGCGTCTCGCCCTTGGGCGTCACTTTGCCCACGAGGATGTCCCCGGGCATCACTTCGGCGCCGACGCGAATGATCCCGTTCTCGTCGAGGTTCCTGAGGGTCTCTTCGCCGAGGTTCGGGATGTCGCGCGTAATTTCTTCCTTGCCGAGCTTGGTGTCCCGGGCCTCAATCTCGAATTCCTCGATGTGGATCGAGGTGTAGCGGTCTTCCTTGACGAGCTTCTCGCTGATGATGATGGCGTCCTCGAAGTTATACCCGCTCCAGGGCATGAAGGCCACGAGCACGTTCTGGCCCAGGGCCAGTTCTCCCAGGTCGGTGGCCGGGCCGTCGGAAACGACCTGGCCCTTCTTCACCTTGTCGCCGATGCGCACGATGGGCTTCTGGTTCATGCAGGTGTTCTGGTTCGAGCGGTGGAACTTGGTGAGCTGGTAGGTGTCGACCACCGTCCTGCCCCGCGCATCCTCGCCCTTGACCACGATCCGCGTGGAGTCCACGCCATCGACGACCCCGTCCCGTTTGACGGAAACGATCGCACCGGAGTCCCGGGCCGCCACCCGCTCCATGCCGGTGCCCACCACCGGCGCCTGCGGACGGAGGAGCGGCACCGCCTGGCGCTGCATGTTCGAACCCATGAGCGCGCGGTTGGCGTCGTCGTTTTCCAGGAAGGGGATGAGCGCCGCCGAGACCGAGACGATCTGCTTGGGCGAAACGTCCATGTACTGCACTTCTTCAGCGGTCACCATCTTGAACTCGCCGCCCACGCGCGCGGACACGCTGTCAACGGCCATCTTGCCGCGGCTGTCGATGGGCGTGTTGGCCTGGGCGATCACGTAGTTCTCGCCGTCGACTGCCGAGAGGTATTCTATGTCCTCAGTCACCTTGCCGCCCTTGACCTTGCGGTACGGCGCCTCGATGAAGCCGTAGTCGTTCACCCGCGCATAGGTGGCGAGCGAGACGATGAGCCCGATGTTCGGACCTTCCGGCGTCTCGATGGGGCAGATCCTGCCGTAGTGCGTGGGGTGCACGTCGCGCACCTCGAACCCCGCGCGCTCGCGCGTGAGGCCGCCGGGCCCCAGGGCCGAAAGCCTGCGCTTGTGCGTGATCTCCGCGAGGGGATTGGTCTGGTCCATGAACTGCGAGAGCTGGCTGGAGCCGAAAAATTCCTTGATCGCGGCGATTGCCGGCTTGGGATTGATGATGTCGTGCGGCATGAGCGCATCCATGTCCTGGAGGCTCATGCGCTCTTTGATGGCACGCTCCATCCGTGCCAGGCCTACGCGAATCTGGTTTTCGAGGAGTTCGCCCACGGACCGCACCCTGCGGTTCCCCAGATGATCGATATCGTCCACCTCGCCCCGTCCGGTGCGCAGGTTGACGAGGTACCGGATCACCTCGACCACATCCTGGGGGGTGAGCGTGGTCTTGTCGAGCGGTATATCGAGCTTCAGTTTTTTGTTGAGCTTCAATCGTCCGACATTGGAGAGATCGTAGCGCTTGGCGTTGAAGAACATCCCCGTGAAGAGATTTCTGGCCATCTCCACCGTCGGCGGCTCGCCGGGGCGCATCTTGCGGTAGACCTCCATGAGCGCCTCGTCGGGAGACTGCACCTTGTCGGCAAGAAGGGTATCGCGCATGGCCGAGATGACGTGGATACCGTCCATGTAGATCACTTCCATCCGCTCCACCTTGCTGGAAGCGACCTTCGTAAGAAAGGCGTCGGTGACCTTTTCGTTCGCCGGCAGGAGCACCTCGCCCGTCTCGGGGTCGATGACGTCGCGAAGCACGATGCGGTCGATCAGTTCTTCGCGCGGAATGGGGATCTCGGTGATGCCCGCGGACTCCATCTTCTTGATGGCCAGGCGGGTGATCTTGGCCCCTTCCTTGACGATCACCTCGCGCGTTGCCTTGTCGGTGATCGTGGCAGGCGCCTTGATGCCGGTGAGCACGTCGGCGTTCACGCCCCGCGTAAAGCCGTCTTTTTTCACCCTGATGTCCTCGATAGGGTAATACATCCGAAGGAGGTCTTCATTGGAATACCCGAAGGCCTTGAGGAGAATGGTGGCGGGTATCTTTCTCCTCCGGTCGATCCGTACGTATACAATGTCTTTCACGTCGAATTCGAAGTCGAGCCACGAGCCGCGGTACGGGATGATCCGGGCGGAATAAAGGATCTTGCCGCTGGCGTGCGTCCGCCCCTTGTCGTGCGTAAAGAACGCGCCGGGCGAGCGATGGAGCTGGCTCACCACGACACGCTCCGTCCCGTTCACGATAAACGTCCCGTTCTCGGTCATGAGCGGAAGGTCGCCGATATAGACCTCCTGCTCCTTGATGTCCTTCACCCGCTTGGCCCCGGTCTGCTCGTCCTTCTCAAAAAACACGAGGCGGGTCTTGATCTTCAGCGGTGCGGCAAAGGTGGATCCGCGCTGGAGACACTCCCAGATGGTATACTTCGGCTCGCCCAGAGAATAGCCGAGGCAGTCCACCATCTTGGTATCATTGAAATCGGAGATGGGGAAAACGCTCTTGAAGGCGGCCTGAAGCCCTCTGTCCCTGCGCTTGTCGGATGCGAGCTCCTTCTGGAGGAAGTAATCATAGGACCGTTTCTGTATCTCTATGAGATCGGGGATCTCCAAAATCGTGGGGATCCGGGAAAAATCTTTCCGCACGCGGACAAATTCTCTCTTCTCTTTCGACATGTTCATTCACCTCTGTTTAAATAACCGGCGGTGCGCGACGCCTCGGACCGGCATTCTTGATTTCCGGGCCTGCCCGGGCCGTCCCGACAGCCTTCCGCGACGTATACCTAAAAACGCAAAAAAGTCCTTTGCCCTCCGGCGCTTCCGGAGGGCAAGGACTTGGCAATCGAACGGCATCGATGGCCGTTACTTGATCTCGACAACAGCGCCTGCTTCGGCCAGTTTCTTCTTCATCGTCTCCGATTCCTCCTTGGAGACGCCGGTCTTCACCGGCTTGGGCGCGCCTTCCACCAGGTCCTTGGCCTCTTTCAGGCCGAGTCCCGTGAGTTCCCTGACGACTTTGATCACGTTGATTTTCTTGTCGCCTGCCGAGGTCAGGACCACGTCAAAGGCGGTCTTTTCTTCTGCCGCTGCTGCGGCGCCGGCTCCGCCTGCGCCGCCCGCGGCTGCAACTGCTACGGGAGCGGCAGCGGAAACGCCCCACTTCTCTTCGAGCATCTTGCTCAGTTCCGCAGCTTCGAGAACGGAGAGCCCGCTCAGTTCATCAACGATCTTTGCCAAATCTGCCATTGTTCTGTTTCCTCCTGGAATAGTTCAAACGTTGTTCACGACAAAATACCGTTACCCTTTTTCCGCCTTCGCCTTCAGCACCCTGGCGATCTGCCCGCCCGGGGCCGCAAGCACACCGACGATGCGCGATGCCGGCGCCTGCAGCAGCCCGATGATCCTGGCCCTGAGCGCATTCAGCGACGGCAGGTTGGCAAGCGCCTTGATGTCCGCCTGCTTGATCAGTCTGCCGTCGAGCACGCCGACCTTCAGTTCAAGCTTGATCTGCTCTTTCTGAAATTCGTGAAGCAGTTTGGCAGGGATGACCGGATCGTCGTACCCGAGCGCAACCCCGATGGGACCGACAAAGTAGTCCTTCAGCAGCTCGAGGGTGGTGCCTTCCGCGGCCTTTCGGGCCAGCGTGTTTTTCACTACCCGGTACTCAACCTTCGACCTGCTCAGCTTGGTCCGGAGGTCGGTTATCTGCTCCACGTTGATCCCCGTGTAGCCCGTAAGCACCGCCACCTTGGCCCGGGAAAATTTTTCGCGGAGCTCGTCGATAAGCTCTTTTTTCTCGTCTTTCCTCACGCTATCCTCCTTTCTTTCAAGAGTTCCCGATGACTACTGCCCGGGAATCTTAAAAGAAAGAGTTCGCATATCTGCCTGCAATCTTTCTTTCTACCCGGGTCTCGGCAGGCCCTGGAGCGGGATTAAACGGTCGGGAGCAACGCCTCTTCTCCCTTCCGTGCCTGCTGTCTCGGACCGCACCTCCCGTTCAGGAGGCCGACCTTTTCTCTGGCAAAAATATAACCTGCGACTAATCTACTATTTTCTCAATGAGGGCCGGGTCCATCTTGATGCCCGGTCCCATGGTCGTGGAAACCGTCACGGCCTTAAGATACTTGCCCTTGCTCGAGGAGGGCTTGGCCTTGAGAATCGATTCCAGTACTGCCCGCGCATTTTCCACTAATTTCGCCTCGTCGAAAGACGCCTTCCCCACGCGCACATGCGCGACGCCGGCCTTTTCAACGCGGTATTCAACTTTACCGGCCCTGATGTCCTTGATGGCCTTGGCGATATCAAAGGTGACCGTGCCGGTCTTCGGATTCGGCATGAGGCCCCGGGGACCGAGCACCTTTCCAAGCCTCCCCACGAGACCCATGATGTCCGGTGTGGCCACGACGGTATCGAACTCCATCCAGCCCTTCTGGACCTTCTCGACAAGTTCTTCGGCGCCCACGTGATCGGCTCCCGCCTCCCGGGCCTCTTTCTCTTTCTCTCCCTTGGCAAAGACCAGGACCCGGACTTTTTTACCCGTCCCATGGGGAAGAACAACCGTTCCCCTCACCATCTGGTCGGCCTGCTTGGGATCGACGCCCAGGTTTACCGCCAGGTCAACGGTTTCGTCGAACTTTGTCCGTGCCGTCTTCTTTGCCAGCCCGATGGCTTCCTCAAGGCTGTAGTGTTTTTTTGCATCCACCAGTGCCGCAGCTGCCGTATACTTCTTTCCTGCCATGGTTCCTCCTCGCGGTGATAGCGGCCGTTGTCGACCTCCCGCAAAAATGAAAAAGTCATTGGAAAATGTAAATTGGAAATGTCAAATTGCAAATTTGCGGCTTTCACTTTACAATTTCCAATTTGCAATTTTCAATTTACAATTTATTCTACGATCTCCAGCCCCATGCTCCGCGCCGTGCCTTCTACGGTGCGCATGGCCGACTCTACACTGATCGTGTTGAGGTCGGGAAGCTTCTGCTGGGCGATCTCCCGGATCTGTGTGCGTGTTACCTTGCCCACTTTGTCCTTGTTGGGTACGCCCGAACCCTTGATGATCCCCGCTGCCTTTTTCAGGAGTTCCGCCGCCGGGGGGGTTTTGGTAATGAACGTAAAGGACCGGTCCGAATACACCGTGATGATGACGGGAACAATGGTGTCTCCCATCTTCTGGGTCCTGGCGTTGTAGGCCTTGCAGAACTCCATAATGTTCACGCCGTGCTGGCCCAGGGCCGGGCCGACGGGCGGTGCAGGGTTCGCCTTGCCTGCCGGGACCTGCAGTTTGATTTTTGCCGTGATTTCTTTTGCCATGGATAACTCCTACCCTACCTTAATTTTTTGCATTTTGGACTGTGCATTTTTACTTTTCTTTTTCCCGTTCCACCTGAAGGAACTCAAGTTCGACCGGCGTGGAACGTCCGAAAATACTCACCATGACCGTCAGTCTGCCGTGGGAGGGGTTCACATTTTCCACGGTACCGATAAAATTGCTGAACGGCCCGTCGGTGACCCGGACGCGGTCCCCTTTCTCGTACATCTGCTTCGGCTGCACCGGCGCAACAGCGCCCTCCTCAGCCTGCTTAAGGATATTCCGGATCTCATCTTCGCTGAGCGGCGTGGGGTTCGTGCTGCCGCCGACGAACCCGGTCACCTTGGGCGTGTCCTTGATGATGTGCCACGTCGTATCGTCCAGATCCATTTCCACGAGGACGTACCCCGGGAAGAACTTCCTCTGGGACTTGCGTTTTTTGCCGCCCTTGAGGGACAACACCTCTTCGGTGGGCACGAGGATCTGAGATATCCGGTCCTGGAGCCCCAGCTTGACAACCGTCTCAAGGATGCCCGCCTTTACTTTGTTTTCAAAACCCGCATAGGTATGCACCACATACCAGTTCTTCGCCATAGTCTTCTCTATTTCTTAAAGGCGAGGGTCATCAGCTTCCCCAGCCCCATATCGACTAACCCCAGGAAAAAGGCGGCAATGACCACCGTGATGATCACCACCCAGGTAGAGCCGATAACTTCCTTTTTCGTCGGAAACACAACCTTTTTGAGTTCCAGCTTTACTTCCTGAAAAAACTCGGCAATTCTTTTTAACATGCGATCGTGTCCTCTTTCCCGGAGCAAGGATTTGGCAGGCCAGGAGGGACTCGAACCCCCAACGGCCGGATTTGGAGTCCGGAGCTCTACCAATTAGAGCTACTGGCCTGTGTCCCGTCTCACCGTTTTCGAATGCGTCCGTTACGCCTTCGTTTCCTTGTGGACCGTATGCTTACGGCAGAACCGGCAGTACTTCTCCAGGTTCAGCTTGTCAGGAGTGTTTCGCTTGTTTTTGGTCGTTGAATAGTTTTTGCGCTTGCACTCGCCGCAGGCGAGCAGAATGATTTCCCGCATTTCTTATAGCCTCACCTTCAATTTCTGATTTTAGATTGCAGATTTCGGATTTCCGTTTTTTATTCCGCATTCCGCATTCCGCAATCCGCATTCGTTTCTTATTCGATCACTTCGGTGATCACGCCTGCGCCCACGGTCCTGCCGCCCTCGCGGATGGCGAACCGGAGCTCCTTGTCCATGGCAATGGGGGTGATGAGCTCCACCTGGCAGCTCATGTTGTCGCCGGGCATCACCATCTCGACGCCTTCGGCAAGCGTCACCACGCCCGTCACGTCCGTCGTCCGGAAGTAGAACTGGGGGCGGTACCCCTTGAAGAACGGGGTGTGGCGGCCGCCTTCTTCCTTGGTCAGGACGTAGGCCTCGGCCTTGAACTTGGTATGGGGGGTGATGCTGCCGGGCTTGGCCAAAACCATCCCGCGCTCCACATCTTCCTTCTTAACGCCCCGAAGCAGCACGCCGACGTTGTCGCCGGCCTGACCCTGGTCCAAAAGCTTCCGGAACATCTCTACGCCGGTGACAACGGTCTTCTGGGTGGGCTTGATGCCGACGATCTCGATCTCATCGCCGACCTTGACGATCCCGCGCTCGATCCTGCCGGTGACCACCGTGCCGCGGCCGGCAATGGAGAACACGTCTTCTATGGGCATGAGGTAGGGCTTGTCGATGTCGCGCTTGGGCTCGGGGATATAGCTGTCTATGGCGGCCATGAGCTCCATGATGCTCTTGAACTCAGGGGCGTTGATGTCCTTGCTGTCGCTCTGGAGGGCCTTTAAGGCGCTCCCCTTCACGATCGGCGTCTTGTCCCCGGGGAACTGGTACTTGGACAACAGTTCCCGTACTTCCAGCTCAACGAGCTCGATGAGCTCGGGGTCGTCTACCATGTCTACCTTGTTCATGTACACCACGATGTAGGGCACCCCGACCTGGCGGGCCAGGAGGATGTGCTCCCGGGTCTGGGGCATGGGGCCGTCGGCGGCGGACACGACGAGTATGGCGCCGTCCATCTGGGCTGCGCCGGTGATCATGTTCTTGACGTAGTCGGCATGGCCGGGGCAGTCCACGTGGGCGTAGTGGCGCTTCTCCGTCTGGTATTCCACGTGCGCCGTGGCGATGGTGATGCCGCGCTCCCGCTCTTCGGGCGCCTTGTCGATCTGGTCGTAGGCCACGAAGCTCGCAAAGTTCTTCAGCGCCAGCACCTTCGTGATCGCCGCCGTCAGCGTCGTCTTGCCGTGGTCCACGTGTCCGATGGTGCCCACATTCACATGAGGTTTTGTCCTCTCAAATTTTGCCTTTGCCATGTATTATTCCTCCAGAGGTATAAGTATACCGTCGTTCGTCTTCCCACACTCTTGTAAGTCTGGGTCCCAAACCGCTAACCGCAACCGGATGCACTGGAGCCCATGAGCGGGATTGAACCGCTGACCTCATCCTTACCAAGGATGTGCTCTACCAACTGAGCTACATGGGCGGTCTTTCGTGTCCCTTGAGTCGATGGCCTGACAAGTCTTAAGAGCCAAGATATGCAGACCTTCCCCGCTCAACAGACTCACGACTCTTGAGGCTCTCGACTGTGATAACGTGGAGCGGGAAACGGGATTCGAACCCGCGACCCCCAGCTTGGAAGGCTGGCGCTCTAGCCAGCTGAGCTATTCCCGCATTCAATTTCGGATTTCGGACTGCAGATTTTGCAATCCGCATTCCGCAATCGGTAATCCGCAATTCCTCTGGTGGGGAGGGGAGGATTCGAACCTCCGAAGGCGATGCCGACAGATTTACAGTCTGTTCCCTTTGACCGCTCGGGAACCTCCCCGGTATTGTCCGTCTCTAACCTCGAACGTAAGGATTGTTGTCTGGAGCCACCGGAGGGAATCGAACCCACGACAGGCTGATTACAAATCAGCTACTCTACCAACTGAGTTACGGTGGCAGAAACTCGAAATCCCCCGGGCGCACTGCGGATGTGTGCAGTTTTTAGGAAGTACGCATTTTATCCCACAGAACGCCCGATGTCAATTAAAAAATGAAAACAGCTTCTTATAATAATAGATAACCGGTAGTCTTGTCAAGGGGATTTTAGCGCCCGCTGGCGCAGCACTTCGTAGAGGAGGACCCCTGCGGCCACGGACACGTTCAAGGAGCTGATCCTGCCCTTGAGCGGCAGGGAAACGATATAATCGCACCGCTCGCGCACCAGGCGGCGCACCCCCCGGTCCTCGCCGCCGACGACGAGAACGGTCGGCCCGGTAAAATCCGCGTCCCAATAGAGCCTGTCCCCCCCTGCCTCGGCCCCGGCGACCCAGAGGCCGGCTCTCTTGAATTCATCAAGAGTATGGACAATGTTCACCACTTTGACCACCGGCACGTATTCCAGCGCCCCCGCTGACGACTTGGCAACGGACTCGGTGAGGCCGGCCGCGCGCCGTTCCGGGATGACGACCCCGTGGACGCCGGCGGTTTCGGCGGTCCTCAGGATCGCCCCGAGGTTCCTCGGGTCTTCCACACCGTCCAGGACGAGATAAAGGGGAACCTCCCCCTTTTGCGCAGGTATCTGCAGGATATCATCGAGCGTGGCGTAGCCTCTGGCCGCTGCGATGGCCAGCACCCCCTGATGGACCGCGCCGGGTGCTTCCCTGGTGAGGGCGTCGCGGGCCACGACCCTGACCTCGATGCCGGCTTCCCTGGCGAGCCCGAGGATCCTCTGGACGTCGCGGTCCTGCTTCCGTTGCTCGGCAATAAGAATCCGCTGAATGGGCCTGCCCGCCTTGAGCGCTTCCATCACGGGGTTGATGCCGACTATGTTTTCCTTTTGCATATAATTTTACCGCGGAACGCGCGGAGGGCGCAGGGAAGGCTTACATTCCAAACCCTTTAATAAGCACGAACAATAAAATTTCAAATAGTTCTGCAGTCTCATACTTGATGTTTATATTTGGAATTTTTGGGGATTTGGTGCCTGAGATTTGGGATGTACCCCTACTTCGGCTTCCAGACCGTGCCGCCCGACCGGTCGTAGAGCGCCACCCCGGCCTCGTCCAGAACAAGACGGATCCTGTCGGCCTCGGCCCAGTCCTTGCGCGCCCGCGCCTCGTTTCTCAGGTGGATGTACTCCTCAATCTTTTCCATCGGCAGGGATACCTTGCCCTCGCCAAGCCTCGCTGCCTTGAACCACTCCTCGGGGTCCCGGAGGAATATTCCCAGGGTCTTGCCCACATTGTCGAAGGCGTCGGCAGCGGCCGACAGGATGATGTATGCGGCGTCCTCACGCTTCCCTTCGACCTCGGCAATGAATTTATTCACGTCCCGGACGAGGTCGTAGATGAGGCCGATGGCAAAAGCGGTGTTGAAATCATCGTCCATGGCCTCCTCGAATACCGTGCGCAGATTCAGGATCTTTTCGTAGAGCGGCCGGTCCGCGCCCTCGATCACCTGCTCGGGCCTGACTGCGGGCGGCATCTTGCCGGCAAGGTAGTTTTTGATGCCCTCTTTCATGGTATAGAACCGGTCGAGGCCGGCGCGGGCGTCCTTCAGGTTCCCATCGGAAAAGTCGATGGGGCTCCGATAGTGCGTGGAAAGCAGGAAGAGCCGCACGATCTCCGCATCGTACTGGTCGAGGATCTCCCGGATCGTAAAGAAGTTGCCCAGGGACTTTGACATCTTCTCCTGGTTGATGTTCACGAAACCATTGTGGAGCCAGTAGTTCACAAACCGCTTGCCCGAAAAGGCCTCGCTCTGGGCGATCTCATTCTCGTGGTGGGGAAAGATAAGGTCCTTGCCTCCCGCATGGATGTCAAAGGTCTCTCCCAGGTGCTTGAACCCCATGGCCGTGCACTCGATGTGCCAGCCGGGCCTTCCCGGCCCCCAGGGGCTGTCCCAGGCCGGCTCCCCGGGTTTTGACGCCTTCCAGAGCGCGAAGTCCAGCGGATCGTTCTTGCGCTCGTCCACCTCCACCCGCGCCCCGGCCTGCATGTCCTCAAGGTTCCTCTTCGAGAGCTTGCCGTACCCGGCGAAGCTCGCCACGCGGAAAAAGACATTGCCGTCCACAACGTAGGCGTGCCCCTTTTCGATGAGGCCCTTGATGACTTCAACCATCTCCTTGATGTGCCCGGTGGCCCTCGGCTCCACGTCGGCCCTGCTCACGCCGAGTCGCGCCATGTCTTCCTGGTAAGCCTGAATATACTTCTGGGCCACTTCGGCGGCGGTGGTTCCTTCCTCCTTAGCGCGATTGATGATCTTGTCGTCCACGTCGGTGAAGTTCCGCACGTACGTCACCCGGAACCCCTTACGCCGGAAGTACCGCTGGATCACGTCGAAAACGACGGCTCCCCGGGCGTGGCCCAAGTGCGAATAGTCGTACACCGTCACGCCGCAGGCGTACATTTTCACCGCGCCCGGCGTGATCGGCGCAAATTCTTCTTTTTTGCTCGTTAGGGTATTGTAAATCTTGATCATAGAAAAAAATTCTCCGCGGAAGTAGACACGACACGGCTGATTGAGAATTGTGATTTTATACGGGAAGCGCGCGGTTTGTCAAGAAGTTTCACTCAGCAACGAACATCCACCCCTCGGCAACGATCGTGCCTGCCGCGAACACACATGCGCCGGACGATTTTAGCGATACCGATATTTTCTTCCTACCCATCGGGAAGGATGACCATACCGGCGCTGTGGCATTAAAAGAACACGCTTCATTTATCCGCCACAGGTCTATGAAGAGGGTCTCTGTTAAAATTATACCACGAGGCGCCATCATGGTTGTCCCGGGAAAGCCCTTGCGTGACGGAAGGGCTTCCGCTATCATATGACCAGATCAGACACGTGCGATCGAGAGGAGGATACCATGCCGGCCAAACATCTGAGATTTGTCGTGCACGAACACAAAGCAACGAGGCTCCACTACGACTTCCGGCTGGAGATCGGGGGTGTGCTCAAGTCCTGGGCCATCCCCAAGGGCCCGTCCCTGAACCCCGCTGACAAGCGGCTGGCAATCATGGCGCCTGACCATCCGCTGGAATATATCGACTTCGAAGGCATCATCCCCGAAGGTCATTACGGCGCAGGGCCCGTGGTGGTCTGGGACGCCGGTGAATTCAAGCCCCTTGACACCGACGATCCCGGGGAAGCGCTCAACAGCGGCAAGCTCAGCTTTGAACTGAGCGGGAAAAAGCTGAAGGGAGCCTTCGCCCTGGCCCGGATGAAAGGCATTCCCCGGGCCACGGGCAAGGAGTGGCTGCTTATGAAGAAAAAAGACCTGTACGCAGAATCTGATTATACAATAAAGACCGAGCTTACTGCAGTAAAACTCGAAGAACTAAAAGAAACGGTGCCGCCCTGCGAAACGGAGTAGCATGGCTCTTACATCGGCGGCCTGTTCCCAAAGCGCTTTTAACCAATCAAGCGCTTTGATAAGAAAAGCCTTCAAGGTTCTCGATCAGTGAACAGCGACCGGGTAGGCCAGGTGGGGTCGACCGGCCGGACGTACAGCCCGACTCCGGCGGCGGCGCTGCCCGCGGCGGTTGGGTCGTACACCGGAACACCCGCTGCCGACGCAGCGACAGGATCGACGGATAGTTTGGTGATGGTGGAGGCGGCCGTAGATGTTGCCAAGCCAAGCACGACTGCAACGAGCAGACGAGGCGGTATTTTCATTGCCGGCCCCTTGTGGCCTCTCGGGATTTTGTCACCCAGCAGTCGGCGGCGCGACCATTCCCACATCACAACTGCGGGTAAGCAGCGCCAACCCGAGGCTGGGTGGGACAAACCATGTTCCCAGGCACAGCCAGGATAAATAAAACCTGAGCCCGCCGCAACGGCATTGATGGCTTGGCGGGGTTAAATCCGCGCCCACTCAGCATCAACGCCGCTCGCCGCGTTGATGCTGACAATCGGTTCATCCCCGCGGCATGGGGAGCACTCCTTTTTTTGCTCGCAGAAAGCCTGAGTGGAAGGGCTCCGGGTTCGATAGGGTGCTAACGTGCGCGCCTGCTCCTCAACGAGGCCGGCGCGCACAATGTAGCCCAGGCGGGTTTCGCCGGACCGCTTGGAGGCCTCATCGATAACCCGCAACACCCGCCTGGCAGCGTGATATTCATGCGCGCCGTCCGGTCATCGACCTCGGACAAATCCACCTCGATGACCGCCCAGACCCAGCCCTTGTTACCTGCGGCATTTTCGGTGCACTTCCAGCCCGGTTTTCGGACAGGAGAACCGGGGCAGATTCTGGTGAGCTGAAATGCCCATCCATGCGCATCTCCAGCGACCTGTCAGGGAACCGTAATTCCGGCTACAAACGCGTTGTTGTCTTCCCGACTCTCGGCAACCCGGCTGCCCGGGTCAACCACGGCAATCAGGAAGTAGGCGCCAGCCGCGAGGGAGTTCGGCAGCTTCGCCTTTATCGACCCGGAGAAGCTTGCACCGGTGCGCAGGGCCGGGACATTATGACGATCCAAGAGCAGGTCTGAAAGGTCCCGGGTCGTATCGGCGGAGAGATAAAACGCCACCGCCGAGCGACTTGCCCGATCCGCGCCTTCGTTGGTGACGGTGTATTCCACCCGCAACTGCTTTTTGTCGAACACCGGCACGGCGGTGATCACCAAGTCTTCATCGCAGCCGTTATCCCGCCGCACCCCGGCGGCATCCGTCAGGAACGTGCCGTCGATGTTGGTGGTCCGCGGGAACGGGTTCTGCGGACAGGCCGGGTACGGGTAGTCGCGCTGGATAATCCGCGACAGACCGAATTCGCTCGGGTACTCGATACCCGGCGCGAGCGGCCCCTTGAACAAGGCGGTGGTCTGGTCGCGGAACACGACTTCGCGCAGCACCGGATCCTCCCAGAAACGGAAGCCCGCCGTACCGTTACGGAATCCATAGCTGAAACTGCGCGCGGTGTCGGGGTTCACCGGATCCGCCGCCGTCCACGGCCACTGCGGATCGAATCCGCTGCCGCGGCGATGATATGGCAGGCCAAGCTGCTGCCATTGCTGGTTGCCGTCGATCGACTTGGCGACGCCGATCAGGATATTGAAGGTGCTCTCCGGTATCGACTGTTCCGGATATAACTCCACCCCGTACACGGTGGCGGCCTGGGGCGCCATATCGGCGGCGACGCGATTCAACTCATGGGGGCCGAGCAGCGCCATCTTTGCCAGCACCACCGCGTTCCGCGCCACCCGGTATTGGACCGGATCGAAGTGGCCCTGCGGCGTCAGATGCATGTCGCCGTTGACCCGCAGCGCGACATCCGGAATCAACATCAGGCCCTTGGGCGAACTGTCGTTGGCGAAGATCTGGTTGAGCGTGTCGGCGGTCGCCCCGAAATACACCAGACGGATGGTGTCGGTCATCTGCGGCGCGCCGATCTTGGTGGTGACCTCCAGGGCCGTCTTGACCATGGTCGGCTCCAGCTCCTGCAGCACGATATCCCGCAGCTGGCCGGCCGGATCGATCAGCCAATTGAGGGGGCCGAGCGCGGCCTGGAAGTCGCTGATCGCGTCCAGCAAGACATCAAAGCTTTGCTTGACGCGGCAGATGCCGTTGGGGAGTTCTTTGGGAATGCCCTGGTAGACCGGGCCCCAGCAATCGAGCCAATTGGTCAGCGGCTTGACTGCCGAGTCGCCAACCCCGTTGGTGACCGACCCGCCCGGCCCGAACAACGGCTGGGCAGGATCGCCGGTGCCGTCCATGACCTTCCTCAGCACATCGCCCCAGGCGACCACATAAGCCTCGGTGGCCAGCCCCATATCCCGCTGCCAGTGCTCGAGCATGATACGAATGACGTACACATGCGCGGCCTGGATCTCGTGGGTTTGGGTGATCTCGTTGCGAACCGCCAGCGCATCGGCGCGCGCCTGTTCGCGCGCTGCCTGTTGCTGGGCAAGCAGATCGGTCGCCAGGTTGATCTGCTCCTGAAGAATGCGGTTCTCCGCTTCCAGCGCGGCGAGTGCGATCTCGGCCTCGGCCCTGACGCGCTCGGCCACGGTCTTGTCGAAGATCCTGGCGTTCAGTTCGGCCAGCGCCGCGTCGCGCTCCAGTATCGCCTGCTGCAGGCTGTTGTTGACCTCGATCCAGGCCTCCGTGAGCTTGCAGATCAGCTTGCAGAGCGGATCGCAGGGCGGCCGTGGAAAGCTGCCGCATCCCGGCGGCCAGTTTTCGCAGAAGGTCTCGCACGTCTCCTTGACCGTGTTGGCAAGCTTGTTCTGCCAATCGGCAACGATCGCGTTGCGCTGCTCCACCAGTCCCTGTATCGAGTTGATCAGCTCACTCAGGGCATCGATCTCTTTAACTTTCGCCTCAATCAGCGCCCTCTTTTCGTCGATCAATTGCAGGTTGATATTGACCAGGCTGGTCTTGACCAGAATCTCGTTGTGCAGGCGCTCGATGTCCGCCAGCACCTCGGCCAGATGGGCCTCGATTTTGGCGAGCCGCGCATTGAGCTCCACGAGATGGTCGGGGATGGTAATGCCGTCGATTTCATCGATCTTGCCGCGGGCGCGGGCAATGGCCTTGTTCAGCTCGTGCATCGCGGCCAGGTGCTGGGTGTAGCCTTGCTTCTGGTATTGCGCCTGGACCTCGTCGTTGAAGATCAGGCGGTCGCGAATGTAGCTGGCCGGCGTGGCGACCACCGCGCTGGCCGGACCCAGGCTGGCGCCAAGATGATCGCGCAGCGGCGGATTGTGGCGCGCGATATAGCCCTCCAGCGTCCAATGCCGCAGCTCTACTTCCTGCTCCAACGCCTCGCCATCGTCCGTCAAAAAAAAGATGTCGCCGGCATAGGTATTGACGTAGGAGTGGGAGAACAAGTCCGCCGCGGCGTGCGCGATATATCCGTGCACGAAGGCGGCACGCTCCGGGTCGGCCTGGTCGGCCGACAGCAACCAGCGCAGCCAGTCGTCGGTTTTCCAGGGGCTGGGCGGCTTGGGCGGGTCTTCGGTGACGCCCGGATGCACGGCCATTTGTCCTGCCATGATGTCAGGGAAGGCATCCGGCCCGATATTGCCCATGCGATATTGCGCGGAGTAATCGGCCAGCGCGCGCCACAGGTGCTGGGGAACGGGATACTCCTTGCCACCGATGGTGACCCGGCCGTCGGGAATCACATCGTTGAGCACCTCCTGGCCTATCCACACATGGGTGTCGGGCTTAAAGGCGTGCCCCGTGAGGGGGAACGCCAACCCGCACACCACCAAGACTATGAGTTCTATGAGTTTGAATTTCCTGACCACAAAACGTCGATCAAATGTACCCATCTTCTCTCCTCCTGTCTGGCGACATGTTATGGATGGATATGCGGCACCAGCCTAACAGACGCCCACTGGACTTAAAACTGTAAAATGCGCCAAGCCCTGGCGGCCTGTCTTGTTTGACTCGGCTCGCGGGGCAAACCGGGCTCATAATGTGCGGGCCGGTGTCTGCCGCCGCGTTTATCATTAATTACTTGTAACTACTCAGGACCTAAAAAAGAGGAACTATTCACGCAAAGGCGCAAAGGAAATATAGTCTTTAAAAAACCTTTGCGTACTTTGCGTCTTTGGCGAGAAGCTTTTCTTTCGTCTTTTTTGACCTGAGCGGTTACAATTACTTACTTAAATAATGGATCTCTTAATACTTAATCCCGAATTACGCAAAGGTAATGCGCTGACTACTGAAAATATTTTTGAAGAGCGCAAGAAAAGCAGAAAAGCGAAAAGCCTCGAAAAGAGCGCTCCTTCTGAAGGTATAGAATATAGAATATTGTATCGAGCAAAATTCACCCTCAGAAAGGAGCACATTCACATTGTTGCAAAGTGAAGATACTTGTTTTTTATTATACCATACCCGGAAGACGAAGTGAGATTTTAGTTGAAACTATTTATGATGGTCTCGTAAAAAGTCATTTTTTTAACCGCAGAGACGCGGAGGCACGGAGAAAAGCTCCTAAATTTCAATACGTTCTTCTCAGCGTCTCAGCGCCTCAGCGGTGGATTTTTAGTTTTTACGACTTCATCATTTATTGCCGGGAGTTATTGCCTGCTTAGTACTGTTACCTTATCCGGACATCATCGCCAACTGTCATTTCCTTAAAAGCCGATATGGATTTTCATCGCTGTACAGGCCTGGAAACGTCCGCTATCATCTGTCCCGCACTTCCCGAATCATGCACGGCCGCGGCTTTTGCTTCTCTCCATCGTCGCCTCAGCTTTTTGACATCCTCTCCCTTCGCCTCCCGCGCCTTGATCTTCTTATCAATCCCCTCAAGACGCGCCAGGGCATCTCGGATGCCCTGATCCAACTTACGATACTTCACAGGATCGGATTTCGGAATCGAGAAATCTCCGCTCGTTTTCCAGATGTCCCCGAGATGGAGCCATGCGGCGAAGTCCGCGGTCTTGCCCCCCGGCATGAGAACGATCTCCGAGGTCGCCTTGATATCTTTCACGCGAAGGCCGTTTTTGTCCGCAATGACCCTCTGGCCGCCGGTAAAAGGCTCCGCGCCCTGGGCATCAAAGAAACTCCACGACGCCTTCGCGGTCTGGGTCGTTGAATCGTGGCAGCTTCCGCAGGTGCGGGATTTGCCCAGCGGATGGGCCACCTGCTCCACCTGGAGCCAGGCGAGGTACAGATTATTCCCGCCGGGGAAGCTGAAGGTCCCGAGTTGAACATAGGCATCCCGCGTTTCTCCCTCGGGCCAGCGGAAGGTGAGCCCGGGTTTGGGTGCGATGGGATTCTTTATATTCGGAGAGCTGTTGGGCCAGATCTTCGTGGGGATCCAGATGCCCTTTTGGTCTTTGATCAGAATGGGGGGTTCCATGGGGCCGTAATAGAGTGAGTACTTTTTGAACGGATTCGGCTTGGACGAGATCATGCCAGGCCCCCACGAGGTCATCTCGTACCCGCCGAGAATCTTCACATGACATGCCTCGCAGGCAACCTTCGCGTGAACGCTTGCGGCCATGGCCTGCTCCGCTTCGAGGTGACAGTCCTGGCACGTGGCCCTTCGTTCGAGGTGTCCCATGCCGCCGGGGCCGGTCTGGTGGCAGTCAACGCATTCGAGCTTCTCTTTTACGTGCACGTCCTCGGGCAATCCGGCCGGCTCGGAGAATTCCCTGCCGAGATAGCTGTCGCCCCTTCTTCTTTCCATCGTCCCCGCATGGCACACGAACGTGCTCCGGCCTCCGCCCGCGCAGTTCGTTGCGGGCGGTATGCGGCTCATGGCATGACTGCCGCGCTCCCGCGAGGGGGTGTAATGACAATCAAGACAACCGGTATGACAGATGTTGCACGCCTTCTGTTTCGCGACAGCCTGATCGCGTGTGAAGGCGGTGTTGATCTCCTCGTTGATCTTTGCGGTGTTTTCGAACGAGAAGCTGTTTCCTTTTGCCCTGCGCGCAGGCGGGGTGTCAGCGAATGACGGTCCACAATTGTTCGGGCCGTGGATGTCGTTCCAGGTCCGCATGGCGCGCTGGCGGAAATTCGCGCCCATGACGCTCGTACTGAACTGTTTCACTTCGTTCGGATGGCAGGCGGACTTGCCGCAGGTCTTCTCTGCGAGGCGAGGATCGTATCCGTAAGTGTCGGGATCGCGGTCGTGGTACAGGAGGGTCCCCACGTCATCATTAAGCGATCCATCGGGAAGCCTGGGGAGCATTGCCCGCTGGCGGTCGTTGCCGGACGGAAGCAGCTGCTTCACCGCGCCCCTGCGGGGCATGACGTCGAAATTATTGTCCAGCACCAGGAGCTTGAGCATGCCCTTGTGCGCGGCATCGGGCTTGTCGGACAGGCCGTTCCCGAGATGGCAGTCGCGGCACTCGGTGTTCGGGTGGCGAGCCTCTTTCTGCACCTGTTCGGCGGTCATGACGAATTGCGGATAGCCCAGCTTCGTCATGCGATCTTTATCCGCGTGGCACCGGACGCAGCGGTCGCTCGACTGATAGCCGGTGTAGAAATAGATGAACAGGAGCAGAAGGACGAGCTGTCCAAGGAGAATGCTCATCCCGCGCCTGTTTCCGAACCAATTCCAGAGTTTGCCGATAGCCATAGGAAAATTGTATGATGCGTATACTTAATATATAAACCGTCATTCCCGCGAAAGCGGGAATCCAGCGGCATTTATCAGATCATCGTATAAGTCTTTCCAATCCGGATTGTTCTGCTCGATTAGTTCCAACTTCCATTGCCTATTCCATTTCTTAATTTGCTTTTCTCTCGTAATTGCAGTGTCCGCTGCTGCATGCACCTCATACCATGCAAGCCGATGAACACCGTACTTTTTTGTGAAACCAGCAACGAGATCGTTCTTATGTTCATATACACGTTTGAGTAGGTCCGATGTCACTCCCGCATATAATGTTCCATTCCGATTGCTGCATAAAATGTAGACATAGAATTGTTTCATATGATTTTCTGGATTCCCGCTTTCGCGGGAATGACGCAGAAAGAGGTTTGACTCAAAACAACCTCTCCATCGCCTCTTCCACGGTCCGCACGCCGAGAAGTTCCATCTTCTTGAGCGCAGCGGACTTCTCTATCTTCTCTACGTTCACCGCCGGCAGGATGCAGCGGGTGAACCCGAGCTTTGCCGCGTCTTTGAGCCGGGCCTCTGCCTGGCTGATGGCGCGCACTTCGCCCGCAAGGCCCACTTCGCCCATCACCACCATGTCCGGAGGAATGGGCTTTTCGCGGAAGCTCGACGCCACGGCCGCGATCACGCCGAGGTCCACGGCAGGCTCGTCGATCTTGAGCCCCCCTACCACGTTCACGAACACGTCCATGCCCATGAGGTGCATGCCCACGCGCTTTTCGAGCACCGCGATGAGGAGCGACACGCGGTTATAGTCCACGCCGATGCAGGTCCTGCGCGGCATGGCGAGCTTGGACGACGCAACGAGGGCCTGGAGTTCCGCCAGGATGGGGCGCGAGCCTTCGAGGGACGAAACCACCACCGAGCCCGTGGCGTCCTTCGGCCTCTCGGCCAGGAACATCTCCGACGGGTTGGCGACTTCCGCGAGGCCGGATTCTTTCATCTCGAACACGCCGATCTCGTTCGTGGAACCGAAGCGGTTTTTGACGGCGCGGAGTATGCGAAACGCGTGGCCCCGGTCCCCTTCGAAGTAGAGCACCGTGTCCACGATGTGTTCGAGCACGCGCGGTCCGGCAATGGCGCCGTCCTTGGTCACGTGGCCGATGAGGAACGTGGGAATGCCCGTGCGCTTGGCATGGAGCATGAGCCTGCCTGAGACCTCGCGCACCTGTCCCACGCTGCCCGGCGCCGATGGAAGTTCCGAAGTATAAACGGTCTGCACCGAATCAACGACAATTGCCTGGGGCTGGAGCTCGTCGGCAGCGCGCAGGATCTCGTCGAGGGACGTCTCGGCAAGAACGTAAAGGTTCTCCGCTTTCACACCGAGCCGCTGGGCCCGCATCTTGATCTGGGAGGGCGATTCCTCGCCGGAAACGTAAAGGGCCTTTCCCCGGAGTTCCGACACCTGCCGGAGCATCTGGAGCACGAGGGTGGATTTGCCGATGCCCGGGTCGCCGCCGACAAGCACCACCGAGCCAGGCACGATGCCGCCGCCCAGAACGCGGTCAAGCTCCCCGATCTTTGTCACAAAGCGATCTTCCTCGCCCGCCTTGATGTCGCCCAGCAAGAGCGGCTCCGCACCGTCGTGGCGCTTTGCGCTCCCGATCTCCCGGGGCTTCTCGACCCGCTCCTCGACCATGGTGTTCCACTGGCCGCAGTCCGGGCATTTCCCCATCCACCGGGGCGACTGGGTGCCGCAGGACTGGCAGACGTAGACGGTTTTGGCTTTTGATGCTTTCATCTGAAAATCCCCCTCACCCCAGCCCTCTCCCTCGGAGGGGAGAGGGAGTACGTCGTAGCCCCTCCAATGATAAGCCCCCTCTCCCTTTTTCCCTCTCCCACTGGGGGAGAGGGGTAGGGGTGAGGGGAGTTGTATTGGGTTGGGGAGGGTGATGGTCAGGTAGCCGAATAAATATCAATTTTCATTCCCCTTTGTGAGCGCAACTCATGGACGATTCATAGAGAATCTTTTTACCGTAGAGCGCAGAGGTTGCAAAGAATTGAATGGTGCCGATATTCTATTGTTTCACCGGCGGATTGTCAAACGCTATTTCTTCACATGTCCGGCAGCCGCAGGCTTCAGCCTGCGCTTGATCCTGTTTGATTCAGCAGACTTTGCGCAAACTGAAAGTTTGCGGCTGCATCCTTCGGGGCCAGGAACGCCATCTGAGAACAGGCATCCAGGAGGTGAATTTTCACCTCTTCATCTCACAATTATGTATTACAAATGCTTGACAAACCGTATCATCATGCTATTCTTGTAGTCACGTAGTTTGGAAACCAAGGAGGGTAAGTATATGAAAAGGTTTTGTTTTGTAATCTTAGCTATCGTATTTTTATTGGCCCCGGCCCTGTCACATGCCACGCAATTCTCCATCGTAGGCCCGCGCGCCCTCGGCATGGGCGGCGCGTCCGTCGCAGCGGTCAATGACTCCACGGCCGTCTACTGGAACCCGGCGGCCCTTGCGGACTTCAAGAAGTTTGAAATACGGCTACCGGTAAGCGCGGCGATCAGAGACCATATGGACCTGAGCAATACCTGGGACAGGATCAATGCCATCTATGCCCTCGCCCAGACAGGAGATTCGACGGCACTTACTGAGCTCCGACAGCTTATTCTCGACCTCGACAAACCGAATTCAACTACCGATATCGACGCGTCGGCAGGAGTGCTCGTGTCGATTCCCTTCGGGCGCTCTACTATTGCCGTGAGCGCGCTCGGGATCGCCTACGCCGAGCTCTATCCCATGGTGGACACTTATAACACGAACACAAGCATCCTGCTGCCTCCCGATTCTATTACCAATAACAATACGGAAATCACGGGGATCGGCATCGCGGCCGCCGAGCCTGCAGTGACCTTCTCCACGGCAATCGGAGAGCAGTTTTTCATCGGCGCAAACGCCAAGATGATCCAGGCCAGCACCTTCGTCCATTCTCAGTCTATTACCACAGGCGACTTCAGCACCTTCATCGACAATCTCGACGCCAGCGAAACCCGGAGCAGCAAGGGGTCTATAGACGCGGGAATTCTGTTCAAGCCGATGAAAAGCCTCAACCTGGGACTCGTCGGTCGGTATCTCAATTCCCCATCGTTTCCGATCCAGGGCCTCTTTGCCGTCGACACTGGCGCGGCAGTGACCGAAGTCTTCCTGTCTGGAGAAATAGAGCTGAAGCCCCAGTACAGGGCCGGCATTGCCTGGAAACCCTTCGAAAGGCTGACGCTCTCCGCAGACTATGATTTATCCAAGAATAAATCCCTGACGGAATTGTATGAAGACCAGACCCTGGCGGCGGGCGTTGAATTCACCCTGCCGAAGGAAATCTTCAGCATCCGCGGCGGCATGTATAAGAACCTTGCGGACTCGAATTCGAACATGGTTTACACCGCCGGCTTCGGCATCAGAGCGTTCATCCTGCGGGTGGACATTGCCGGCGCCTATGATTTCGACGAAAAAGAAGGGCAGGCGTCGGCAAGCCTGGCGCTGAGATTTTAACGTAACCCATAGTGTACAATAAAAAGAAATTTTACCTTCAGGTAGCCGGGCATCATCCCGGCTATCTGCATTTATCGAGGTTTCCATGAAAGTTTCCAGGTTCTCTTTCGTCATCTTTTCAGTCTCCCTCTTTCTCTTGCATCCTTTCACCACTCATGCCGTAAGTCAGTACGGCGCGTATGAGCCTGACCGGTCCTTCGGTTTTCAGGAATGGTTTACGTCCGGCGAAGCGAGTTGGCAGATATCGTTTCCAATCACCGGCGGAAGAACCGAGTCGGAACTCAATTTTAAGCACATTGACAGCCCGATTACCGTCTTACGAGGCGGCGGAAACCTGGATTCTGAATGGTCATTCGATGCCTCTGTCGGCTTCGGATCGATCAGCGGGGGCCGTGGAACAGATACGGACCGCGACATTTTTCCTACGTTAGTTGACGTATGGTCCGTATCTACACAGGACATTTCCGGTGATGTACGCTTTCTGGAAATCAACCTCGCTCACTGGGAACGAGTGGAGAGAAACCAGAAAGCTCCATGGGGAATCGGCGTCGGGTTTCTCCATTACGAGGACAGATTGACTATTACGAATGGCGTCCAGACCGTCCCCGTGTATAGCCCCATTTCCGGCCTCAATTCTACCTATGACTTTTACTGGAACGCTTTAAAGGTCAGTGCGCTACATGAGCGGCCTCTCGATGAGAATTTTTCTTTCTCCGCGGCCGTCTCGCTTTATCCCTATGTGAACTACTACGGTGAAGGGTACTGGAACCTACGGACGGGCACCAATCCTACTGATTTCAGGCTTTCCCCTCCAAGCTTCACCCACAAATCCACCATGGGTTTCGGATATGAGGCATCACTCGGGTTTGCTTATCATTTTACGGACACGGCGGAATTCACGGCAGGATACCGCTACCTCTACCTCAAGGCGAAGGACGGCACGGACAAGGTATTCTTCGCCGACGGCACTGTGGGCATAGCGAATTTCGACTGGGTCGAAGTCACAAGGCAGGGCGCGTACGCGGGGTTCTTATTCAAATTCTAAATTCACCCGAGCCGCGAATTGATGCGAATTTCCGCGAAACGGGAAAACCTGTAGCGTTGCTCTTTACGGGCAACGCGGTCTCGTCGGGGATAAACCCCGCCGCTACCTTGTTTTAATTTCGTTTCCGTTCGCGTTCATTCACGGCAAAAAAAATCACAGCCTCGGCACCGGCATATCGAGCGTCCCGCCGAGGGTGAACTGATAGAACCCTTCGGCGTCGCGATTTTTCAGCAGCCCCACGATCCCTGCCTGCTCCCGCGCCAGCCGCTCCGAGGGTTTCAGCTTCACCATGAGGTTCAGCGTTCCGCGCTCGTTGAGCACCATATCTCCGGTGACACGGACCTTGAGGTCTTTTCCTTCAAGCTCCAGTTTTTTGACCGAGAGCCGGTCTGCTTTCAATTCTCCTTCCAGCCAGCCTTGCTCGAAATCGAGATCCGGCACGGGGAACCCTTTGATCTTCAGTTCCCGCGTCGTCAAGCCTGTGAGCCAAAGCCTTCCCTTGCCCGCATCGCCGGTCATCTCGAAATTTCCGCCGAGCTTGCCCGACAGGCGCATGCCGATGTCCTTCAGCAGCGGATAGGCGCCGACGTCGAGGCCTGTGGCGTCGAGCAGGAGATACTGTATTCCCGGTCCCTGCCGCGCCTTTACGGACAGTTCGCCGCCGTAGGCCTCGGCGCTGATATTGAGAGAGAGCAGTCCGCGCAGCAAGCCGAAGAGCGAGACCTTCGTATGCACCCTCGGACTCTCGAACAACTTCTTGCCTGCCTTGTCTGAAAGGACGACGTCGTGGAACACGAAGCGGTTGAAGAAGCGAGGAGAGACGCGGGAAACGCTCAGCTCCAGGGGAGTGCGCATCCGGATCTCCGCTTCAAGCTTCGATTTGACCCGGTCGAAGGGAAAGAGGAGGAAGAGGAACAGGAAAAACGCCGCGATGAAGTACGCGGCAAAGGAGAGACGGCGAATGAGTGTCGCTCGATCAGGCATGTTCCACACTACGTATACCCTCCCTATGTCCTTCAAGACCGTATTCACCCCCACCCAGCCTCCCCCATCCAGGGGGAGGGGAAAATACAGTTCCACAAGGGAATTTCTACCCTGCGCTCGAGACGAGGATCGTCGTGTTCAGGAGTTTCGGATTGTCGAAACGGGGCTTGAAAGAAAGCTTCCGAATGCGGAGCGTCGCCTTTTCGAGGAGATGGACATAGTTCACCACGTCGTAGAGCGTCACGTTGTCGAGCCTGATCTCGACGACGCTCTCCTTGAAGCCCTCGGCCTGCGCACCCGCCTGCGGCTTGAGCGAAACGATCTTGCTGCTCAGGTTCGCCCGTTTCGTGATATTCTCGATCTCCGTGAGGAGCGGACCGCGCTGGGTTGCCGCCGCCTGCGCCTGCTGAAGGCCCTGCTGCATCTCGATATACTGCCGGCGCAGCACGCGCATCTCCGCAAGGCCCTTTTCCTTTATCGGGATCCGCTCCCGCTTGCGGGAAAGGTCTTCCACCAGGGGCAAAAGCGCAAAGAAGTAGAGCAGGATGACCGCCGCCGCAATGCCGCCGATGATGAGTGTTTTCTTGTCTCTCGATTCTAATTTCATAACTTTATTAAGCCGCGAATTCACCCCGTTTGAAATTGCAGCATTTTCTAACGGGGTAAACACAAATGTTCACGAACAAAAAACTGTAGCGTTGCCCTTTACGGGCAACGTAATTTCCGCCGGGGATTAAAC
>CAKKPG010000082.1:0-2559 GCA_919901555.1 Nitrospiria bacterium | reverse complement strand
AAAAAACTGTAGCGTTGCCCTTTACGGGCAACGTAATTTCCGCCGGGGATTAAACCCCGGCGCTACGTCCTTTTAATTCGCGCTCATTCGCGTCAATTCGTGGCAAAAACTCACAACGCCTGCTTCAGTTTGATATCCATCCGGAACTTCACCCTGTTCTCCACGCCCATGCGCGTGTCCAGGACCGTCACTTCGGCGAAAACCGGCGACTTAAGCATTTCGGCCTTGATCTTGTCCACGGACTCAAAGGACGACGCCTCGCCCTGGAGCTTCAGCCTCTCGCCCTCGACGTTGAACTCCGTGAAGCTCACGCGCACCTCTTTGGGTATGCCGTCCGTCACCGCGCGCAGCACATCGAGGGCGGACGCGCCCGCTCCAAGAACGCCGAATTTTTTCTTTGCCTCGCCGAGTTTCCCCCGCATCAACTCCAGGGGATCGCCCGTGGCCCGGGAATCCGGGAAGGTCTGGCGGTATATCTCCTTGATCTCCCGGTCGAGCTTCCCGTATCCCGACTCCACCACATAGGTCTTTACCGCCAGGTTCACGGCAAAGAGCGCGGCAGCGGCAGCGGCGGCGATTATGAGCGTGCGCTTCTTCCGGCGTATTCCTTCGTCAGCGGCGCGGTACGCGAACTCTCCCGTGCGGAAGTTCGTCTGGTCCGACAGCGCAAGTCCCAGGCTCACCGGATCAGCGGCTTTTTTACCGCCCAGTTCGGGAGCGACCTGTTCAACAACAATATCGAGCTCGCCGAGCTGCGCCTGTGCGTCCTCATCGCCGCAGAGCAGGAATGCCTTCTCGACGCGCTCGCGATGCTCCGTTTCGATCGCATGGATCGTGTGCCGAAGCCCGCCCGTGGGCGCGCTGTCGGAAAAACTCCTCAGGCCGCGCACGGCGTCGTTGCACGCGACGCAGAGGTCCCTGCCGCAAACAAGGGCCGAGCAGCCTTCGGCCTTCATCATCCGGAAGACGGCATAGAGACCGATGTAGGATGGTACGATCACCTGGGGATCGATGCCTGCGCTTGCCAGGAGGTCAAGGTGCTGCCGCAAAATCGCTTTGGGAAGCATCAGGCCGAGCGTCGGCGTTTCTTTTCCTTTTTCCGCATTTCCGTTTCCGAGCGTTATGTGGTCCAGAACCACGTCCTCCAGGGCAAAGGGCACCACGTCCTCGATCTCGAAGGGGAGCGCCTTTTCAACGCGCTTGCGGTCGGCAAAGGGAAACGCCACCGTGCGCTGGGTAAAAAAGTGTCCGGGGATGGACGAGATGATTTTTGCGCCGGCCCAGTCCAGGGACTTCGCCTTCAGGATCTCGACGAGCTCCGCGTCGGTGGCAAAGGGCTGAGAGAAAGAGTCCACAAGCTCCGTTTGCCGGAACCCCTTGTTCACGACGGAGGCGGACACGAGGCCTTTCTCTATTTTAAGACCGACGATCTTCACAAAACTCTCCAATACCGCGGAGTAGTGCTTCCGCGAGTAATAACCGCCTCGATCTGCCGAGTGTAACCGCCGACCGTGGCGTGAGCAAGCACCTTCAATACCGTTCCGGATTGTGCGGCCATAAAATCATTGGCGCTAGGGCTGGGGCTGTAATCAGTCAAACTCTTGTATGCCTTATTCTTCCCATCCTCAGTGATACTCACAATTGTAGAATCGCTCACTCCTGCGCTCTTGAGCACCACCTCTGATGCCGTGTAAATATTTATTTGCTTTGATGCGTACACAGTCAAGTAGTCCTTCACTTTGTCGAACTCTTCATCGCTCATAATTTCGTGCAACTCCGTGAGGAGACTGAAAGCGCCCTTCTCTTTTATCCGGTCGATCATCCTGTCCCTTATGGCAACATCGACTCCCTGAAATCCAAACAGCCCATCCAGCCGTCCCTTGGTTACCTCGTTACTGCTTGATAAGTCCGCAATGGTTATCTTGCCGTTCTCATCTTCCCACCGTATCCTCAGTTCCGTGTCCCCTTCGCTCACAATGGGAACCACGCCCCACTCTCCCTGGGGAATGTTGTCCTGCAAATCTTTATACTTGGCGAATACATTGACGGCGGACCGCGCAAGGAAGTACGCCCGCTGGCTGTCGCGGAAATTGACGGCTGCCCGCAGGCTCACCCTCGTCGCGTAGGCGAACTCGAAGATGAGCGCGATCAAAAGCGCCGTGACCAGGAGCACGATCAGGAGCGCAACGCCGCGATTATTATGAAAAGAAGGAAAGTATCGTTTCATCGTATTCAGTTCTGGAGCTTTACAATATCTACCTGGGTGAGATACACCTTTCCGCTTGCAAGCGTAAGCGTCATCTCAACTGCTGTCGGTCGGGCGCACGATGAACTGCTGCCCAGTTCATCAGTCGATGTCGATTGGGAACCGGAATAATACCGTAGCTGCAAGCTGTCCACTGAATCGGTAATTTCGTATTCCGTTTCGTCTTCCAGTGAAGACTCCTGGGTGTTCAAATTTCTTTTTTCCCTGCGCATCATGACATAGCCGCTGCCGTCGGCCTTTTCCTTGAAGAAATACCCCACTTCCCAAAGGTCGGTCTCTTTCGAGTCCGGCTT
>CAKKPG010000081.1:1836-3682 GCA_919901555.1 Nitrospiria bacterium | reverse complement strand
GCCGGGAAATAAGTATTGTCTAACGTTCCCGGGCGTACTATAATACCTCGCATGAAGTCCTTCCATATTGTTACCTTCGGCTGCCAGATGAACGAGCACGATTCCGAGAGGATGGCCGGCATTCTTGAAGAGCGCGGCTATGCCCCTGCGTCGGTTGCAGAGAACGCCGGGATGGTCATCCTGAATACGTGCAGCATCCGCGAGAAGGCCGAACAGAAGTTCTACAGCGAGCTCGGCAGGCTCCGGACCCTCAAGAAGGCAAACCCCAAACTCACCATCGCCGTTGCCGGCTGCATCGCCCAGCAGGAAGGGAAAAAGATCCTTTCCAAGGCCCCCTACGTGGACATGGTCCTGGGCCCCTCTGATATTGCCGGACTTTTCACGATGGTCGAAGCGCACCGGCGCCGGCCTGTCCCGGTGATCGAGACCGAAGGGGACCCTGAGTACCATCACAAGCTCATTCCCGCCTCCCGGACGGACGGTCTCAAAGCCTGGGTGTCCATCATGTATGGATGCGATAACTTCTGTACCTACTGTGTTGTGCCTTACCTTCGGGGACGGGAACGCTCACGTCCTCCAAGGGACCTCGTACAAGAGGTAAGAGGACTGACAGAGAAAGGCTTTAAGGAAGTGACGCTCCTGGGCCAGAACGTCAATTCCTACGGCAAGGGACTGAAGGAGGGCAGCGACTTTCCGCGGCTCCTCGGCATGATAAACGATATTCCCGGGATCGAACGCGTCCGGTTCGTAACTTCGCACCCCCGCGATCTGTCCGATGCGCTCATTGAAGCCGTCAGGGACCTTCCCAAGGTCTGCGAGTCGCTTCATCTCCCGGTGCAGAGCGGATCGGACAGGGTCCTTGCCGCCATGAACAGGCGCTACACGTCGTCGGAGTACCGGGAAAAAGTCAAAAAACTGAAAAGCGCCGTTCCCGGCATCGCTTTGACGACCGACGTGATCGTCGGTTTTCCCGGGGAGACGGAAGACGATTTCGAGATGACCATGGGTCTTTTGGGCGGTGTGGAATATGACAACATCTTTGCCTTTAAATATTCACAGCGTCCGAATACCGCAGCGCTCACATTGACCGGTCATCTTCCTGAGAACGTCAAGGAGGCGCGGCTCGAGCGGGTATTGTCGCTTCAGCGTGATATAACGCTCAAAAAAAACAGCCGGCTTGTGGGCACTGTCCAGGAAGTGCTTGTGGAAGGACAGAGCAAAAAAGGCGGAAAGCTCACCGGCAGAACGCGGGGAAACAAAGCCGTCAATTTTCACGGCAACGATGCCCCCATCGGATCGCTCCTATCGGTCCGCATCACATCCGCTGGTCCCAATTCCTTCTCAGGCGAGCCATGCGTGTAGCTTTTACGACATTCGGGTGCAAGATCAACCAGTACGAGACGGACCTCATGGGCCGGACGCTCGCTGCTTCGGGGAATGCCGTAGTGCCCTTTGACGACGAAGCGGACGTGTACGTTATCAACACCTGTTCGGTCACGGCGAAGAGCGATTACCAGTGCCGCCAGGCGATCCGGTCGGCGGTAAAGCGTGGCCAGGGGGCCCGGATCGTGGTCACGGGCTGTTATGCTGAAACGCGTCCTGAGGAGCTCAGGAACATCCCCGGCGTGGACGCGGTCATCGGCAACAGCGGTAAAGAGAAGCTCGCCGATTATCTCCTGAAATCCACGGGCCTGCCTTCTGCTGAAGCATCCCGGTCGCAGGGCCAGGCGACGGCTGTGCGCAGCAGGACGCGCGGTTTTTTAAAAATCCAGGACGGATGCGACAACCAATGTTCCTATTGCATCGTGCCTTTTGCCAGAGGCCGGTCAAGGAGCGTTCTCCCTGA
>CAKKPG010000081.1:0-1736 GCA_919901555.1 Nitrospiria bacterium | reverse complement strand
TTCCTCTCCAAAGCGGCGACGATTCCATCCTCAAGGCGATGAAACGGGATTACACGTCCCGTTTTTACGTGGAGCTGGTCGAAGACATCACCCGCACCGTTCCCGGAACAGCGCTCGGCGCCGACGTGATGATCGGTTTTCCCGGCGAAGGGGACGGAGAGTTCAACAACACTGTCAGGCTCATAGAAAACTCCCCCCTTACCCATCTCCATGTATTCAGTTATTCACCGCGTCCTGGAACTCCGGCTGCAACAATGCCGGAACAGGCGCCTGAACAGGTAAAAAAAGAGCGGAGCAGCGTGCTGCGCGCCCTTGGCCGCAAAAAGAATTTTCACTTCCGGAGGGCCTTTCTGGGTTCAGAGCTTAACGTTGTGATCGAAGATAAACCTGACAGGGAAACGGACAGCCCCACGGGACTGACGGATAATTACATTCGTGTAAAGGTTTCCGGGGCACAACAGTCACAGAGCGGGAAAGAAATTCCCGTCAGAATTGCAGAAGTCACGGAAAACGAAACAATTGGCGTTTTTTCCGGTAACTACTGAATTTATTTACACTTTATGTGCCTTTATTTTGTGCAATTTGCATTTTCCTTGCGAAGAGAGCGCTTCAAAAAAAAGTTTCCACAGACTTAATAACAGGTTGTCCACATCATTTGTGTAAAGGGATGATAAGCCTTTAGTTTATCGAAGTTTTTTAGTATGCGAATTGATTGATGTTGCAGTAACGTTTGCTTGATGCAAAAATGAGAGAGACGGAATATGTTCGCAAGTGGTGATTTCACCCATCAAATCTCTATGATGGGAGGGGAGCAAGGGGGAGGCAGCTCTTGCTACAGGGAATTACAAGTTAATTTATAGTTTCATTTTTAGAATGTTGTACCGCGTATCTCGTTGAGCAGGTGTATAACCCGCGTCTTTAATGAGATTTACGATTTCCTGCCTTGTCATTCTGAAAGTAATACCCGCCGCAGCGACAACATTTTCCTCGATCATGATACTGCCGAAGTCGTTTGCCCCGAATTCCAACGCTACCTGGGCGATCTTCGCCCCCTGGGTGACCCACGACGCCTGGATGTTCGGGAAATTATCGAGCATGATGCGCGAGAGAGCGAGGGTCTTCAGGTATTCCACGGCGGTTGCGGAGCGTCCTCCCAGCTTTGTATTGCCCGGCTGGTAGGTCCAGGGGATGAACGCGGTGAATCCATGGGTCTCGTCCTGGATGTCCCGGAGCCTTACCAGATGTTCAATGAGCTCTTTTTGCGTTTCCAGACTTCCGAACATCATCGTCGCCGTGGTCGGCATGCCGAGCTTATGGGCCTCCTTCATGACGCCGGCCCATTGACGCCACCGGATCTTGCTGGGACTCACTTTTTTTCTCACGCGGTCAACGAGTATCTCCGCTCCTCCTCCCGGGATGGAATCCAGACCCGAAGCTTTCAGGCGCAGGAGCGCAGTTGGAATGGTGATGTTCTCCTTCTTTGCGATGAAAGAGATTTCCGCGGGCGAGAGTGAATGGATCTGGATGGTAAACCGCGACTTGATGGACGTGAAGAGGTCTTCAAAATAAGTGATGCTTAGGTCAGGGTGCACGCCGCCCTGCATGAGGATCTGCGTGCCTCCCTGGGCAAGGGTTTCCTCGATCTTATTGAATATTTCATCTTTCGTGAGGACATAGGCCTCCGTGCTATCTGCCTCGCGATAAAAAGCGCAGAAGGCGCACTTGTTCACGCAGAT
>CAKKPG010000080.1 GCA_919901555.1 Nitrospiria bacterium | reverse complement strand
CTCTATCCCCAGGGCCTTGATCTTCCGGTGCAGGTTGCTCCGTTCCACGCCGATGGCATCGGCGGTCTTGCTCACGTTGCCCCCGTGCTCCTTGAGCTTCAGGATGATGAACTCCCGCTCGAAGGCGGCGCGGGCGCGCTTCAGAGTAGCATAATCCGGTCGCGGAGCAGTCGTCTGCCGCCCATTCTCCGTCGTCTGCTCGGGAATAATCCTGTTGACGGGCGGCGGGACCTCGTGGCGGGTGATCGTCGGCCCGGGCGTCATGATGATCAGGCGCTCGATGAAGTTCCGGAGCTCGCGCACGTTGCCGGGCCAGGCGTACTGCACGAACAGGTCGAGGGCGGCGTCCTCAATGGTCTTCGCCTTCTGTCCGTATTCGTTCGAGAACTCCCGGAGAAAATGGCGGACCAGCAGGGGGATGTCCTCCCGCCGCGCGCGCAGCGGCGGCGCCTCCAGAGGGACCACGTTCAGCCGGTAGTACAGGTCCTCGCGGAAGCTGCCTCGCTTGATCTCCTCCTCAAGGTTCTTATTGGATGCGGCGACCACCCGCACATCGGTCTTGAGGGTCCGCGTGCCGCCCACGCGCTGGAACTCCTGCCCCTCGAGCACGCGGAGCACTTTTGCCTGCGTTGCCAGACTCATGTCGCCGATCTCGTCGAGAAAGATGGTGCCGCGGTCGGCAAGCTCGAACTTGCCGCGCTTCATGGACGTTGCGCCCGTGAAGGCGCCGCGCTCGTGGCCGAAAAGCTCGCTTTCTATGAGTTCCTGGGGAATGGCCGCGCAGTTCACTTCCACGAACGGTCCCGCCGCCCGCTTGCTCGCCTTGTGGATGGCGCGCGCCACCAGCTCCTTGCCCGTACCGCTCTCCCCGTGGATAAGCACCCATCCGTTCGTCGGGCCGGCCAGGGCGATCTGGCGCCTGAGCGCCTTGATCCGCGCGCTCTCCCCTACGATCTCGTAGCGTTTCGCGATGCTCCGCTTGAGAGACTCGTTCTCTTCACGCAGCCGGTACTCCTCGAGGCCGTGCTTCACCGCCAGGGACACGCGTTCAAGAGAGAGGGGCTTCTCGATGAAGTCATAGGCGCCCATCTTGGTGGTCTTGACCGCCGTCTCGATGGTCCCGTGGCCCGTGATCATGATGACCTGCATCTCGGGCCTGACCTCCTTGAAGCGCTTGAGCGTCTCGATGCCGTCCATCTCGGGCATGGCGATATCGAGGAGGGCCAGGGCAGGCTGCGCCTCACTGAGCACATCGAGCCCGTCTCGTCCCGAAGGCGCGGCCACGACCTCGTATCCTTCGTCTCCCAGGATCCCGGCGAGGGACTTGCGGATGCTCTCTTCGTCGTCGACGATCAGTATCGTTTTAGTCGGCATAAACTTTAACCAATCCCGCAACCGAATATCTAAATCCGAACAAACAAAAGCAAATGCATTTTATGTCTTTCCCATTTTCTCTTTCAGTAATTGTATGACGTAATCAATGTCCGCGTCCCCCGTCTCCCTGCCAAGGCTGAACCGTATCGCGCCCCGCGCGAGCGCCGGGTCAGTACCCATGGCCGTGAGCACGTGCGAAGGTGTAACCGCGTCTCCGTGACACGCCGCGCCGGGAGACACCGCTATGTCCCGCCCCAGTGCTTCCATCACTTCAAGGGCGTCATGTCCTTCGAAGCTGATGCTCCACGTGTTCGGCAGTTTCTTCTCGGGATGTCCGTTCAGATGCACGTTTAACCCGGCCTTCTTCAGCCCATCGAACAGCCGCCGGCCAAGCTTTTGCTGCCGAGGTCCTTCGGTATCCAAAAGAGGTATGGCAACTTCGCACGCCGCGCCGAGTCCCACGATGCTCGCCAGGTTCTCCGTGCCCGGCCGCAGGCCCCGCTCATGCCCTGCGCCATGGAGAAATGGCGGGAGCTTTCTCCCCTGTTTGAAGTACAAGGCGCCCACGCCTTTCGGGGCATGGAACTTGTGGCCCGCTATGGTGAGAAAATCCACGCCCAGCTCATCCACTCTGCACGGTACCTTGCCCACGCTCTGAGCAGCGTCGGTGTGAAACAGCACACCGCGTGATGCGGCGATCTTGCTGAGCGCTGCTATATCCTGGATGGTCCCCACTTCGTTGTTCGAGTGCATGATCGTGACAAGGACGGTCTCGGCCCTGATGTCCTTTGCGAGGTCATCAGGATCTACCATGCCGTAGCGGTCAACGGGCAGATAGGTAACGGAATATCCGAACTGCTCGATGTGTCGGCAGGGCTCCAGCACCGCCGGGTGCTCGATCTGCGAGGTGATGAAATGCCTGCCTTTTCCTGTTGCCTTGGCAAGCCCCTTGATCACCATGTTGTTCGACTCGGTGGCGCCGCTCGTGAAGATGATCTCCGACGCCTCGCACCCGAGAATGTTCGCCATGCGCTCCCGCGCCTGCCCGATGCCGGCCCGGCATTCGACGCCGAAGCTGTGCGTGCTCGAAGGATTGCCGAACCTTGTCGTGAGGTAGGGCATCATCTCTTC
>CAKKPG010000079.1 GCA_919901555.1 Nitrospiria bacterium | reverse complement strand
AAAAAGATAAAGATATCTTGACAATATTAAGCATTTAATCTACATTTGTTTCTGAAACCTTACTCATGCAGCCGACGTATAGATAATATTTTAAATCACTGGAGTGTTAAGCGGAGGGTCCCATGAAGCTATCTGCCGTACTTACATTGGTTCTGTTTGTTTTTTCATTCTCCGGATGCGCAAGCATCATAAACGGGACGAGCGATACCATTAGTATCACCTCCACAATGCCGGATGCAGACCTTTATGTTGACGGCAACCCGAGCGGGCGGGGTTCGGCAATGGTTACCGTTAAGCGCGGCAAGCCGCACTTTCTGACGGCGAAAAAGGAGGGCTGCCAGGATATAACACTCCAGACGGGAGAAAAGTTTGATCCTGCCTCGCTGTTGGGCATCCTGATAGATTTCGGCATTATATCGATACCGCTTGACATGATGATAGGCGGCGCATGGAAAACAGAACCTAAATCGTATATGGTAAATCCAATGTGTGCCACGGCACAATAAGGAGGCTAATTCTCATGAGGGCAACCGCTTTACTTACGCTGATTATTTTTGTTTTTTCATTTTCCGGCTGTGCGAGCATGATCAATGGAACCAGCGACACGATCAATATAACGAGCATGACGCCGAATGCCGAGCTTTATGTGGACGGCAATCCGGCCGGGAAAGGCACCGCCATCGTGACCGTGAAACGCGGCAAGCCGCATTTTATACTGGCAAAAAAACCAGGCTGCCAGGATACGACGATCCAGACAGGCGAGAAATTTGATGCGACTTCACTGCTCGGCATCCTTATTGATTTCGGGATCATCACGATCCCCCTCGACATGTTGATCGGAGGCGCCTGGAAGACGGAGCCGAAGACGTATATGGTCAGCCCGATGTGCGATGTTGCTGCGCGGTCTTCCGGCGGCACCGCCTTCAAAGAGTCTCTGCCCGCCCCGGGCAAAGAATCAACCTCGTCCTTTACCGTGGAGAGGCGGCTGAGCGAAACGCCTATCAGGAGGGGGGACAGCTTCGCCGTTCTCCCCTTCGTGGTGCTCAGCTCGGACGCCAAGTTCAACCAGCTCAGCCAGGGCTTTTCAGAGAACTTGACCTATCACCTGGTCAGATCGCAGACAGTCAAAGTCATCGAGCGCGCGCAGATGGACAAGGCGCTTCAGGAGATGAAGCTGGGGATGACGGGCATTGTTGATAATTCCACGGCCCAGGCAATCGGGAAAGTGCTCGGCGCCAAGTACGTGGCCATCGGCGCCGTCGAGATCCTCGGAGACCATGTGGAGATCAACTGTCGAATCCTGCAGGTTGCAACGAGTGAAAACGTTCTCGTCGAGAAAGTGGGCGGCAATGTGAACGATCTCTTCGAGCTGCGGGACCAGGTGGGGCAGCGAATCAGTCAGCAGCTTGTGTCCAGCGTATCAACGAAAAGGCAGTGAGCTGCGAGGTTTTCCTCGCATAAGCGTTGCATTTCGGGAAGATATGGCAGCGGTCGGTCGGTAAGTCGTTATGACTTCCGGGCGTCCCGCTGCTTTTTGTTTTTTCATCAGATCAGGGGAAAGCCCGGAAGAAACCCGCGGATATCCGGCGCCGTACAGGAAGGGTTGTACCCGTAGCGTAGCAAACCACAGCGGTTCTTTCAGGTGTAGGAGCGCTCCTACACAAAATACCGGCTGATGTAACGGAGGGCCAGGGACAGGATCATGGCCCCG
>CAKKPG010000078.1 GCA_919901555.1 Nitrospiria bacterium | reverse complement strand
CTTTTGCATTTTGCACTCTGCATTTTGCATTCATCAGACTTTGTGCCTTAGAGCCACTTCGCGGCTGATTTTTGTTTGGGATTTGCGGTTGCTTATGTTCATCGGAGTCTGCACCATCGAAATGCATATCCCGGAGAGCGGGTCCCTGAAGACGAAGCGTCAGTCCCTGCGCAGCCTGAAAGATCGCATACGGCGCTCATTCAATGTGTCCGTGTCGGAAGTGGACGACAACGATCTATGGCAGAAAGCGTCCTTGGCAGTGGCCGCGGTGAGCAACGACCGATCCCACCTGAACCAGACACTGGACCATGTGCTCAACATGGTCCGCGCAGTGCCTGAACTCAACCTGCTCGATTATCACATTGAGATATTTTAAAGAACAGAACGCAAAGGGCAAAGAGCAAAAGGCAAAACGTCATCCTCTCTGTCCTATGCTCCATGCCCCATGAGCCGATAACGTCATGTCCAAACCGACATATAAAAGAGCGGATCGCGTGAGCGACCAGATGCTGCATGAGATCGCCGAAATTCTCATGCGCAAAGTGAAGGACCCGAGGATCGGCTTCGTGACCGTGACGGAAGTGGAAGTTTCCGATGACCTGAGAAACGCCAAGGTATTTGTAAGCATCTATGGGGAAGATAAGACGGCAACGCTCAAAGGTCTGCAGAGCGCCTCGGCGTTCATCCGGTCGGAGCTGGCCAGGCGTATGCGGTTGAGGATCATGCCTGAGATCCTGTTCCGGCTCGACGATACTGCGGAGCGGGGAGCGCATATCATGGAAATCCTCGAGACGATCAAAAAAGAGGAGAAGCCTTCAGGGGATGAATGATTCTCTTTCGGACATCGTCACCGCGCTGAAGAAAGCCGGGACGGTTCTTATCTCCGTCCACAAGAACCCCGACGGGGACGCCCTCGGTTCCCAGCTCGGGCTCATGGTCGCCCTGGAAAAGCTGGGAAAGAAGGTCACGGCGCACAACCTCGATCCCGTGCCGGAGATCTACCGCTTCCTGCCCCAGGCGAACAGAGTGAAGACCGGGAGGCCGGTGCAGGGCGCCTATGATGCGCTCGTGGTCCTGGATTCCGATCCTCCCCGTACCGGCCTTTTCGATGATGGTTACCCGGCGAAAACGCTGATCAATGTGGACCACCACATGACGAACTCCCGGATATGGCCGCTCACGTGGCTCGACCTCGACGCCTCGGCCACGGGAGAAATGATCTATACGATGGCCACCCTCCTCGGCGTTTCCCTTGACCGGGAGATTGCCCTCTGCCTCTACACCGCCATCTTCACCGATACGGGCTCGTACCGGTATTCGAACACGACAGCAAAGTGCATGCGCATATCAGCCGACCTTCTCGACGCCGGGGCAGACCCCTGGCTTGTCACGGAGAACGTCTACGAATCGTTCTCCTATAAACGGATAAAGTTCCTGGGACAGGTCCTGTCCGACATGGCGCGGAGCGAGGACGGCCGGATCGCCTGGGTGGTGATCACCGACGAGCTCTACCGGGCCAGCGGCACGTCCGCCGAGGACACGGAGAACTTCATCAATTTTGTGCGCTCCGTGAAGGGCGTGGAAGTGGCCGTCCTGTTCAGGCAGACGGCGCCGGCCCAGTATAAGGTGAGTTTCCGCTCCAAGGGCAGGGCCGACGTCGCTGTGGTAGCAACAAAGTTCGGCGGCGGCGGCCATAAGAATGCCGCCGGTTGCGTTGTCGAAGGGACCGCTGCTGAGATCATCGGCACGGTGCTCGGGGCGGTTTCGAGCTCGCTTCAGCCCCCGCGGAATTCATAGGTCGTCATTACCATGCATGGAGTTTTGAACATCAACAAGCCGTCGGGTATGACGTCCCACGACGTGGTCCAGAAGGTCCGTCGCATCGCGCAGGAAAAACGCGTCGGCCACACCGGGACGCTCGATCCCCTGGCGACAGGGGTCCTTGTGCTCTGTGTGGGCGGGGCGACGAGGATCGCACAGTACCTCGAGGCGGGTGAAAAAGAATACGATGCCGTGATGCGCCTCGGCGTGACAACGGACACCCTCGATGCTGAGGGCCGCGTTCTTGAAACGAAACAGTATACGCCCCCCCGTCAACAGGACATCATTGACGCTCTGGCGCTGTTCAAGGGCGAGATCATGCAGCAGCCACCGCTGTTCTCGGCGATAAAAGTCGGCGGGATACCGTCGTATAAGCTGGCGCGCCGGGGGACGGCGGCAGTGCTGGCGCCCCGACGGGTGACCATCTACCGTATCGACCTCGCAGCCTACGATGACCCCTTCGTCCGATTGCGAGTCAGGTGTTCCAAAGGGACCTACATCCGGTCTTTGTGCGCCGACATCGGTGAGTCCCTCGGAATGGGAGCGCACCTTTCGAGCCTTATCAGGACGCGTTCCGGCCGTTTTTCGGTGGAGAACGCCCTGTCACTGGAACGCCTGGCAGGGCAGGGCGTGGAAAAAGCCCTGATCCCTCTTGATGAGGCGCTTGCAGATTTTCCCGCGGCGACGGTGAACGAAGGGGACGCCGAACGGGTCCGCCACGGAAACCCCGTTGCTTTTGCCGTGGCTGCACCCGGCCGGGGAGGGAGAATCCGCGTGCACGATCCATCGGGCAATCTCCTGGCAATCGCGAGGGCCGAAGGGGGGATGCTCAGGCCGGAGGTCGTTTTGTAAGAATGATCGGTTCTCAGAATAAAAAGCTTTACAACGTCCTGAAAATATGATAGTTTAGCTTGATTTTTGGAAATTACGCAGAAAGGAGGAAAATTGCATGGATAAGGGGCAGAAAACAAGCCTTATCGGCGCCTATCGCAGGCATGAGTCGGACACGGGTTCTCCCGAGGTCCAGATCGCGCTCCTCAGCGGCCGTATCAATCACCTGACCGAGCACCTGCAGACGCATAAACAGGATACGCATTCGCGGAGAGGACTCCTGAAAATGGTCGGTCAGCGCCGACGTCATCTGGAATACCTCAAGGTGAACGATTTGGATCGCTACCGGCAGGTCATTGACCGGCTTGGATTGCGCAAATAGCTTACTACGGCAGAACATCGAAGAACAGTGCCGCACAGGACGGATTTTACAGGGTTCTCCTGACGTGTGCGGCTTGGACTCATCGAGAAAGAGTGAGGTTGAAGTGTCAAGCACCGTATCAATAGTTGAAGCAGAAGTAGGCGGCAGGCGTCTTATACTGGAAACAGGGGTCATGGCCAAACAGGCCGGCGGCGCCGTCGTTGCCAGGTATGGCGATACCGTAGTCCTGTCAACGGCCGTTGCCTCGAAGGTCGAACGGGAAAACGTCGATTTTCTCCCGCTGACCGTGGACTATCAGGAAAAGGCTTACGCTGCCGGCAGGATCCCGGGCGGATTTTTCAGACGCGAGGGACGGCAGAGCGAAAAAGAGATATTGACGTCCCGGCTCATCGACCGGCCGATCCGGCCGTTGTTCCCGGACGGATACTATTACGACACGCAGATCATCGCTTCGGTGCTCTCCATCGGCGATGAAAGCTCGATGGACCTTATGGGGATGGTCTCGTCGTCGGCCGCGCTGGCGATATCCGATATTCCCTTTAAAGGCCCCATCGGCGCCGTAAGGATAGGGTTTGTCAACGGCGCGTTCATCATCAATCCCGGCCTGAAGGAGCTCGAAACCACCGGCCTGAACCTGGTCGTTGCAGGCACCGCCGACGCCATCATGATGGTCGAGGGCGGCGCGAGCGAACTGAACGAGGACCAGATGCTCGAGGCCCTTGAGACCGCCCACCGCGAGATCAAGAAGATCGTGGCGCTCCAGAACGAACTCGCCTCCAAGGTTGGAAAGCCCAAACGGCCCGTGAAGGCCGTGGAGATCGACAGGGAGCTTGCCGGGCAGGTGGCTGCACTGGCCATGGATCAGCTTCGGACCGCCACCATCATCCCGAACAAGATGGAACGTCAGAAGACGCTCGATGCACTGCTCGATGAGATCAAACAGAAACTCAAGAACGACGACCCCTTGAGGGGCCGCCAGATATCAACGATCTTTTTTAATATCGAAAAAGACGAAGTGCGCAAGATCATTCTCGAAAAGAACGTCCGCGCCGACGGCAGAAAACCGGACCAGATCCGGCCGATCAGCTCGACCGTTGGGTTCCTCCCGCGAACGCACGGCTCAGCGCTCTTTACCCGGGGCGAGACGCAGGCCCTGGTCGTGACCACCCTCGGGACATCGGAAGACGAGCAGCGGATCGACGCGCTGGAAGGAGAGTACTACAAGACGTTCATGCTCCACTACAACTTCCCCCCCTTCAGCGTGGGCGAGACCAAGCCCTTGCGCGGGCCGGGCAGGCGGGAAGTCGGCCACGGTGCGCTTGCAGAGCGCGCGCTGAAAGCGATGGTCCCGTCCAAGCTGGAGTTCCCCTACACCATCAGGATCGTATCGGACATCCTTGAATCCAACGGATCTTCGTCCATGGCCACGGTCTGCGGCGGGACGCTGGCGCTCATGGATGCCGGCGTGCCTATCAAGGCGCCGGTGGCGGGCATCGCCATGGGGCTCATCAAGGAAGGCGACAAGGTGATCGTGCTCTCCGACATCCTCGGCCTCGAAGACCACCTCGGGGACATGGATTTCAAGGTCACCGGAACGAGCAAGGGGATCACCGCGCTCCAGATGGACATGAAGATCGAAGGCATCACGATCGACGTCATGCGGACGGCCCTTCAGCAGGCAAAAGAGGGGCGTTTGCACATCCTCGGCAAGATGCTCGAAACGCTGGCGGCGCCGCGGAAGGACCTGAACCCCTTTGCGCCCAGGATCATCACCATGCAGATCAACCCTGACAAGATCAAGGACGTGATCGGGAGCGGAGGCAAGGTGATCCGCAGCATCGTGGAGCAGACGGGCGCCAAGATCGACATCGAAGACAGCGGCGTGATCAACATCGCATCGTCCGATGAGGCCGCGGCGAACAAGGCCAAGGAGATCATCCGGGGCATCGTGCAGGACGCAGAGGTCGGCAAGCTCTATATGGGCAAGGTCAGAAAGATCATGGACTTCGGCGCCTTTGTGGAAATTTTCCCCGGCACTGACGGGCTGCTCCACATCTCCCAGATCTCCGACCAGCGGATCGAGAAAGTAACGGACGAGCTCAAGGAAGGGGACGAGGTCCTCGTGAAGGTTCTCGAGATCGACCGTCAGGGCAAGATTCGCCTTTCGCGCAAAGAAGCGATGAAGGAAAAAACAAAGGCCGGGATGAAATAATCGCGACGGCAAATAGCCTGCATGGAGAGAACAGAAGGAAATAGGATAATTTCTCGGTTAGAGCCTATTTCCTTTTTTATTTCAGAGCTGCCGGACGCCGCTGAGGGTCGGCGCAGCCGGAATGGCCGGGTGTCTCCGTCGAACAGTTCAGCGAACAGGTCAGGACGTTCGTGCAACTGATGAGGTTTGCCGTCATGGAGGATAAGGGTGCCGAAGTATGATATAGCGATAATTGGGGCCGGTCTCGGCGGGCTTACTACGGCCGCACTGCTGGCAAAAAGGCGAAAAAAGGTTATCCTCATGGATCCTGCCGACCAGGTCGGCGGCGAGTTGTCCGATGTTCAACGAAAGGAATTCCGTTTTTTGACGGGGCCGAACCTGTCTCTGGGCTTTGAGCGCAGGGGCGCTCTTCAGGAACTATGCGCAGACCTCGGAATTGCACACAGCACCTCGGTGATTTCTCCCTGCTACCAGGTGGTGCTGCCCGACCGTCGGATCAATATTTATCCGGAGCACTCCGAAACACTGGAAGAACTGCGGCGTGAGTTCCCGCGCGAGATCGACCGGCTGTCCAGGTTTTTCCGGAACATCCGGAAGGTTTCCGAGCAGATTTCCAGGAGCCGGCTTTACGCTTTGCTTGCCCGGAACCGGCACGCAGGCGGCTTTCTCGGGCGATACGGCTTCAGCTCCGAATTAACCGCGTTTTTCCAGATCCCGGCGCTCTATTTTCTTCATCAGCCGGCAGAGAGGGCCTCGCTTGCATCCCTGGCAACGCTGTTCGACACCTCGCCCCAGTTCATTCACGGCGGCCTTAAAGGACTTGCTGATCAGATACTCGATTTCATTCTGAAAAATGGCGGTGAAGTGCGCTACTCCGAACCCTGGCCGGAGCTCGTGCTTTCCCGCAGGGGCGGTGTCGGCCTCAAGACGCGGGAAGGCGAAGTGGAACCTCTTCCCGTGCTTTTCAACACCCGCCAGGTCGATCAAGGTTCTGCCCTTTTTCTGGGGCTCAAGGATGAGGTCATACCCGCCGGGATGCACCGGGAAATACTCTGCCTCGCTGACTATGCTCGTCCGCTGGACTTTTTCTCACTTTCGCTCAGCGCCAGAGATGATGAAACCCGGGCGCCCCGTGGAATGCGGGCGCTTACGGCGATGTTCCCGTCCGTTCTCCCTGAGCAGGGGATAACGGAACGTCTCGTGAAGCAGGTGGGGTGGGTAATACCGTTCTTGAAGCCGAATATCGTGCTTGCAGAGCTGCACACACCGGTTCCGCGCACCTACGCCGTTTCAACCCACGCTTCACTTAAAAAAATGCGGAGCATCAGAGGCGTGCCGATCTTAAGGAGAGCGGCATCTCAAGAACTGTATGACATACCCGACGGCGGCGGTTCTCCGCTCGAGGCTGTCAAAGCTGCGCGGAGACTGGCGGAAACGTTGGCGTGAACGGAGGAGAGCGATGAATGACAATGGTCCGATGACGGAAAACAGGGCGTGGTCACCGCGGTTCCGCGGGCAGCAATGTCGCGACCGCGGAGCTTGTTATTTTCAGTGTCCGGGGAGGGCATTATGAAGAAAAGCCTGATTCTCACGGCCGCATTCCTGGCGGCGGCTGCTTTTGTCCTGGTTCCCTTTCATGCGGTTCCCGTGCATGCACAGTCGCCGGCGGTCCCCCTAAACGCTTTTCTGCTCAAAACCATTCCCGGTGATTACGCTGTTCTTGAGAAGTTTTTTTTCCGGATCAGGGACGGGGGCGCCAATACCGTTGTCATCGGACCGCACAAGGGCGGAGCCGTGCCTGACAAGGATTATTACCCGAACATTGTCTATCTCGCACACCAGGCGGGGCTCAGGATATATTTTATCCTGCCTGTTCGGAATATTCCCACCGTATTAGCAGACCACCCGAGCTGGGAAGATATGCGGTATGATCTCCAGAGCGGGACGATCCAGCCGACCGGCCGGTTGAACCTGTTCAATCAGGAGGTCGTGGCCTATCTGTCGGCATTGTTCAAGGACCTCGCATCCTACTCCATTGACGGCATCCTTCTCGGAGAAGATTTTTATTATAGTGAAACGGAAGGTATGCAGAGCAACGCGCTGGAGGACTACAAGAATCGCTACAACGCCGCACTCGTTCCCGGGAGGGCCATCGCCCGCGTCGGGAGCGGAGAGAACGGCCCCCGGATCCTGGAATATGGGGAAGGATTCAAAGAGTGGGCGGAAATCAAGAAGGAACGGCTGGTGGGCGTGCTCGAGGCCCTCATGAAAGCCGGAAAGAGCGTCAACCCCGATATCAAATTCGGCATACCGCTTCATGAGGACGGGCTTGCGAGCCCTCTCGACGCTCTTACGAAGTATGCCTACGACATGAATGAGTTCAGAAGGCTCGGCGTTGATGTCTACTGGATAGCCATTCCCCACCGGGACATCAGGGAGCGCCAGGGCCTCACGTACAAAAAGAGCATGGAGATGATTGCGCGGACGGCGCAGGCCGCCTTTTCGACGGTGAAGGATCCATGCAGGGCGCTTATTGCGATTCAAACGACAACGGTGTCGGGCAAGGTGCTTTCCTTCTCGGAGATCGAAGAGGCTACGGCGCTCGTAAAACAGGGCGGAGAGTTGTGCGTCGCCTTCATGATCAGCGATACCGGCATGCTGCCCGCAACACTGACCAAAAAACTGTTTAAAAGGCCGGATGCAAAACAGTAATCATTCTCTCAAGCGCTGCCGGGGCCGGGCCTGAAGATTCTTTACTGGTTCGTGACCGTGATGCAGCAGAGGGAAACGGTGAAATGAGTTTTCCGAGCGTCGTGCAGGAACAGGGGGCGCCTATCAGACTTTCGCGAGCACGCCCGTCTCTTCTTCCTGGAACTCCACAGCATTGTTCTTGAGCGATACGACCACCTTCTGAATGTCTTTGAACCTGCCTCGAAGGATTTCCTCGGAGAGCGGATCGGCGATAAATTTCTGAACGGCGCGCCGCATGGGTCTGGCGCCGTATGTCGGCTGATAGTTCTCCTGGATGAGCCACTCTTTTACGTCCTGCGTGACCTCCAGTCCGATACCCTGGCTTTCCAGGATCTGCGCATTGAGTTCCTTGATGAGCACGTCGACGATCCGGAGCAGGTGTTCCCGGGTAAGGGGATGAAAAACCACGACATCGTCGATCCTGTTCAAAAACTCGGGGTTGAAGGCCCGCTTGAGTTCAGACAGCACGTTCTCTTTCATCTTATCGTATTGCGTCTTCTGAGTGTCCTGCTGGAAACCAAGGGTCGTATCCTTATCGATCATCCGCGCGCCGAGGTTGGACGTCATGATGATGATGGTGTTCTTGAAGTCCACCCTCCTGCCGTAGCTGTCGGTCAAAAAACCATCGTCCAGTACCTGCAAGAGCATGTTGAAGACGTCGGGGTGAGCCTTTTCGATCTCGTCGAAAAGGACAACGGAGTAGGGTCTCCGTCTGATCTTTTCAGTGAGCTGACCGCCTTCGTCATATCCAACGTATCCCGGAGGCGCGCCCACGAGCCGTGATGAGCTGAACTTCTCCATGTACTCCGACATGTCAACGCGGATGAGGGCATCCTCGCTGTCGAAGAGGAACACCGCGAGCGATCGGGCGAGTTCGGTCTTGCCGACGCCCGTCGGTCCGAGGAAGATGAAGGACCCGATGGGCTGCTTCCGCGCTTTCAGCCCCACCCGTGAGCGCCGGATCGCGCGCGATACCGCCGTTATGGCCTCGTCCTGACCAACGATCCGCTTATGGATCTCTTCCTCCATCCTGAGGAGGCGCGACGCCTCTTTCTCTTCAAGCCGCGCGAGGGGGACGCCCGTGATATGGGATACCACGACCGCCACCTCATCTTCCGCAATGACCGGCACGTTCTTCTCCTGAGCATCCCTCCAGTCTCGGTGGATGCCGTCCAGGGTCTCCCGCAGGCGGTCTTCTTCTTCGTGAATGGACTCAACCTTGACATAATCCTTGATCCGCGAGAACAGAGCCTTCTCCTGCTCGAGTTTCTTCAGTTTCTTCTCGATGGTTTTGACCTCGGCAGGGTACGTGTACCGGTTCAGTTTTGCCCGCGCTCCCGCCTCGTCGATGATGTCGATGGCCTTGTCCGGCAGGAACCGGTCGGTGATGTAGCGGTCGGAGAGCCGCGATGCGGTCACGATGGCTTCATCGGTGATCTTGATCTTGTGGTGCGCCTCATATTTCGGACGGAGACCCTTGATGATGTTGATCGTTTCGTCAACGGACGGGGGCTGTACGTAGATGGGCTGGAAGCGCCGCTTCAGCGCGCCGTCCTTTTCGATGTGTTTCCTGAATTCATCGAGGGTCGTTGCACCGATGCACTGGATCTCGCCCCGCGCCAGTGCGGGCTTGAGCATGCTCGACGCGTCGATGGAGCCTTCGGCAGCTCCGGCGCCGACCAGCGTGTGGAGTTCATCAATGAAGAGGATAATGTTGTCCGCCTGGACGATCTCCTTCATGACGATCTTGAGACGTTCTTCGAACTGGCCGCGGTATTTGGTCCCCGCAATGAGCGCCCCCAGGTCGAGGGACACCACGCGGCGGTTCAGGATGTTTTCCGGCACATCGGCGGTCACGATCCGCTGTGCAAGGCCTTCCACGATGGCTGTTTTGCCGATCCCGGCCTCGCCGATGATCACGGGGTTGTTCTTGGTCCTGCGGGAAAGTATCTGAAGGAGCCGGTCTATCTCGGTCTCGCGTCCGACAACGGGATCGAGCTTGCCGCTCTTGGCCAGCTGGGTGAGGTCCCTGCTGAATTCATCGAGGGCGGGGGTCGGGCTCTTCTTGGCGCTCACCTGGGTGGCGGCCCGGCGCAGATAATTGATGATGATCTGGCGGGTGCCGAGCAGGTTCGCCCCGAAGCTCCGGAGGATCTTTCCTCCGATGCCTTCTTCCTCACGGATGAGCCCGAGGAGCAGGTGTTCGCTTCCTATGTAGCTGTGTCCGAGGAGCCTCGCTTCCTCTACGGCGTATTCAAGGACTTTTTTGGCGCGGGGGGTGAAAGGGATATCGCCGAAGGTGAGGGTATTGCCGCCTGCCGGAAGGTTGCGTTCCACCTCCATGCGCATCTGCTCTATATCCACTCCCATCTTCCTGAGGGCGGCAACGGGGATCCCGTCTTCTTCTCTCAGCGTCCCGAGCAGGAGATGTTCAGTGCCCAGGTAGTCGTTCTGGAGACGCTCCGCTTCTTCCCGGGAATAGACGATTACTTTTCTTCCTCTTTCGGTAAATTTTTCAAACATCATACGTCATTCACCTATGGTGGAGTTTCACACTCGACGACTTTGGTTAAAATATACTCCATTCCCCGTCGTAAAGTCAAGAGTCATTTGGAAACGAATCCTCCCCGGCGTGACCGGAGAATGTCTCTTCGCCTCTCCCTTCCCGAGAATTTACTCGTCGACTTGTCCGAGGATAGTTACCTGCGAAAGATGCTCGCTTACCCTCGCAATGCATCATGAAACATGATGATTCATTGCAAAGCGTGGTTGTTAACCAGTGCCATAAAAAAGGTTGACAATGGCGGTCGTATCATGTACAAGATGGGGATATGCCGTTGACCATGAGAAGTATGATCACAGAAGTCCTGGAGAAAGTGTTGGGCGGCGGGAGCGTGGATTATGGGGAGGCAGAGTCCCTGTCACGGGCAAGCGGCGCCGACCTCCCCGAGCTCTTTGCAGCTGCCAACAGGGTCCGCGAGCGCTTTCGGGGCAACAGGGTAGACGTCTGTTCAATTGTGAACGCCAAATCAGGGGCCTGCAGCGAAGACTGCTCCTTCTGCGCCCAGTCTGCTCACCACGCCACGGGAGCTTCCGTGTACCCGCTGATCCCCGTCGAGCGGATGAAAGAAGCTGCGGCAGGGGCCAAAGGTCACGGCGCAAAGCGGTTTTGCATCGTGACGAGCGGCCGCGGCATCGATTCCGAGAGCGACCTTCGGAACATTGCTCAGGCCATCGAAGGGGTCCGTTCTCTGGGGCTCTCTCCCTGTGCAACGCTGGGGACCCTCACCAAGGAGCAGCTCGCCTGTCTCCGCGACGCCGGCCTGCACCGCTATCATCATAATATCGAAACGTCGCGGGAGTATTTCCCCCGTGTCTGCACCACCCATACCTTCGATGAACGGCTTGAGGTCCTTGGCTTTGCGCGCTCCCTCGGGTTGTCCACGTGCAGCGGCGGAATCCTCGGGATGGGAGAGACCATGGTTGATCGCGTCAGGATGGCTTTTGCGCTCCGCGACATCAACGTAGACTCGGTGCCTGTTAATTTTCTCATGCCCATCATGGGCACGCCCTTCGAAGACCTTCAGGCAATTACGCCCCTTGAGGCGCTCCACGCCATTGCCCTGTTCCGGCTCATCCTTCCCGGGACCGAGATACGCGTCTGCGCGGGACGGGGAACGGCCCTGGGACGGCTCCATCCGCTGATCTTTTTTGCCGGCGCCGATGGTTTCATGATCGGCAATTACCTCACGACCACCGGCCTGGACCCCGACGATGACCTCAAGATGATAGCGGACCTGGGATTGACGGTCTAACATGCAAGGCCGGCACGAAGTCACTAAGAACGCAATGCAAGAGTCAAATTTCAAAATGAAAATTGCAAAATGAGGGGATGGCCTTGGGCCATGATTTTAGGTCCCTTCATTTTTGAT
>CAKKPG010000077.1 GCA_919901555.1 Nitrospiria bacterium | reverse complement strand
AAAATCCCGTTCCCCTTCAAGATCGTCGAGGGGATCCCCACGGAACTGAACCGCCTCCTGGCTGAAGGGGGGGTGGACGTCTCGCCGTCGTCATCCATCGAATACGCTGTAAACGCCGGCCGGTATCTGATCCTGCCCGGTTTTTCCATCACCTCGCGGAACAGGGTCATGAGCATCATCCTTCAGAGCCGCGTGCCCATGAGCGAGCTCGACAACAGGACGGTGGCATTGACCTCGGCATCGGCGACCTCTGTTGTCCTTCTCAGGATTCTCCTCGAACTTCAGAGCGGCGCGAGTCCCCGGTTCTTCCTGTACGAACAGGGCGTCGAGGAGCCGTCCGGGCAGGCTGATGCTATCCTGACCATCGGAGACCTTGCCCTCAAAAAATCCGGGACCGCCGAGTTTCCCCACGTGTACGACCTGGGAGAGGTCTGGCACGAGTTCACGGGGCTTCCTTTCGTGTTCGCCCTCTGGCAGGTGAACTACAAAAAAAATATTGATAAAGAACTCTCCGTGCTTTATGATATACTGGTTCAGTCCAAGGCGTATGGTTTGTCGCATCTGCTTACGCTGGCCAATGAGCACGCTTTCCGGTTCGGCATTCCTCCGGAAACGCTGATCGAGTACTGGAATGTATTCAGCTATGATCTCGGCGAGTCCGAACAGAAAGGGCTCAAGGCTTTCTACGGATATGCGGCCGAGATCGGGGCTATCGAGACGGCGCCTGACCTGAAGTTCTGGAGAAAAGAAAAGTAAACGTGCCGTGTCCAGGAAGGGGCGGTTGCGTCGTTCGTCTTGAACCGTTACCGATACACGATACGGGCCTTGTCACCGACTTTTGTTGCCGTCGATACAACACGGAGCATTCGATCCATGTCCTTACCACAGAGGCACGAAGAACATCATGACCATGCTCATGGTCACGATAACGATCACGGAGACCATAACGCACAGGCGGGAGGGAGAAGGGGACTTCTGATGGCCCTTGCCATTACCCTGGTGATGATGGTGGCCGAAGTGATCGGCGGCCTGCTGTCGAACAGTCTCGCGCTTCTCTCCGATGCCGGCCACATGCTCACCGATGCGCTGGCATTGGGGCTCTCGTTCTTTGCCATGAAGTTCGCAACCATGCCGGCCACGGAGCGGAAGACCTTCGGGTTTTACCGCCTCGAGATCCTGGCAGCGCTCGCGAACGGCACCGTCCTGCTCCTCATGTCCCTCTTCATCATGTACCAGGCCTACGGCAGACTCCTGGCCCCCCAGCCCGTCGAAGGGACGCTGATGCTCGGCATTGCGGGCCTCGGCCTGCTCGTCAATGTGGCAGGCGCGCTCTTTCTCATGAAGTTCCGCGAGGCCAACCTGAACATCCGCGGCGCATTTCTTCACATCATCGGCGACGCGTTATCGTCCGTGGGGGTCATCATCGGCGGCATCATTATCCTCTATACCGGATGGTACCTCATTGACCCCATCCTGAGCATCGTCATCGCCGTGGCGATCATTATCGGCGCCGGCGCCCTCGTGATCGAGTCCGTGGGAATCCTCCTGGAGTCCGTCCCATCTCACATCAATCTTGTCGTAGTTGCCGAGGCGATCTCCGGGATCAAGGGTGTGCGCGAAGCATACCACATCCACGTCTGGACCATTACTTCGGGCGTCTACGCCCTGAGCGCCCACGTGCTGATCGACGACCAGCCGGTGAGCGTGAGCCGCGAGGTGCTCGACGAGATCCGTTCACTCCTTTCACGCAAGTTCAAGATCCTCCATAGCACTATCCAGCTCGAATGCGAGAAGTGCGACATGGGTCAGGCGTGCAGCCTCCCCGTGCAGGCCGGGAAAAATCGCGCCGGGACCTCATAATCCTTGACAATGTCCGGTACTTTAGCTACACTACCGTAAAATTTTGTTGTTTTTTGTGCGATGACAAGGAGCAAATGCGTTCCGAGCGGGTTCTGATCACCGGGGGGACCGGTTTCGTGGGCAGCCACCTGGCTGAACTGCTCCTTCGAAAGGGCTATAGGGTCACTTGCCTGGTCAGGGACACTGCAAGGCTCAGGTGGCTGACGGGGCGAGGGGTGAATATCGTCCGGGGCGACTGTTCCGATCCGGCGTCCCTTGTTGCCGCGGTAAAGGACGTTTCCGTTGTTTTTCATGCCGCGGGCCTTACCAAGGCGAGGCGGCCGCGCGAGTACTACGAAGTGAACCACCTTGGAACCAGGAATCTTCTGGAGGCGTGCAACTCGTACAACCCCGGCATCGGGAAGTTTATTCTCGTATCCAGCCTCGCAGCGGCAGGCCCGAGCCCCGATGGAAAGCCTGTCAGGGATATTGACGCGCCGCGGCCCGTTTCCGATTACGGGAAGAGCAAGCTCCTGGCGGAAGGCGAGGCGCTCGGTTATAAAGACCGGTTCCCCGTGGTCATCCTCCGTCCCTCCGCCGTGTACGGGCCCCGGGACGGCGACCTGTACGAGCTCTTCCGGTACGCCGTAAAGGGGTTGACACTCGAAATTTCGGGCGGAGACCGGTTCATCAACCCCTGCTATGTGGAAGACCTTGCTGAAGCCATGCTCCTTTCGGCGCAACGAGAAGCGCCGAGCGGGAGCATTTATTTTGTGTCTGAGAAGCGCACCTATTCCTGGGCCGAATTCGGACGGACCCTGCTCTCAACGGGCGGGGTGCATGCGAGAAATATTAAAATACCTTACTGGGCGGCGTACGGTGTCGCTCTGCTTACTGAACTGGGAGGCCTGCTGAGCGGCAAGGCGCCCATCACGAACCGGCAAAAGGTGAAGGAGGCGGTCCAGAAATACTGGATCTGCGACGTTGAGAAGATCGAGCGCGACCTCGGCTTCCGGGCGGCTTATCCGCTCGAACGGGGTTTGACGGCCACGTGGAGATGGTACCGGGAGAACGGCTGGATCTGATGAACAGCGTCTTTAC
>CAKKPG010000076.1 GCA_919901555.1 Nitrospiria bacterium | reverse complement strand
GATGAAAGGAAGCATGAAAAAGAAGAACCCCACCGTTGAAGAGCTCCGCGCCGGGATCGATCCCGGCAACCTGCCGAGGCACATCGCCATCATCATGGACGGCAACGGCAGATGGGCCGTGCGCCGGGGCATGCCGCGGATCGCCGGCCATAAGAAAGGGGCCGACACCGTGCGCAAGGTGGCGGAACTGTGCGGCCGGATCAAAATCTCCGTGCTCACCCTGTACGCGTTCTCCGATGAGAACTGGGGCAGGCCGCAGCAGGAAGTGAGCTTCCTCATGGAGATGCTCGAGAGCTACCTCAAGACCGAGCTCGGAAGCATGAAGGAGCAGGGCATCCGGTTCCGCACCATCGGCAGGACCGAGCGGCTCCCGGCGTCCGTGCAGGACTGGATCAGAAAGGCCATGGCTGAGACCGCCGGAAATACCGGTCTTATCCTGAACCTCGCCCTCTCCTACGGGGGCAGGGGGGAGATCATCGAGGCCATCAAACGACTGCAGTTATCGAACGGTTCAGCGGGGAGCCTCACCGAGGAATCCTTCTCCTCCCACCTCGATACGGCGGGTCTGCTCGACCCCGATCTGATCATACGCACCAGCGGCGAGAAACGCATCAGCAACTTCCTCCTGTGGCAGGCGGCTTATGCCGAACTCCATTTCACCGACACCCTCTGGCCCGACTTCGGCGAAAAGGACCTTCTCCTGGCGATCCTCGATTACCAGGGGCGGCAGCGCAGGTTCGGGCTTACGGGCGAACAACTTGCAAAGACCCCGGCGAGACGATAGCCCCGGCATGCGGCACGTGCAGCTCTTGACAATTACGAAACGGAGACGAATTCATGGGCATAAAAAGAATACTGAGCAGCATCGTCCTCATCCCGGTCCTCTATTTCATCGTCTGGAAGCTTCCGCCTGAGTATTTCGCAGGGCTGGCGGTGGTTGCCGCGGCCATCGGGCAGTACGAGTTTTACCGCATGGCGCGGAACCGGGGGAGCAAGCCTCACGCGATCCTGGGGATCGCCCTGGGGGTCCTCCTGGTCCTTACCTCCTATCAACCCCTGGTTACGGGCATGGGAAGCGCGTTCTATATTACCATGGTGCTTCTGCTCATCATGCTCACCCGGTTGTTCGCGCCGCGGCCGGTAGAAGGGGCGGTGGAAGACATTTCCATTACGTTCCTCGGTGTGTTCTACGTGGCCATGCTCTTCGGGTTCCAGGTGGCCATCCGCATGGGCGCGGACGGGAAGTACTGGCTCGTGTTCATGTACCTCGTGATCTGGGCCTCGGACACCGGGGCGTACTATGCGGGGACGAATCTCGGCAGGCACAAACTGTATCCCAAGATAAGCCCGCACAAGAGCGTCGAGGGGCTCATCGGCGGCGTGCTTGCGGCCATGGCGGCTGCGCACCTGTGCCGGGTCTGGTTTCTTCCCGTCCTCACCGTGAAGGAGGCGACGCTGCTCGGCTTTATCCTCGTTCTTGCGGGGACCCTCGGCGACTTTGTTGAATCACTCCTCAAGCGCAGCGCCGGAGTCAAAGATTCGGGCACTATCATCCCCGGCCACGGAGGGATGCTCGACCGGATGGACAGCATGCTCTTCGCCGCACCGGTGCTGTACTACTATCTCGGGATGAGGTAATCAAGTGCGGATTTCGGAGTGCGGAGTTAACATCGGTTGAAGAATATCTCTCTCTTAGGTTCCACGGGCTCCATCGGGCAATCGACGCTTTCGGTCGTGGAAAAGTTTCCGGACCGCTTCTCGGTCATAGCCCTTGCCGCGGGAAACAACAGCGAGCTCCTGGAAAAGCAGATCAGGAAGTTCAAGCCGAGGATCGCCGCCATTTCCGGAGAAAAGGCGGCCGAGGGCCTCAGGAAGCGCTGCGGCGATCTTCCCGTCAGGATCCTGTCGGGCATTGAAGGCATGATCCAGGTCGCAGCCGCAGAGGAGGCGAGCATCACCGTCTCGGCCATCGTCGGCACGGCGGGACTGGTGCCCACCATGGCGGCAATCCGCGCCGGCAAGGACCTTGCCCTCGCGAACAAGGAAGTGCTCGTCACCGCGGGCGAGCTTGTCATGGCCGAGTGCCGCAGCCGGGGGATAAGGATATTTCCGGTGGACAGCGAGCACAGCGCCATCTTCCAGTGCCTCCATGCCGGAGCGCACAAGGACATCAGGCGGCTGATCCTCACTGCCTCGGGCGGGCCCTTCCGCGGACATTCCCGGAAAGAGCTGGCGAAGGTGACCCCGGCGCAGGCCCTCAAGCACCCCAACTGGAGCATGGGGAAAAAGATCACCATCGATTCGGCCACGCTCATGAACAAAGGGCTGGAGGTGATCGAGGCGCACTGGCTTTTCGGCATGCAGCCCGACCGGATCAGCGTTCTCGTCCATCCCCAGAGCATCATTCACTCCATGGTGGAATACAGCGACGGCGCGGTGGTGGCGCAGCTCGGCATGCCGGACATGAAGGGCCCCATCGCCTATGCCCTTTCCTACCCGGAGAGGCTCGATGGCGTTTCTCCGGCGCTCGACCTGGCGTCCTTGGGCACGCTCACCTTTGAGGAGCCCGACTTGGAGCGGTTTCCCTGCCTCGCCTACGCCTATGATGCCATCAAGGCAGGGGGCAGCATGCCGGCCGTGCTTTCGGCCGCGAACGAAGTGGCGGTCAAGCATTTCCTGGACGAGAGCATCGGGTTCACGGACATCCCCCGCGTGATCAAGGCGGCGATGGACGCCCATACACCGTCGCCGCTCAGGACCGTGGAAGACGCGCTGAAGGCGGACCTTTGGGCGCGGCAGGAAGCGGAGGGGATTATTAAAGACCGTTTAGGGTGAGGCGTGGGTCGGTTACGAGGCCCGTATCGTGAAGCGTGTTGCGGTCACGGAAAGAGGAAAACACGAAAGACGTATCCACTGTACGAAACGGGCATCGTTACCGTTGCCGAAATACGCCGATAGACTTAATATGTATATCTCCGTGTTAATCTGAGGTTCCAAAAGGAGTCGGCATGACATTAATTTATTTTCTGATCGTAATCGGTATCCTCGTGTTTGTGCACGAGCTCGGCCACTTCATCATGGCCAAAAGGGCGGGCGTGCGGGTGGAGAAATTCTCCCTGGGCATGGGGCCGAAGCTCGTCGGCTATAAAAAGGGTGACACGGAGTACATCATTTCCGCGCTCCCCATCGGCGGGTACGTGAAAATGGCCGGGGAAAATCCCGACGAGGAGCCCACGGGAGCGCCTGACGAGTTCCAGGCAAAGACCGTGTGGCAGCGGGCAAAGATCGCCGCATCAGGCCCGCTCACGAATATTCTGCTGGCCTTCCTCGTGATGCCCCTGGTCTTTATGATCGGCACGTATGTTGAGGGGCCGGCGAAGGTCGGATATGTGGAGAAAGGTTCGCCGGCCGAAAAGGCGGGCTTCCTGGCAGGCGACGTCATAGAAGAGATCAGCGGCAGGAAGATCAGCAGTTGGACAAAGGCGCTTTCCCTCATCGCCGTGAACCCTGATACGGATGTGACGGTCGATCTTGACCGGGAGGGGGAAAAGAAGGCCCTCATCCTCCGCCCCGCGATTGCCACGGAGCTCAAGATCGGAATGTCCGGCCTCGTTCCCGATATGCCTGCCGAGGTCGGAGGGTTTCGGCCCGGGCTTCCTGCTGAAAAAGCGGGGCTCAAGGTCCATGACAAGATCATCGCCGTGGATGGGAAGACCGTCTATCACTGGAACCAGTTTTCCACGCTCGTGAAAGAGAGCAAGGGGAAGACCCTGCGGCTGACCATCGAGCGTGAGGAGAAACGTGCTGAAAAATCCGTCACGCCCCTGATGGACGGAGGAAGATACGTCATCGGGGTTGAACCCTTTGTAAGGCTCGTGTTCAAGAAGTACGGATTCGTCGAGTCGGTGCAGCTTGGGTTTCAGAAGACCATTGAGGCCATTGACCTGACGTTCATCACCCTCAAAAAGCTTTTGTCCTTCGGGCTGTCCATTAAGACCCTCGGCGGCCCGGTGATGATCGCCCAGATGTCCGGCCAGGCTGCGGCGGCCGGGCTCTCAACGTTCCTGTCGCTCCTTGCCGTGATCAGCATCTCTTTGGGGATCCTGAACCTGCTCCCCATACCGGTCCTTGACGGCGGGCTGATCCTGTTTCTCATTATCGAAGCGGTCCGAAAAAAGCCGCTCAGCCGCAGGACCTTGGAGATAAGCCAGAGCATCGGGGCCGCGGTATTGATCACCTTGATCGCGGTGGTGTCCTATAACGACATCATGAGGGAGTTCTTTAGCAGGTAATATTTGCCCCTCACCTCAGTCCTCTCCCTCCGGAGGGGAGAGGAAAAAAAAACACCCTCGCCCCAAGGGGGAGAGGGCATGGGTGAGGGGGATTTCGAAATGAACATGGGCAACACAATCGTACGCAAAAAAACAAGACAGATCACCCTCGGCACCATAAAGATCGGCGGCGGCGCGCCGGTCGCCGTCCAGTCCATGTGCAACTCGGACACGCGGGACGTCGAATCCACGCTTGCCCAGATCAGACGGCTCGAACAGGCCGGCTGCGAGATCGTGCGGCT
>CAKKPG010000075.1:11747-18659 GCA_919901555.1 Nitrospiria bacterium | reverse complement strand
CGGGAGGACTTTGAGAGGCATATACGGGAAAAGAGATGCCCGTGGAAGTCATAATAGAACTATGATAACTATCTTCATCGACAATAAGCCCTATCAGGTCGATCCGGGCCGGAATTTACTTCACGCCTGCCTGTCCCTGGGGTTCGACCTCCCCTACTTCTGCTGGCACCCGGCCATGCATTCCGTGGGCGCGTGCAGGCAATGCGCGGTGAAGTTGTTTAGGGACGAGAAGGACACGCGCGGCAGGATCGTCATGTCCTGCATGACTCCCGTGGCCGACGGCATGCGCCTCTCCGTGGATGATCCCGAGGCGCGGACCTTCCGGTCGAGCGTCATCGAATGGCTCATGCTGAACCATCCGCATGACTGCCCGGTCTGCGATGAGGGAGGCGAATGCCACCTCCAGGACATGACGGTCATGACCGGGCACAATTATCGAAGAACGCGGTTCAAAAAACGAACGCACCGCAACCAGCATCTCGGCCCCTTCATCAACCACGAGATGAACCGCTGCATCCAGTGCTACCGCTGCGTCCGGTTCTACCGGGGCCACGCCGGCGGCCGGGACCTCGATGTCTTCGCCTGCCACGACCATGTTTACTTCGGCCGCCACGAGGACGGCGTGCTCGAGAGCGAGTTCAGCGGCAACCTCGTCGAGGTCTGTCCCACGGGCGTATTCACGGACAAGACGCTGAAACAGCACTACACGCGCAAGTGGGACCTCCAGACGGCGCCGTCCGTATGCGTGCATTGCGGGACCGGCTGCAATATCATTCCCGGCGAGCGCTACGGGGGCCTGCGGAGAATACTGAACCGCTATAACCATGAGGTAAACGGCTACTTCCTCTGCGACCGGGGACGCTTTGGATATGAGTTCGTGAACAGCGGGAAACGGATAAAACAGCCGCTGCTGAAAGATACGAATGGGCTGAAGAATTCTGATAAGGGTTCCGCTCTTAAGCGAACTGCGGAGATCCTGTCAAAGAGCAAAGGCATCATCGGCATCGGCTCTCCCCGTGCCTCGCTTGAAGCGAACTTTGCCCTCCGCGCGCTTGTCGGGCCGGACCGGTTCCATTCCGGCATGTCCGGGAAGGACCATCAACTCGTCTTGATGATCATTGAGATACTCACCAAGGGCCCGGCGCGATCACCGTCACTGCACGATGTCCAGACGGCCGACGCGGTGCTGGTGCTCGGCGAAGACGTGACCAATACGGCCCCGATGCTGGCCCTCGCACTTCGCCAGGCGGCCCGGCAAAAGGGGCTGGAAATTGCCGGGAAGGCCAACATCCCGGCGTGGGACGATGCCGCGGTTCGAAACGCCTCTCAGAATGAAAAGAGCCCCCTCTTCATCGCGTCGGTCAATCCCACGAGACTGGACGACATAGCGACGAAGACGTACCGCGCGGCGTCCGATGATGTGGCCCGACTTGGGTTTGCAATCGCCCATGAGTTGGACTCCGGTGCCCCGGCCGTGTCGGGACTGCCGGATGAGGAAGGCTTGCTCGTAGCGACCATCGCGGAAGCGCTCAAAAATGCAAAACGTCCCCTCATTGTCTCAGGGACCGGCTGCGCGAGCGAGACAGTGATCCAAGCCGCCGCGAACGCGGCATGGGCCCTGTGCAGGAACGGAAGGACAGGGGAGCTCTGTTATGCCGTGCCTGAGTGCAACAGCCTCGGCCAGGGGCTCATGAACGGCAAGAGCATTGATGAAGCATTCACAGCAGTGCAGGAGGGCAAGGCCGATACCGTCATCATTCTCGAGAACGACCTTTACCGCAGGGCCGATGAGAAATCGGTGAATGATTTCCTGGGCAAGGCCAGGCAGGTCATCGTCATCGATCACCTGCTGAACCCGACATCGTCAAAAGCCGATATTGCGCTTCCCGCGGGCGCCTTTGCCGAATCCGACGGCACCCTGGTGAACAACGAAGGCCGGGCACAGCGCTTCTATCGGGTCTTCAAGCCCCGGGACGAGATTCAGGAAAGCCGGCGATGGATTCGTGATATAATGGAGTCCATAGAGTCTAATGAGTCTCAGGAGTCTGAAGAGTTCATACAATCACATCCATGGATCCCGCAAATTCTCAAGACTCTTCAGACGCCCGACTCTCTATACTCTGCCATCGCGCAAACATTTCCGGTTTTTAAATCGATTCTGGATGTCGCGCCCCCGGCGGATTTCCGGATATCGGGACAGAAGGTCCCGCGCCAACCCCATCGCTACAGCGGGCGCACGGCCATGCTCGCGAACATCAGCGTACACGAGCCCAAGCCGCCTGAGGACCACGGTTCTCCCCTTTCATTTTCGATGGAAGGGTATGAAGGAGCGCCTCCCGCGCCGCTTATATCACGGTACTGGTCGCCGGGATGGAACTCCGTCCAGGCGCTGAACAAGTTCCAGCAGGAGGTCGCCGGCCCGCTTCGCGGCGGCGATCCGGGCAGGAGATTGATTGAACCTGCCACCCTCCCTTCATCCCTCCCATCAAGGGAGGGAGAACCCCCTCGCCCCCTGGGGGAGAGGGCTGGAGTGAGGGGTGTCTCCGGAGCAATCACTTTCTTCCGCAACGTGCCCGAGGCTTTTAAACCAAAATCGGGAGAATGGCTGCTCGTGCCCCTCTATCACATCTTCGGATCCGAGGAACTGAGTGTCCTCGCCCCCGGCATCGCCGAGCGTATGCCGAAACCCTATCTTGCGTTAAATCCGCAGGATGCAGTCCGGATCAAGGTGAGTGACGGAGAAGCAGTGGAAATATCAGCGGCTGTTATAAAACTCAGGTTCCCTGTTAAAATTTTGCCTGGATTGTCAATGGGAACGGCCGGCGTTCCGGCGGGCCTGCCGGGACTATCAGCGATTGCTTTACCCCGGTTCAGCCGCATCTTGAAGGTATCATAGCTATGTCTCAGCCCATCCTGCAACTCATAATCCTCTTCAGCATCCTGATCGTGGTGCTGGCCATCGGCGGAATGCTTATCTGGCTGGAGCGGCGGCTGCTGGCGCTGTGGCAGGACCGTTACGGCCCGAACCGCGTGGGGCCTTTCGGGCTCTTCCAGGTGGTGGCCGACATGATCAAGGTCTTCACCAAGGAAGACTGGATCCCGCCCTTTGCCGACAGGTCCGTGTTCATCATTGCTCCGGCGGTGATCGTCGTCGTCGTTCTCATGTCCTTTGCCGTCATCCCCTTTGCGCCGGGCATCGAGGTCGTGGACCTCAACATCGGCCTTCTGTTCTTCCTGGCCATGTCCTCTCTCGGCGTGTACAGTGTGGCTTTGGCAGGCTGGGCCTCGGACAGCAAATATTCGCTCCTCGGCGGCCTGCGCGCGTCGGCACAGATGCTGAGCTACGAGGTTTTTATGGGACTGTCGCTCATGGGCGTGGTCATGCTCGCCGGGTCCTTCAACCTGCGCGAGATCGTCGAGGCGCAGCGCCACAGGTGGTTCGTGATGCCGCAGTTCATCGGCTTCGTGGTCTTCTTCATCGCGGGCATTGCCGAGACGCACCGCCTGCCCTTCGACCTGCCCGAGGCGGAAAGCGAGCTGGTGGCGGGCTATCATTCGGAATACTCGGGCATGAAGTTCGGCATGTTCTTTGTCGGCGAGTACCTCGGCATCACGCTCATCTCGGCGCTCGTCTCGGGGCTCTTCTTCGGAGGCTGGCTGGGGCCGGTGCTTCCGCCGTTGGCCTGGTTCCTGATCAAGACCTTTGTCTTTATCTGTTTCTTCATCCTGCTCCGGGCGTCGCTCGCCCGGCCCCGGTATGATCAGCTCATGGCCTTTGGATGGAAGGTGATGCTGCCGTTGTCGCTGGCGAACCTGGTAGTGACAGGGGCGATAGTACTTATGAAAAGATAGCCACAGAGACACTGAGGCACAGAGAAAAACAGAGGCTTTAGGCATTGGATTCCTGCTTCCGCTGGAATGACAAACCTTAATACAAGGTTTTCCCTCTCCGTGTCTCCGTGCCTCCGTGGCAGGATTAAATTATGATCAGTCTTCTTAAAACAATCTGGACGGTCTTCATGACCATGTTCCGCAAGCGGGTGACGATCCTCTACCCCGAGGAGAGGCCCTACCTCCCCCCCCGGTGGAGGGGACGGATCATCCTGTCACGCGATCCCGACGGCGGTGAGCGCTGCGTGGCCTGCTACCTCTGCGCTGCGGCATGCCCCGTGGACTGCATAGCGCTGCAGGCGGCGGAAGACGAGCACGGCAGGAGATACCCCGAGTTCTTTCGCATCAACTTCTCGCGCTGCATCTTTTGCGGCTACTGCGAAGAGGCATGCCCCACCTATGCCATCCAGCTCACGCCGGACTTCGAGATGGGCGAGTACGTGAGGCAGAACCTCGTGTACGAAAAGGAGGACCTGCTCATCAGCGGTCCAGGGAAGTATCCCGGCTTTAACTTCTACAAGGTCGCCGGGCTGGCCATCGGGGGAAAGGACAAGGGCGAGGCGGAGGATGAAGAGCCGCCGGTGGATGTGAAATCTTTATTGCCGTGAAATCTGCCGCGGGGACAGGGCGGTACAAAGCCTGTTGAATGCAAAATGCAGAGTGCAAAATGCAAAAGTCAAAATGAAGGAATAGACACCATGGCCAAAGGCCATACCATCATTTTGCAATTTGCATTTTGCAATTTGACTTTTGCATTGCTTTATTTGTGTCGTAGCGTCTTCGTGGCGAAAGGGTAATACCATGAATCTTCTTTTTTATCTATCCGCGGTCGTTGCGCTCATTACGACGCTGCTCGTCATCACCAGGACAAACGCGGTCCATGCGCTGCTGTACCTGATCGTGTCGCTCCTGGCCGTGGCGCTCATTTTCTTCTCGCTCGGCGCGCCCTTCGTGGCCGCCCTGGAGGTGATCATCTACGCCGGCGCCATCATGGTGCTGTTCATCTTCGTGATCATGATGCTGAACCTCGGCGGCAGGGCGGCAAAGCAGGAGTGCCTGTGGCTCCGGCCCGGGATCTGGAAAGGGCCCGCGCTCCTGTGCGGGATCATGGCCGCGGAGCTTATATACTTTTTCCTGTCCGGACACGCGCGTATATCGGCAGGAGGCGTTGTTCAGCCGAAGGAGATCGGCATTGCCCTCTTCGGCCCCTACGCGCTTGGCGTTGAACTGGCGTCGATGTTGTTGCTGTCCGGCCTTGTGGGAGCGTATCATCTGGGAAGACCGGAAAAACAATAACTTCAGCCACGGAGACATGGATAAAGCAATGCAAAAGTCAAATTTCAAAATGCAAATTGCAAAATTATGGAATGGCTTTCAGCCATGTTTTTGTCGCTTCCTTTTGCCTTTTGCATTTTGCACTCTGCATTTTGCATTCAGCAGACTTCGTGCCTCTGTGGCTGATTTTCAGGAGGAATTGTGATCGCAACCGTTCCCCTGGAACACGGACTTATCCTCGCAGCGGCCCTGTTTGCCCTGGGCCTGACGGGCGTGCTCGTCCGGCGGAACATCGTGTTCATGCTCATGTCCGTCGAGATCATGCTGAACTCCGTGGGCCTTGCCTTCATCGTCGCCGGGGCGCGCTGGGGACAGGTCGACGGCCAGGTCATGTTCGTCTTTATCCTGACCATGGCCGCGGCCGAGGTCTCTGTCGGCCTGGCGCTCGTGATCCTGCTCTACCATCGCTTCAAGACGCTGGATGCCGACGCAGCGAGTATCATGAAAGGATAAATTCTGTAGCCCCTCTCTTGATGGGAGGGGATTAAGGGGAGGGTGAAAAATCGGAACATCCACCCCCACCAACCTCCCCCATCAAGGGGGAGGCTACAACGTGCCTATGCTGAATTTACTCTACCTCATACCAGCCTTTCCCTTCACGGGATTTCTGTTCCTGTCGATTGCGGGCAGAAAACTGCCAAAAGCCATTATTGCGATCATCGGCGCCGGTTCAGTGGGACTGTCCGCGGTCCTGACGGTCTTTATCGGCATCAGCTTCATCGCTTTTCCGCCTCAGGACCGCGCTTTCACCCAGACGCTCTGGACGTGGATGCAGGTCGGCAGCTTCGCACCGGCCGTGGCCTTCTCTCTCGACGCCCTCTCGTTGATCATGATGCTGGTCATCACGGTCGTGGGGTTCCTTATCCATCTCTATTCAACGGAGTTCATGATCGACGAGGAGGGCTACAGCCGCTTCTTTGCCTACATGAATCTCTTCGTCGGCTCCATGCTGATCCTCGTCCTGGCCGACAACCTGCTGCTTCTCTACCTCGGCTGGGAGGGCGTGGGCCTCTGCAGCTATCTTCTTATCGGTTTCTGGTATGCGGACCCGGCCAACGGCCGTGCCGCGCGCAAGGCCTTCATCGTAACACGCGTCGGCGACACGGCAATGGCCATCGGCATCTTTCTCCTCTTTACGAACCTGGACGCCCTCAACATCCAGGAGCTGATGCAGCGGGCTGCAACGCAGTGGCCCGTCGGCTCGCCCCTGGCCGTCGCCGCTGCTGCCTTGTTCCTCGGCGGCGCCGTGGGCAAATCGGCCCAGCTCCCGCTCCAGACGTGGCTGCCTGACGCCATGGCGGGCCCCACGCCGGTGAGCGCCCTCATCCATGCGGCGACCATGGTGACCGCCGGGGTCTATCTCATCGCACGGACCCATGTTCTCTTTACCCTTGCTCCCCTTGTCCAATCCGCCGTGGCGATCATCGGCGCCGTGACGCTCCTCCTCGCGGGATTCAGCGCGCTGACGCAGAAGGACATCAAACGGGTCCTCGCTTACTCCACGATCAGCCAGATCGGATACATGTTCCTCGCCCTCGGGGTGGGCGCATGGACGGCCGCCATGTTCCACTTCATGACCCATGCCTTTTTCAAGGCCCTCCTGTTCCTCGGCGCCGGCGTCGTCATTCATGCCCTCCACCACGAGCATGACATGTTCAGGATGGGCGGCCTGCGGAAGGAACTGCC
>CAKKPG010000075.1:0-11647 GCA_919901555.1 Nitrospiria bacterium | reverse complement strand
CCGTCCTGCCCGTGTCGGGCGAAGGGCACGCGGGCCCCGGAATGGAGCTTCTGTTCCAGTTCATTGCTTCGGCGGTCTCTCTTCTCGGCATTTATACGGCATACCTGTTTTTCCTCCATCGTCCCCACTATGGCGAAAAACTCGCACGGACAGCTGCAGCCGGAATGGTGCGGCAATTCTGGTTTTCGGGATGGGGCTTCGATCGGCTGTACGACACGTTGTTCGTCACGCCCTTTGTATGGATTGCACGGGTAAATAAGGATGATGTTGCCGATCTTCTCTCTGCCGGCATGGTTGGTCTGAACCGGGGACTGCATGCTGCTCTGATAAGGACGCAGACGGGCAATGTGCGGTGGTATGCGGCGGGCATCGCGGCAGGGGCGGTTGTGATCTTAGGAATAGTTGTGTTTACGAAGTAGCCCCTCCCCTCGTGGGAGGGGTAACTACGAAATGAAAAAGGCAAAACTGTTGATATGATCCTTATCTGGATTATCATCATACCTCTCATCGGAGGTCTCCTCGCCTGGACCCTGGGGCGGGGAAACAGCGTCCGGGCGCGATGGATATCCCTCCTGTTCCTCGCTGGTGATGCCGTGCTCGCGGTATACCTCTGGTCGCGCCACGCAGGCCGGGCAGGCCTTATCAATGGTCCCTGGCTCGTGGACATGAAGCTGCCATGGATTCCTCAACTCGGCGCCAGCTTCCATCTCGCCATGGACGGCCTGAGCCTGGTCCTCGTGGGCCTTACGATCTTCCTCGGCATCCTGTCCGTTCTCTGCTCCTGGACGGAAATACGCGACCGCGCGGGCTTCTTCCACTTCAACCTCCTATGGACCTTGTCGGGGATCCTCGGCGTGTTCATGGCGCTCGACCTGTTCCTGTTCTATTTCTTCTGGGAGCTCATGCTCGTCCCCATGTACTTCCTCATCAGCATCTGGGGGCACGAGAACCGGGAGTACGCCTCGTACAAATTCTTTATTTTCACCCAGGCCGGGGGCCTGCTCATGCTCCTTTCGATCCTCGGCCTCTATTTCATCCACGAGAGGGACACCGGCGTATACACCTTCGATTACACGCTGCTCCTCGGCGCCTCGATGTCGCCTGCCGCGGCTTTCTGGCTCATGCTCGGTTTCTTTGTCGCGTTCGCGGTGAAACTCCCCGCAATCCCCATCCATACCTGGCTGCCCGACGCCCACACCGAGGCCCCCACTGCCGGGAGCGTGATCCTCGCGGGACTGCTGCTCAAGACCGGGGCTTACGGCCTGCTGCGCTTTGTGCTGCCGCTCTTTCCCGATGCGTCAGCGACAATGGCCCCCGCGGCAATGGTCATCGCCGTCACCGGGATCATCTACGGCGCCGTACTCGCCTTCGGCCAGAACGACCTCAAACGGCTGGTGGCCTACACGAGCGTCAGCCACATGGGCTTCGTTCTCCTCGGGATCTTTGCGGGAAACCTCATTTCCCTTTCGGGTGCGGTCATGCAGATGGTTGCCCACGGCGTGAGCACCGGCGCGCTCTTCATCCTTGTGGGCATGATCCAGGAACGCATCCATACCCGCGATATGGACAGGATGGGAGGTCTGTGGTCCCTGGTCCCCCGTTTGAGCGCCGCGGGGCTTGTCTTCGCCCTGGCGTCCCTCGGCCTTCCGGGGTTCGGCAACTTCGTAGGGGAGTTCCTGGTCCTCTCCGGGTCATACCGCGCCGGCATACCCGCCACCGCCCTTGCGGCTGTCGGCCTTGTTCTTGCCGCGATCTACTCCCTCCGGATCGTCCAGCGCGTGTTCCATGGTCAAGCGAAAGCAGGCACGACCCTTGCCGATCTCTCGACGCGGGAGACGGGAATGATGGCAATCATGATCGTCGTCATCCTCTGGCTCGGGATGTTCCCCCAGCTTCTTTTGAAGACAGCAGAGCCGGCATTAAATGCTATCCCGTGCTGTGTTGCGGCGGAACAGCCTGCACCTGTCAAAGGAGGCCGAAAGTGACGGCAAAATCCCTGACATTGCTCTGGCCATACATCGTAGTGGCGGCGACATCGGTCATCGTCATGCTCGTGATCTCCGTTCGCCGGAACCACGCGGCGGTCTTTCTCTTAACGCTCTCCGGCCTTGCCGTGGCAACGGCGCTGCTCTTTTTGCCTTATCTTTCCGCCCCCGCCATGGTCACGAAGCTTGTTCTCATCGACCGCTATGCGCTCTTTTATACGGGGCTCATCTTCGCCGCGACCTTCATCGTGGCCGCGCTGTCTTATCCCTATCTTGAACTGCGGGACGGCGACCACGAGGAGTTCTATGTCCTTCTGCTCATTGCCGCGCTCGGCGCAAGCGTGCTGACCGCGAGCGTTCATTTTGCTTCGCTCTTTCTGGGGCTCGAGACCCTGACGGTGTCTCTCTATGCCCTGACCGCCTATCTCCGCAGCAGCGACCGGAGCATCGAGGCCGGTGTAAAGTATCTTATCCTTGCCGCGGTGTCGTCGGCGTTCATCCTGTTCGGAATGGCCCTGGTCTATGCCGAGTTGGGGACCATGGAATTCGCCGCGATCGCGGAACGTGCCGCCGGAGCGGAAGTCCACGGCCTGCCACTCACGGCGGGGTTTGCCATGATCATTATCGGCCTGGGTTTCAAACTGGCCGTGGTCCCCTTCCATATGTGGACGCCCGACGTGTATGAAGGGGCGCCCGCGCCGGTCACCGCCTTTGTAGCCACCGTATCGAAAGGCGCGGTCTTCGCTCTCGTGCTCCGGCTTTTCAGCATCATCGACGTCCATGGGCGCGGCGCGGAGTTCCTCATATTCACCGTCATCGCCGTCGCCTCCATGTTCACGGGCAACCTGCTCGCGTTGCTCCAGAACAACGTCAAGCGCATCCTGGCCTACTCATCCATATCCCATCTGGGATACCTCCTCGTTGCGTTCCTGGCAAGCGGAAGCCTGGCCGCGGCAGCCGTGGCGTTCTACCTCACCGCCTATTTTGTCACGACGCTCGGCGCATTCGGCGTCGTCACGGTCCTGTCGACAAAAGAGCGGGACGCCGACAGCATGGATGACTACCGCGGCCTCGCCCGGCAGCGTCCGTGGGTTGCCGGTATTTTTACCGCCATGCTGTTCTCCCTGGCCGGGATCCCGCTTACCGCCGGGTTTGTCGGTAAGTTCTACGTTGTCGCAGCCGGCGTCGATTCCGGCCTCTGGCTCCTGGTGGTAATTCTTATTATCAACAGTGCTATCGGGCTGTTCTACTATCTACGCATCATTATTGCCCTGTACACGAACCCGAAGGAGGGTGGACAGCCCACTCCCGTTCCGAAGCTCTCCCGTACCGGCGGAGCGGTGCTCGCCTCGCTCAGCCTGCTTCTCCTCTGGCTCGGCGTATATCCGGGACCGCTTATCGACCTGATCAAAAAAACAATGCAAAACTTTTGATTTTGACGGGATAGGAATCGGAGGTATTTATGAACAACCTTGAGGGCTTGGCAAAACTCATCCGCTACTACAGCCTTGTCTCGACCACCGAGGCGGGCTCGGGCCATCCCTCCTCTTCCCTGTCCGGAGCGGACCTGATGACGGGGCTCCTCTTCGGCGGCGCGTTCCGGTACGATCTCGACAACCCGCGTGATCGGAACAACGACCGGCTGATCTTTTCCAAGGGCCACGCCTCGCCTCTGTTCTATGCCATCTGGGCGGCGGCGGGCGCCGTGACCGAGAAGGAACTGCTGACCCTGCGAAAGTTCGGAAGCCCGCTGGAAGGACACCCCACGCCTGCTTTTCGCTATACCGAGGCGGCCACGGGCTCTCTGGGCCAGGGCCTCTCCATCGGCCTCGGCATGGCGCTGAACGCAAAATATCTGGACAAGCTCCCCTATCGCACCTACGTGCTCCTGGGCGACAGCGAGATGACGGAGGGCTCGCAGTGGGAGGCCATGGAGCTCGCGGCCTACTACAAGCTCGACAACCTCGTCGGGATCATGGACGTGAACCGCCTCGGCCAGCGCGGCGAGACCATGTACGGACACGACCTGTCGGTGTATGAGCAAAGGATCGCGGCCTTCGGCTGGGAGCCGATCGTCATCGACGGCCACGCCATGCCGGAGGTCCTGTCGGCCTATGAGAAAGCCGCCCGGACAAAGATCAAGCCCGTCATGATCATCGCGAAAACCCTGAAAGGGAAAGGCGTGTCGTTCATCGAGGACAGGAACGGCTGGCACGGCAAGGCCCTCAAGAAGGACGAGCTGGCGCGGGCGCTCGCGGAGTTGGGGCCCGTGGACAAAACCGTCCGCCACGCGATACCGAAACCGGAGGACCTCAGGCCCGCGGAACAGCATGTACAGCAGGTGCGGCCCGTGTCGTACTCCGGCGAGAAGCCCGTTGCGACCAGGCACGCATACGGGAGCGCCCTCGTGCGCATTTTCCCGCGTTTCCCGGACATGGTGGTCCTCGACGCGGAGGTGAGCAACTCCACCTTTTCCGAGCTGTTCAAGACCGCTCATCGGGAACGGTTTTTCGAAATGTTCATTGCCGAGCAGAACATGGTCGGCGCCGCCCTGGGACTCTCCCTCCGCGGCAAGGTCCCCTTTGTCTCGACCTTTGCCGCCTTCCTGACCCGCGCCTGCGACCAGATACGCATGAGCCGATATTCCGAAGCGAACATCAAGTTCTGCGGCTCCCACGCGGGCGTGTCCATCGGTGAGGACGGGTCGTCCCAGATGGGCCTTGAGGACCTGGCCATGTTCCGCGCCATCCTGGACAGCGTGGTGCTCTATCCCTCCGATGCGGTGTCAGCGGAAAAACTGGTGGAGGAAATGGCAAAGCACAGCGGCATCTCCTATATCCGCACCACGCGGAAAGACACGCCCATCCTCTATCGAAGCGACGAAGCGTTCCGCATCGGCGGTTGCAAGGTCTTAAAATCAAGCAAGGATGACGTCGCCGTGGTCGTGGCCGCAGGCATCACGCTCCACGAAGCGCTCAAAGCGTACGAAGAATTAAAGAAGGAAGGCATGCTTATCCGCGTCATTGACCTCTACAGCGTGAAGCCTGTAGACGCGGCAACGCTCGCCCTGGCCGCGGACGATGCCGGCGCGGTCATAACCGTAGAGGACCACTACGCCGAGGGCGGGCTGGGCGAGGCGGTGCGAAGCGCCCTCGCAGGCCATCCTGCTCCCGTGCATTCCCTGGCCGTGCGCAAAATGCCCGTGAGCGGCAAGCCCGACGAACTCCTTGACTACGAGGAGATATCGAAGGATGCTATTATCAACGTGGTGAGGGAGATAAAAGGAGCGCGGAAAACAGGGCGTACGGCGGGGAGAAAAACGCGGTAGCAGGAAGAGGGCGCTTGCAAATCCGCCTTATTTATTTCCCTTTCAGTGGCTGTTGCACAAACCCGATTTTCGTCACCCTGAGCCGGGAAAGCGAGATTCTTCGCTCCGCTCAGAATGACCTGCGAAGGGCTCAGCGTGACAATGACCGTGGGGTTTTGAGCTTTTTCAACAGCCTGGCCAGGAATCAGCCGCAGGGGGCCGGAACAGCAGCCCCGTACCCCCTGCGGACCCCGTTTATTTCTCCGACTTGATCGAAAGCAGTTCCACTTCGAAAGTCAGGACCGCGTTCGGACCGATAAGCGCGCCGCCGCCCCGCTCGCCGTAGGCGAGGTCCGACGGAACGAAGAGCTGCCACTTTGATCCTTCTTTCATGAGCAGCAGCGCCTCGTTCCAGGCTTTGATCCATGTGTTTGCCCCCCGGGTCAATGGCTCTCCACGTTTGTAGGAACTATCAAATTCCGTCCCGTCAAGAAGCATGCCGCGGTAATTAACCGTCACCATATCGGTGGCCTTGGGCGATTTTCCCTTGCCTTCGGTGATCACTTTATACTGCAGGCCGCTCGGCAGGGCCTTCACGCCCTCTTTTGCCTTGTTCGCCGCAAGGAACGCTTCCCCTTCTTTCTTGTTCTTCTCACCGACCTCTTTCATGCGCGCCTGCTGCTTTACCATGAGCTCCTGCTGCAGGGCCATCAAGGTCTCCTTGACCTCCTGGTCGGTCATGAGGGTCTTGCCGCCGGACATCGCGTCCTTGAGCCCCTTTGCGACCAGGGCCGCATCGACTTCGAAGGGCTGCTTTTTCAGGCTGCCGCCGATATCAATTCCGATGGCATAGCTGCTCTTGTCCTTCTGGGTCTTCAGCACCGCTTTTTCCGCCGCTCCTGCCTGAGACGCCATGAGCGCCACAGCCATACACCAAACTGCGATCAACCGTACCTTCATACACTTTCCTCCGTTTCTGGGATGATATGGATATCTATCCATTGTCTGGAACGAACTTCTTTAACTTCTCAGGCCTGCCGCTGAGCACAGGCGCAAAAAAGCGCACCGTGCGCCGAAGCGAGGTGGCTGACCTGTGAAGTTACGAATTTCTTAACGTGAAAAAAAATCTTACTTATTTTTTTGATACCCCATGCTGACGGACGCCTTATACGTTCGTCTTGATGCTTTCTTCCTGGATCCCGAGGACGCTCTCCACGATGTCCGCCAGCAGCATGTCGTGGTCGTGGTTCAGCGTAAAGACCCTGCATTGGACCACGCGCGCCGGGATGTAGTCGAAAAAGTCCTTGAGGGGCTCCTTTTCCACCTTTTGCGTGGAAGGGTTGAACACGTAGACCTGCCGCTCCCCCATCATCAGGGGGTTGATGGGCCGCGGGTCCTGGCTCGCCATGTCCACCCGGAACTCCAGGTCTTTGAGCTTTGCCGGGAGGTTCCTTTTGATCCTCTTGACGAGCTCGGCCGCGTCGATGATCGTCTTTCCCTTTTCGATCTCCCGCATGGAAAGCGTGACGTCATAGGCCATTTTCCATTTCACCTCGCGCGACAGGATGGCGGCCCACTCCCGTCCCAGCTTCGCCGTCGAGCTGTTCTCCTCCTTGTTCCACCTGCGCACGGCCTCGAGGAGCGACCAGTCCGTCAGTTCCAGGTACGCGGAAAGATTTTCCAGAGGATTGTAGGGGAAGAGCGCGGCCATGGTCTCCTTGAACAGCTCTTTGAGGTGTTCGTCAATGGCGCGGGTGGTGCGGTGATAATAAACGTTGGTATACATGTAGAGCCGGGCGTTCAGGAACATGTTGAGCGCCGTAAGGCCGGATTTGTGGAGGGTGAGTCCCTTGTCGGTGAAAAATGTGTAATACATGAGCCGGTCGATGTCCACGGCGCCCGTTGCCACTCCGCACATATAGGCGTCCCGCAGCACATAGTCCAGGTTGTCCACGGTATAGATGCCGGAGAGCAGCGGCTGGAGGAAGACGAGCCATTTCGGCGGCTTCGGGCTGGACGCCGAGCCCTTGCCGATGAGGAAGGCGATCTGCTCGGGAATGAGCTTTTCACCTTTAAGGAATTCGCCCGACGGGCTGCGGCGGATCGCCTTGATGATGTCCGCAAGCTCGGTCTTGATGATGTGCTGCCCCACCTTTTCGTGGGTAAGGTCGAACTGGGCCAGATAGTTGTCGTCGAAGAAGTGGCCGAAGGGCCCGTGACCGATGTCGTGGATCAGGCCCGCCACCCGGAGGACCTCCTCGATAAAGGGCAGTGAAGGGCAGTCCGGCACCGCTGCCTTGAGCGAGGGATAGAGATGGTGCGCGAACTTGCCGGCAAGGTGCATGGCGCCGAGGGAGTGCTGGAACCGGGAGTGCTCGGCAGAGGGGTAGACCCACCGCGCGCTCTGGAGCTGGTAGATCTGCCGGAGGCGCTGCATCCACGGCGTGTCGATGAGGTCCTTCTCGGTCTTCTCACCCGGCGCACGCGGCGTCGTGAAGGAGATATAACCGTGCACCGGATCGCCCAGCAGCGCCGCGCCGTCGTAGAATTCCTCGCCCTTCGTCAGCTCGCGCATAGGCGCTATTATACCGTGAAATGAAGTGGAGTCAATCTGAAAATCAGGACCACATGGTAATCCCCCGGTTACGGGGGCGGCAGCCCTTTCGCTCTGCCGCGCAAAGGAAATCATCGTAAAAAATAGAAATCTCAAGCGCCCGCAAATGCAGCCCTGACAATCTCCGGGACAAAATTCATAACCTATTGATTTTATGTTATCTTTGTCAATCTCTGCCGAAAGCGGCATCCGACTTTTTTTATTGGTATTAGCAATTTTTTATTGACAAACCGTGAAACTTCGGTTATTCTTACTTACAGACGAAGAGACATAGCTACCGAAACGGCAAACTATCTGAAAGGGTAGGACGCAAAGCTTCTGGTCCACGCGGCCTTTGGACACCATAAGGCCGATGGATAGCAGGGCTGTCGAAGTAGTCCGGATGCTGCGCCGAGCAACTTCTCGATAAGCCCATACCTTTCAGGTACGGGCTTTTTGTTTGCGGGTTTGAACCGGCTCGTAACGGCAATTACAAAGAGGAGGGCGCCATGACAGGGAAAATCGCGCGGAAATCAAACCTCGGGAGAACGGTCGGCGTGGGGCTCGGCGCAATCGTCCTGCTGCCGATAGGGCTCATATCGGGGTTCACGTTCGACGTCTCCGGCGTGCTGGTCCTGCTATCAAGGCTCCCGGCCGGCGCTGTCGATCCCTGGGCGCTCGCGGGGACGCTCGGCGCCGGCGCGGAAACGACGGGGATCGTATCCGCCGCCGCCTTCGGTCTCGCGGCGAGCTCGGTTGCCGGCGTCGCCCTGGCTTATCTGGCCGCCTTCTTCATGCCGCACCGGGGAACGAGGCCTGAGAGAGGAAATGGGATGCGACGGAAGATGTTCATCCTGCCCCATGAAAGGATAACGCCGGAAAAGGAAGCCGGAATACGCTCGTGCCTGTCCTTCCTCAGTCAGCGCCGCAGGGACATTCACAGCATCGTGCTCGTGGGCAGCGCCGCGTACGGCGCAGACGTGAACGGTTCGGACATCGACGTCGTCGTCATCTGCGGAGACCGCGGACACGAGGCGGTGCTGGAAATCGTGTGTGAAAGAGAGCTTGCGGAATCCCTGCAGGGCGAACAGGAGCGGAAATATGAATATACGGTCTTAAGCGCCTCTCAGGCGGAAGAGCAGTTCCGCATGGCGTCGCCGTTTGCCCAGTCGATCCGCCACGGCGTGGTGCTCGCGGATGACGGGTATTTGAGAAGTCTCTTCAATGCGGGGCATCCCCAGAGGCCCGGCAGGCAATACGTCATGACGGCCCTTTCCGATACTATAACCGTTCAATACTATGGATCGCTGGAGGCCCTGAAAAAAGAGAGGAAAGAGCGCCGCTGCTCCGATTCCTGCTGCGTAAAACGGAAAGGATACGCAGGACTCTCGCCGCTGAACCTGATGGCAAAAACCGCCATGAGAATGCTCTACGTAACGCTGCCGTCGCGGGGATACGTTCCGCTCACGAAGAGCGACGTCGTCGAGTTTGTACGAGACGCATACGGCGAAGACGAAGCAAGGGCGGCGGGGCAGGCCGTATCCATATTGAGAAACGATACGGCATCACTCTCTTACCCTGACGAAAAACTGCTCAAACGCTTTGCCGGGAAACTCTTCGAGGAAATCCTGGGTATCGTCGGGATGAAACGCGACGTCGTCGCCCTCCTCAAGGACGCTGCACGCATGATCCGGGGTGATTACCGAAACTTGGAAAACAGACATTTCAGAGCATGCGTCCTCTAAATTGATGGGCGGATTATAGACACCGCAGAGCTGGTTTTCGAGAAAGACGCGGGCTGCCGGACGAGGATCCGGGAAGCACCCTGCGCCGGCCTGCCGTGATCTTGCTTCCCCACCCCCCTGAGCGGCTGGACAAAAGGCGTCTGAGGCCACACCGGCGTCCGGTTGAGATCCCCGAGGTCCCTTCGGGCCGCAGCCGGCAGGGAGCGCTGCGCCAGGGCATCAACGAAGATGTCAACCGGCGTCCAGGCCGTGCCGGTGACGGGGTTGACGAAGGGCTTCACGGCGCTGAACCCCGGATGACTGCAAAGCACATCGGCGGCATCAAGCGGGCGGCTGCAGCCCGTGACGGCGAGGACGCTGTCGTTGGCAAGCTCCTGATTGGTGTCTTTGAGTTTGAGCGCAGCTATGCGCCTGCCGTCCGGGTTCGACAGATCGAGCGTGGCGCTCAATCCGGAAAAACCATCGAACCATCCGCCCTTCTGCCTGAAAACGTCTGCGGAGTAGACGTTCACGAGCACCTGCTCCAAAATCTCCCGGAGCCGCCTTCCGCTCACCTGGGCGGTGGCGATCGTGTACGGGACGGGAAAGAAGCGGTAAACATCTTCGAGGGTGATATTTCCCACAGCGACCGTGTTGTCTTCGAGAAGGATACCCGGCGCAACGATCACAGCATCAAACCTGAATCCGGGAGTCATCGTTACCTGCGTGCCCGATTTTCTGCGCAGCAGATCGGTGAAGGCGTTGTTGAAGCTGCTCTCGAGAGCGTGGCGCCGGTCCAAGGCGCCTGCTGTTTTGCCGACGACCGTAGTGATCGGCTGCGAGAGGGCCTGGCCGCCCATCAGGCGGGGAAGCCGCATGTTCACGTCCCGCGCCAGGAACGGGGCCCGGGCTTTATCGACCAGCGCCTTCATTTCGGAGTCTTCAGGGATGTCTCTGCCAACGGGCAGAAGCTGCCAGTTGCGGGAGATGACCTTCCCGTCTTGCACCGTGATGTCCATGCGGCCCACGTACCCGTCGTTGCCCGCTTCCACCACCAGGGCGCCGCTCGCCGAGGTGAGCGGCTCGAAGGTCGCCTCGTGAGTATGGGCGGAGAAGAACACGTCCACACCAGGGTTGACAATCTGGGCCAGCCGAAAGTCCTTCTGGATCCCCAGCTCACTCATCACCACGACGAGTTGCGCTCCCTTGCTCTTGAGTTCCTTTGCATGCTTGTTGATCAGGGTTTTGTACTTGTCCTCCCCCTCCAAAAATGAAAGTCCGAAGGCCATCATGGGGTGCATATACGGAACGATATCGGAGGTGATTCCGATGAAGCCTACGTTAATGCCGCCCACCTCCTTGAGCAACGTGGCGGGCAGCAGGGTCCTGCCTGCCAGACGAGGCGGCATGGTGAAGGTAACATTGGCTGCGAGGTTGGGGAAATCGGGCCGCTTGATCTTGCCGAAGGGCATGAGGCTTTCCATATCTCCCATGCCCCGTTCCTTCATCCGCTTTCTCATCCTCCCCCGGATCCCGCCCCGTTCTTCCATACGCTCGCGCATGGGTCCCATCATCTGGCTGACCTCCGCCATGGGCAGGTCCGTGTACCGCAGCCGGGTTACGAGCGGGCCGTACGCGAAGTCCCAGCCGGGAACACCCACATCGATTCCCAGCGCATTCACCGGCTCGACAACGGCATTGCCCTGGGTAAAGAGCGCCTCCACGCCGCCGTGGTAGGTGTCGCCGATGTTCATGAGGATGCTGTTGCGGTTCTGGGCGCGGATCCGTTTGATCACGGTAGCGATGCGGGCGAGCCCGCCGCGCTCGACGACCGTTGTTTTTACAGCGGTCTTTCCGAGCGGCGCATCGGGCACGGCGTCGGCGTGCGGGACGAGATGGGCGTGGAGGTCGTTATGGTGGATGAACGTTATCGTCACGGCCTCGCCGCCCGTACCGGGTACCGTAACCGAGCCGCCCCTGCCGCTGCCGGAGAACCCGAAGAGCGCAAGCATGAGCGCACCGATCAACCCGTATCGCA
>CAKKPG010000074.1:49095-51312 GCA_919901555.1 Nitrospiria bacterium | reverse complement strand
GGGATCGCCACGGCATAGATGTACCTGGCGATGCTGCCCGAGAGAGACGGGGCCTTCCGGGGGACGACGCGCATTTCCGCGATCCTCATGCCCCGGGGCAGGGCGCTGTTCAGGTCCTTCGTGGTCTTGAGCAGGTCGATAAAAGGATCCGTCTCCATGTCGAGGTATTCGGCCTCGCTCTCCATGCCCACGGACAGGGCGGGGCCGAAGGCGATCTTCGGGTGGGGGTTGAACCCCTGGGAAAACGCGACGGCCACTCCCGCACGCGCTGCCGCCCTCTGCACCAGGGTCATCACGTCGAGGTGCGACAGGAAGCGGAGCCGGCCCGTTTTCGTGTACTTGATCCTGATGCGCGTGAAGAGCTCCTGCGCCGGCGAATATTTCTTTTGCTCCATCTGCCGGCCGCGCCCTCTCTGCTCCGTCCGTTCCTGTGCCGCCGGTTTTCCCATGTCCGCTGTTCCTCCGTCACGGCAGCCGATGCCGCAGTGCACGCATTCCTCCCGGCAGTTTTCCGTGGTTTCTGCGGCGACGGCGCGCTCGTATTCCTTCCTGAGAAACTCCCGGGTCACGCCGGTCTTGACGTGCTCCCAGGGAAGCGCCTCATCCAGGCCGTACTTCCGGTATGCGTACGCTGCCGGCTCCAGCCCGTGCCTCCGGAACGCTTCAAGCCACTTGGTAAAATCAAAACCCTCGGTCCAGCCGTCGAAGCGGCAGCCCAGGGCCACGGCCTCCTCGATGACCCGCCCCAGGGCCCCGTCTCCCCGTGCAAAGGCGGCCTCGAGAAGGCTCATCTCGGGATTGTGAAACTTCAGGTTGATTCCCCGGCGTTTGAGGCCCTGCTCCAGGTACGCCTGCTTCGCGCGGACCTCCTCGAGCGTGGCCTGGCCGAGCCACTGGAACGGCGTGTGCGGCTTGGGTACGAAGGTGGAAACGCTCACATTCAACTGCGCCGGGCGCTTCGAGACGCGCTTCCCCAGGGCGAGGAGGTCCAGGGCAAGGGCGATGATCCCGTCGAGGTCCTCATCGGTCTCCGTGGGGAGGCCGATCATGAAATAGAGCTTGATCACGTTCCACCCGCTGCCGAAGATGGTACCGGCCGCGTCCATGAGGTCCGTGTTGCTCACGGGCTTGTTGATGACCCGGCGGAGCCGCTCGGTGCCGGCCTCGGGCGCGAGGGTGAAGCCGGTCTTCCGCACGTGCGCGATGGCGCGGATCATCTCCGGCGTGAGCGTGCCCACGCGGAGCGACGGGAGCGAGATGGAAATGCGGCTCTCGCGGTACGCCTCCATGAGGTCCTGCACGAGGGGCTGGATGTCTGAAAAATCTCCCGCGCTCAGCGAGGCCAGGGAAAGCTCTTCGTATCCCGTGCAGCGCAGGGACTCGCTCAGGATGGCCTCGATCCGCTGGGAACTGCGCTCCCGGTAGGGGCGGTAGATGATCCCGGCCTGGCAGAAGCGGCAGCCGTGGATGCAGCCCCGGGCGATCTCCACGTTCACGCGGTCGTGCACGGGCTTCATGAGCGGGACGATGGGTTTATCGGGATAGGGCGCGGACTCGATGTCCTTCAGGAACCGCCGCCGGACGCTCCCGGCGCCGAGCGCGGGAACGTAAAAACCCTCCCGCTCCGCAAGGGAGGCGAGAAACCGGTCCCGTCCCTCATGGTGCTGCCGGAGCTCCACGAGCTCCTCGATGGCTTCTTCGGCCTCGCCGATGAAGAAGACGTCGATGAACTCCGCAAGGGGCCCGGGGTTCACGGCGCAGGGGCCGCCGGCGATGATGACGGGGTGCCTGCCGCCCCGCTCCGAAGCGCGCAGGGGGATGCCTGCAAGGCCGAATGCCGTCAGGATGTTGGTATAGGAGAGCTCGTACTGGAGCGTGACGCCGATGAGGTCGAACTGCGCCAGGGGCAGGTTCGACTCCAGGCTCGTGAGCGGGCCGCCGGACGCGCGGAGCCGCTCCTCGTAGTCCGTCCAGGGGGAGAAGACCCGTTCGCACGCCGTGTCCTGCCTCGCGTTCAGGATGTGGTAGAGGATCCGCAGGCCCAGGTGCGACATGCCGACCTCGTAGGTGTCGGGAAAGAAGAGGCAGACCTTTGTCCGCACCGCGGCGAGGTCCTTGTGGACCGCATTGATCTCGGTATTGATGTACCGCGCCGGCTTGGCGACGAGCGGGAGAAAATCTTCGAGCATGGGGACTCCTTGAGAACGCAGAGAGCAT
>CAKKPG010000074.1:41827-48995 GCA_919901555.1 Nitrospiria bacterium | reverse complement strand
TGCTCTCTGCTGATTCTTAGTAGAACAGCATAAACCGTCGCATCTGGATGTTCACGAGCAGTCCGATGGAGAGGAACGTGGTGATGACGGACGTGCCGCCGTAGCTCGCGAGAGGCAGCGGCACCCCCACCACGGGCACGACTCCCACGGCCATGCCGACGTTGATGAACACGTAGAGGGCGATCATGGACACGACGCCGCCGGCCATGAGCGCACCGAGGCGGTCCTTGGCGTTCTTCGCGGTATCGATGCCGATGAGGAGCAGCGACAGGTACAGCACGATCATGACGCCGGCGCCGAAGAGGCCGCGCTCCTCGGCGATAACGGCGAAGATGAAGTCCGTATGGCGCTCGGGCAGAAAGGCCATCTGGCTCTGCGTGCCCTTGCGGAAACCCTTGCCCATGATCTGGCCCGAGCCCACGGCGATCTTCGACTGGTTTGCGTGGTAGCCGCTCCCCAGGGGATCGGAGCTGGGGTCGATGAACGCCCGGATGCGGTTCTGCTGGTAGGGCTTGAGGGAGCCCCAGAGCTTCTTCTTCACCGGAGGCACGAGGAATATGGTCGAAGCGACCACGGCCGCGATGATGACGATGACCAGGACCGCCCGGATGCGGAGCCCCGCAATGAGGACGATGAGGGACGCCGTGAGCATGAGCATGAGGGCCGTGCCGAGGTCCGGCTGCTTGAGCACGAGCACGAGCGGGACGAGCACCATGACGGCGGGCACGGTGAGGTCCCTCAGGCAGTAGTCCTGCTTCGGGGCCTCGGCAAAGTACCGCGCCAGCGAAAGGGTCAACGCGAGCTTTGCCAGCTCCGACGGCTGGAAGGCAAAGGGCCCGAGGGAGAGCCAGCGCTGGGCGCCCATGCCCGTGCGCCCCACGAACATCACGAGGACCAGAAGCAGGAGGGAGACGGCATAGAGCACGTAGGCGTAGCGGCCCACGGTGTGGTAGTCGGGAATAAGCATCAGGAGCATGGCGATAAATCCCATGCCGATCCAGACCATCTGCTTGTAAAAGAGGGGCGACGGCCCCCGCTGCGTGTACGTGGCGCTGTACACTGCCGAGAGGCCGATGAGCGCGATGCCGGCGACAATGCCGACCATGCTCCAGGGTATGTTAACGGCCCAGCGGCGGTCCATCATTTTTCAAATACTCCTCTATGACTTTTCTCGCTATCGGAGCGGCTGCTGCGCCGCCGTGCCCGCCGTGCTCCACGAGCACGGCCACGGCGATCTGCGGCTTTTCCGCCGGCGCGTAGGCAATGAACCAGGCGTGGTCTTGCTGCTTGCCAAAAAGCTTCTGGCCGGGGATTTTCTGGGCGATCACCTGGGCGGTGCCGGTCTTTCCGGCGACCGTTGCCAGGGGCGTCGCCGCACCGTGGGCCGTGCCGCCCGGCTCGTTCACCACGCCGAAGAGCGCCTTGCGCACTTCCTCGAGGGCGGCGGAGTCCAGAATGATCCTGCCTTTCCGGTCGGGCCGCGTTTTTTTCACCACCCCGGTCTCGCGGTTCCGCGTCTGCTTGAGCAGGTACGGTTTGTAGAACAGGCCGCCGTTGGCTATGGCGCCGATCATCTGGCAGGCCTGGATGGGGCTGACCAGGACGAACCCCTGGCCGATGGAATTGATGTAGTTATCGGCCGGGTACCAGGGCTCTCCCACCTTCTCTTTCTTCCAGGCGACCGTGGGGATAAGGCCCGCCTTCTCGTCGGTCAGGGGCACCCCGGTGATGCTTCCCAGCCCCATGTTCCGCGCGTACTGGGCAACGCGGTCGAAGCCGATGCGGTCCCCCATGGTGTAAAAGTACACGTCGCAGGACTCCACGAGACCGCGGTGGAAGGTGAGCGTGCCGTGCCCCGCTTTTTTCCAGCAGCGAAATGATTTTTTGCCGCTCTTGATGGAGCCGGTGCACGTGACCTTGTCGTCGAGCTTGATCAGGCCGCTGTCGAGCCCGGCCAGGGACACGATGACCTTGAACGTGGACCCCGGCGGGTATACGCTCTGGATCGCCCGGTTATACAAGGGGTGTGAGGGATCGTTGGAAAGCCGCACCCAGTCTTTGGGCGCAATGCCGCGCGGAAAGAGATTGGGATCGTAATTGGGATGGCTCGTGAGGGCGATGATCTCCCCGGTGCCGGGGTCCATGGCAACGACGGCGCCGGCCCTGGCGCCGAGGGCCTCTTCAGCGGCCTGCTGAACGTCCAGGTCGATGGTGAGGTAGATGTCCGTTCCCGGTTTGGGGTCCTCGATGCCGAGGTCCTTCACCTTCATGCCGGCAGCGTTCACCTGGATCATCCTCCTGCCGGACACGCCGCGGAGAAGCTTGTCGTAGGTTTTTTCAAGCCCGCCCTGTCCCACCAGGAGCCCGATGGCCGTCTGCTCCTGCCTGCGCTGCGCCTGGGAGATCTTGCCGATGTACCCCATCTGGTGCGAGGCGAGCCCGCCGTAGGGATAGTGTCTGCGGTGCTCAGGCTCCACGATCACGCCGGGCAGGTCCTCCTGGTGCGCCTCCACCACGGCCACCTCTTCCCAGGGCGCTTCTTCCTTGATCTTTACCGGCTCGTATTTGGCCCTTATCGGGGCGGCATCGGCCAGGGCCGTGCGAATGGATTCTTCCTTCACCTTGATGAGGGATGAGAGCTTTTTGATCGTGGCGCCGAGGTCCTGGGCGTCCTCGGGAACGAGGGCTATGTCGAAGACGAGGACGTTTTCGACAAAGGGCCTGCCCTTTCGGTCGTAAATGATCCCCCGGGGCGGCCCGATCTTGACGGGCCGGATGCGGTTGTTCTCCGCCAGGTCATAGTAGTAGTCTCCCTTCACCACCTGGAGGAACCAGAGGCGGACGAAGAGGACGACGGTGAAGACGATGACAAAGGCCGCCAGAAAGGGGAGTCTGCGCTGTATGTCCACGGAGGTGTCCTGCTGCATCTACGACTCCTTCCGGAGGGAACGCCGCGTGAGCATCTCCAGGAAGCCCCGTCGGCTGATGAGCCGCAAGAGGAACGTCCCCAATAGCCCCGTATAGATCGCCTGGAGAAGCAGGCGGCTGAAGAGCAGCCTGAAGAAGGGCACGTCTTCGTAAACGATCTGCATGAACAGGGCGATGACGATCCCCTCGCCGAGGCTCAGCACGGCCAGGGCAATGATGTTCGAAAGGCTCCCGATGTCCAGGACGCGCCTGCCGAGCAGCCCGGCCGCAAGTCCCACGAGGCCGCGCGTCAAGGCGGTGAACCCGAGGAAGTTCGCCGAGTTCAGGTCCTGGAGCAGGCCGACGGCGATGCCGGCGAAGACGGCCTCGCGCGGTCCCGTAATAAGTCCGATGATGTAAACCACGGCCAGGGCGAGGTCCGGCGTGATCCCCGCCAGGGAAGCCGGGGCGAGCAGGCTTGCCTGGAAGGGGATGATGAACAGGAAGATCAGGACATAGACACGCGGTTTCATTTCTTCAGCGCCAGCGCCTCTTCCAGCCGGGAAAACGAGACCACGGGCTTCGCGGTCACGCTCTGGAACGGCCGGGACTCGTGCTTTTTGACACCGCTCACGACGGCCACGGGAAGCCCCTTGGGGAAGACGCCGTCCAGGCCCGACGTTACGAGAAGGTCGCCCTCCTGGATATCGGCGTAGTATGACACGTACTTGAGAGCGCAGTGGCTGAGCTTGCCCTCGAGGAGCCCGTCTTCCCGGTTCCGCTGCACCCGCACGGCAAGGGTGCTGCCCGGGTCGGTAAGCAGGAGCACCGTGGCCGTGTTCGCCAGCGCCGTGTGGACCCTGCCCACGACGCCGTCGGGCGAGATCACGGCCATGTCCTTTTCAATGCCGTCGGCGGAACCCTTGTTGATGGTGACCGTCGTTGACGAGGGAGAGACTTCCTTGCCGATCACCTGGATGACGATGGATGACGGGGAATGCTGCTTCTTGAAATTGAGCGCTTCCCGGAGACGCTCGTTCTCGATGAGGAGTTCGTTCGTGATCTGGTTCTCCAGGCGCAGCTTGTCGATTTCGGCCCGGAGGCGGTCGCTCTCCTTGCGGGCGCCGATGAGAAAGACGTATCCGCTCCATGCGGAATGGAGGCCGTCGTACACGCCCGTGATGGCCCGTTCGAAGAAGCCCGACACCGTAAGCGCCGGCTGCTTGAGGAAGACGAATCGTCCGCTTTTGACCTGGAGGGTGATGAGCCAGAACAGGAGCGCGAAGACCGCCGCCACCATGAGGCGTTTTCTGTATTTTCCGGTGTATTCAGGCATTCAAAGAAACCGCTTCCGGTCACATGACGACTTTCCTGAGCACGTCGATGTCGTCGAGCACCTTGCCTGCGCCCAGCACCACGCAGGTGAGCGGGTCTTCGGCAATGATGATGGGCAGCGACGTCTCCTCGCGCAGGAACACGTCCATGCCCTTGAGGAGCGCGCCGCCGCCGGCGAGCACGATGCCCTTGTCCACGATGTCGGCGGCCAGCTCCGGCGGTGTGTTCTCGAGGGCCTGCTTGATGGCGTTCAGGACCTGGTTCACCGGCTCCGAGAGCGCTTCGCGCACCTCGTCGTCGTCGAGGATCAGGGTCTTGGGGATGCCCGACACGAGGTCCCGGCCCTTGATCTCCATGGTCTGGCGGTTGGAGTCGGTCTTGTACGCCGAGCCTATGTCGAGCTTGATCTGCTCGGCCATCATCTCGCCGATGAGCAGGTTGTACTTGCGTTTGATGTAATTGATGATCGCCTCGTCCATCTTGTCGCCGCCCACGCGGATGGCCTTGCTGTAGACCACGCCGTCCATGGAGATGACGGCGATGTCCGTAGTGCCGCCGCCGATGTCGACGATCATGTTGCCCGAAGGCTCGGAAATGGGCAGGCCCGTCCCGATGGCCGCGGCCACGGGCTCTTCAATAAGATACACTTCCCTGCCTCCCGACGAGAGGGCCGCGTCCTTGACGGCGCGCTGTTCCACCTGGGTGATGCCCGAGGGGACGCCGATGATGATGCGCGGACGCATGAAGGACTTGCGGTTGTGCACGCGCTGGATGAAGTAGCGGAGCATCTCTCCGGTGACGTCGAAGTCGGAAATCACGCCGTCCTTGATGGGGCGGATGGTCTGGATGTCGCCGGGCGTCCGGCCGAGCATCCGTTTGGCCTCGGTGCCGACCGCGAGGATCTTGCCCGTCTTCTGGGATTTGGCCACTACCGAGGGCTCGTTGCACACGATCCCCCGGCCCTTGACGTAGACCAGGGTGTTGGCGGTGCCGAGGTCAATGGCCATGTCGTTCGAAAACCAGCCCATGATAGTGTTGATAAACATCGGTGAAGAACTCCTTTCAGAATAAAGCCGGCTGTTTCTTCAAGCCTGCGGCTGGGCCGTTGATGGGCCCCATCGCCTCTCTTCGTCACTCCTGCTGCGGGGTCTGCGCGCCGCCCTCGTCCGGCTCGCTCGCTGCGCTGCGCTGCCCCTCGGGCCCGGAGCTGTCCGGCGCGGCGGCCGGGGCCTCCTGGACCGTCCGGGTCCGCGCAAGCATGTCGCCGATGCGCATGCCCTGATCATCGCCAGCAGCGGCCAGACACTCCACGGCGAGGGCCAGGGGGCCCAGGATCCAGCCGGCATAGGGGACGAGGAAGAGAAGATAGGCCGCGGCGAGCGTAACGTTTCTGATGATCGATTCGCGGTAGCCGCACGGCCGCCCCTCGTCATCGGCGGATACCACGCGCAGGCCGACGAGTTTCTTGCCCGCGCCCCGGCTTTCGAACAGACCGTCCCGGACAAGCAGGTACCCCGCGGCAGACAGGAACCCGAGGATGTCCGGCAGCCGGTGCAGCCCGATGACGATGAGAAGGTCGATGAAGCCTGCGACGGCCCTTGTTGTGAGGTCTGCTTTGCGCAATGAGCCTCCTGAACGTGCACATGATAGCAAAAGCGCACCACGATTACAAGGGCAAAAGTGGGAAAGCGGGCCCGAGGCCGTATAAGAAAATGCCGTATAAGAAAATGTTGACCTTCCCACCCGCCTCTGCTACCATGCGGCGTCTCAAGTTCGTCAGCAGCTCGGGTCTTTTACGGAGTACGGAGGAGCATGCGGTCATGAAGAGCACCCTGTGGCGGTCCCTGTTTTTCGCCGCGCTTTGGCTGGTTTTCTCGGGACAGACCTTTGCCGCAGAGGCTGTTTTCCCAATCAGCGGCCTGCCGCCGCTCCCTTTTCCTTCTCCGGCGCGGGATATCCTCTTTGCCGCCAACGAGGGCCCCGCCATGCCGGCGCGAAGGTCCGCGGACGAGGGGATATTCAAGCGGCGGCCCCACCTTGCCTGGCCCGTCTACTACCACAACTGGTACCGATCGGCCCATGAGCGCTACTATTTCGGTCCGCTCTGGATGTATGAGAAAAAGGACGGCGCCGTCCATCATTATCCCGTCACGCTCTCTCCCTACTGGCGCGTGCTCGGCTACACCACGCGGGGCGGGAGCGTGGAAGAGATCGGCGTCCTCAGCCCCTTCATCCGCTACCGCCGCGGCAGAGACACGGCGTCCCTGGACCTCCTCTGGCCCTTCGTCGGCTACCGGAGCGCGCCGGGAAGGACGGAGATCGACCTGCTCTGGCCCTTCACGGGATACACGAGTACGGCGGCCAAAACGGAAGTAAACCTCCTCTGGCCCTTCACGGTATTTTCAAACGAGACAAGGCCGGATTTCTCCAGGCAGTCCTATTTCCTGCTTCGCCCCCTTCTGGGGTACTACCGGGAGGTTTCCCCGGGGAGTGACAGCCTGGGCCTGCTGCCGTTCTATTATCGCGCGCGCTCCTTTGGCGAGGACTTCCGGTATGTGTTCCCGACGTTCCTGAAGAGCGAAAAGCCCTCAGCCGGCGCTTCCTGGCAGACGTTTTTCCCGTTCTATTACTCCTCCCGCGACAACTATTCGAGCACGCTCTTCATCGCGCCGTCCTTCTACCGGCGCACGGACCGGATCAGCGGCGTCAACACCCTGCTGCCCTTTTATTACTATCACCGCCAGCCGCACCGCACCACGCTCTATGTTTTCCCCACATTCTTCGATGCAGCAGGAACGGAACCGGCGGGCGCCTCATGGCGCGTGCGCACGTTCTTCCCGCTCTTCTATTTTTCCGACGAGGCGGGCAGGGAGTCCCGGTATATTTTCCCGAACGTTCTGTGGGGAACGAAGCAGGGCGTGCCGTA
>CAKKPG010000074.1:0-41727 GCA_919901555.1 Nitrospiria bacterium | reverse complement strand
AGTCCCGGTATATTTTCCCGAACGTTCTGTGGGGAACGAAGCAGGGCGTGCCGTATCATGGTTTCCTGCCGCTCTACTATTCCCGGGGCCAAGGGAACAACCGCCTGGTCTACATTTTCCCCACCTACCTCTCGTCCCAAAAAGAGTCGGGCGACCGATTGAACACCTTCCTGCCCTTCTATTACTTCACCAAAAAGGGCGCAGGACGGGCGCTCTACGTCTTTCCCACGTTCTTCACGCGCACCACGGACCATGGAGCGTACGTGAACACCCTGCTTCCGTTCTACTTTTATTCCCGCGGCGGAGGCTCGTCTCTCACGTACGCATTTCCCACGTACTTCGAGCGCCATGCAAAGGACTACGACAGCGTAAAGTTCTTCCCCTTCTTCACGTCCACCAGCGACGCCCGGGGGGGCACGTTGACGCGCAGGCTCACCGTGCTTTGGCCACTCTACTATCACCGCGGGAACGAGACGCGCGACACGTCCTATACATCGCTCCTCTGGCCCTTCTTCGTGTGGCAGAAGGGACTGGACGGCACGAAGCAGACGTCGTTCCTTTGGCCTTTCTACTACCACCGTGAAAACAGCAGAGAGGACACGCGGTACACCTCGGTGGTCTGGCCGCTCTACATCTCGAAGAAGGAGGAGGACCGCACGGAAAAGCGCTCCTTCTTCTGGCTCTACTATTCGGAGAAGAACGAAGAGCGCAAGACCGCGTACCGGAGCGTGCTCTGGCCGATTTATATCTACACCAAGGACGGCCCGGTGGAGGAGGGCGCATTTCTCGGCCGCATCTACCGGAGCTACACCTCGCCGGACCTTACCCGGCGCGACGCCCTGCCGTGGTACTCCTTTGAGGAGGACAAGGACAAGGCCGTTACGACCATCTGGCCGCTCCTGCTCAGGAAGACGACGGACAAGGCCGACAGCAAAAGCCGGTGGAACAGCCTGTTCCCCTTTGTGATCTTCACCAAGGCGTTCCCCATTTACTATACGAGCTATGACGAGGCCGAGCGCCGGCGCTACACCACCGTGCTCTGGCCGATCATCGCCTCGGAAGAAACGCCGGACAAGAGAAAGCTCCGGGTCTGGCCCTACAGCTACGAGTACGACCGCATCGCCAACTTCCGGTCCCACCACTTCCTCTGGCCCTTGGTGAGCTTCGGCTCCGGGCCGGAAGAGACGTCCATGCGCGTGCTGCCGCTGTTCTACCACAGCAAGGGGCCCGATTATTCAACGACGGCGGTGTTCCCGCTGTTCTGGAAGAACCGCGATCCCCTTGCGTCAAACACCGTGGTCTTCCCGCTGTACTGGCATTTCGAACGGCCCTGGGGTTCGCGCACCGTGGTGCCGCCCCTGTTCTGGGGCAGCTCGGCGGAGGGCGCGGACTTTACCTTCTTCCCGCTGTTCCACACGTCACGGTCGCGGGAGGGGAGCCGGTTCTACGTGTTCCCGCTCTTCTATCACTCGGCCTACGGAGGCGAGAGCAGGAACCTTGTCCTGAATACGTATTGGTCCAGCGAGGCCGACGGCAACACCTTTGCGTTCTTTCCGCTCTACTACCGGAACGTCACCCACGACCGCACGACCACCTTCGTGCTGCCCTTCTTCTACCGCTCCTCCGGGCTCGATGGAACGAATACGTGGTTCCTCAACACGTACTGGTCGGAGCGCGGCAGGCGCAGCAGCTTCCTGTTCTTTCCCCTCTATTACCGAAGCGTGGAGCAGGACCGGAATGTAACGCGCACCTTTGTGTTTCCCTTCTTCTACCGGTCGGCCTCACCTGCCGGGAGCAGCACGCTCGTCTTCAATACCTACGTGCGCAGGTCCGATGACGGCAGCAGCGGCTTCTCCATGTTCGCGCCGGTGTATTTCCATTCCTACCGCGGAGACAGCGCGTGGTCCCTTGTGCCGCCGTTCTACTGGTCAAGTGACGGCGGAAAGGCCAGGCGCTTCGTTCTTTTCCCCGTGTTGTGGTACGGCGCCAAAGACGGCGGCCGGAGTTCGTTCACCCTGTTCCCGCTGTTTCACTATGAGCGGTATCCCTCCGGGAGGGTCCAGTATTCCCTGCTCTGGAGGCTCTTCTACCACGAAGAGGACCCATACCATTCCGTCACGTCGGTGCTGTGGTGGCTCTACCGCACCGAGACCACGCCCACGTCCACGAAGTTCATGCTCCAGCCCCTTGTGGAATATGAAAAGACCACGGGCGAGCGGGAGGACGTGTTCTTCTCGTTCCTGCTGAGGCTGTTCGTGTACGAACGCGCCGACGATAAGGTGCGGGTCAAGGTGTTCTTTGTCCCGGTGTACCGGAACTACTGAAGACAGGGACCAGGAACGCGAATTGCACGAATTTTAAAACCGCAATCATGAGGAGAAAAATAATGAAGCGTACTTTCGGCATCATCTGCGCGTTGGTTCTTCTTGAAGGCTGCATGATGCAGCCGCAGCTCCCGGACGCCCTCGTGTTCAAGGGCTGCGCAAAGCAGCCGGTGAAGGCCGCGGGGATCCGCAGGCTGGCGGTGATGGAGTTCCAGAACCATACCGAAAGCAAGGAGGCGCCGGGCCGCGTCCTCGGCCTGCTCACGTCGGAGCTCATGAAGACGGGGCGGTTCGAGCTGGTGGAGCGGAGCCAGATAGACCGCGCGCTCCGCGAGGTGGCGCTGGGCCAGGCCGGCGCGCTCGATGAGAAGACGGCCAAGGAAGCGGGCAGGCTCATGGGCGCCGACGCCGTGCTCGCGGGCGAGATCACCGGCTTCCAGCACGAGTCCACGCCCATGGAGTACCGCTACGAGCGCGAGCGGGGGCAGGGGATCCCGCTGCCCCCGGGCGACCGGACGTCGAACTTCCTGAACGTCCCGGCGGAGAAGCGCACGTACACCGTGGAGAAGTACAACGCCTCCATCGGCTTCAGCCTGCGGATGATATCCGTTGCCACGGGCGAGGTCGTCTGGAGCCGCTCCGTGACGCGGAGCTTCGGCATGCGCGAAGGGGAGTACGAGATCCGGAACGTCTACGCCCTGTTCGACAAGCTGGCCGAGGCGGCAGCGCAGGAAGCAGTGCACGATTTCATGCCTTAGGGGTTCTCGGCATCGCAACCCGGTTTGACGAAAAGCAGCGTATCGTCATCAAGCCCTTTCGGAACGGTCAGGGCATTGTGGAGCGTGACGGTGCGGACGATGATGTCCTGCTCGCGCTGTGGTTTTACCGTGATCTGCGGGGCACTGAAAAGCGCGTCTATCGCTCAAGGCTGCTGCCCCCTGCTCATGTATCCCCGTCACTGAGGGATTACCACCGATGTTTTGACAAACAGGACCGGTCCTGATACAGTTGCTTCATGGGAAACGTCATTGCCGTGACCCTCGGCATCCTCGCTCTGTTCCATGCCGGGAGGGGCTTTGCCGATGAGCGTCCGCTCCCGGCCGCCTGCACCTACGAGACGCAGCGCTGGAGCGTGGCGCTGAGGCGGAGCGTCGATGCCAGGACCGTGAGCCACCCCTACAGCGAACTCGCCGGGGACGAGGTCGATCCCGCGACGGGCTGCACGGTGTGCAGGGAAGACCAGGAGCGCGTTGCTGTTCCTCCCCTGGAGCCCTTCTTCCTGTGCTGCAAAATCGCGCCACAGGTGCGCGCCGCCCTCGAGGGCCTTGTGCGGAGCGGGGCGCCGGTCTTTGAGGTCGTCGGGTACCGCGTTATCAGGTCGCGGGGGCCCGTGGACGGCGCCGGCAACCGCACGGGGTTCAGCAACCATTCCTACGGAACGGCCGTCGACATCAACCCGGAGCTGAACGGCCTTTACGACCACTGCCTCGAGTTCGGCCCCCGATGCAGGCTCGTGCGGGGCGGTGAGTGGCGGCCCGGCGTACGGGGAACGCTGGAAAGGGGCGGTGATATTGTGCGGGCCTTCACGTCCATGGGGCTCCGCTGGGGCGGCGAGATCGCGGGCAGACAGAAGGATTTCATGCATTTTTCGATGACGGGGTACTGATTTCGTTTTGCCGCAGCGTCACGGAGCCACGGAGAACATCAGGGATGGACGAGAGAGGAGGGATGACAGAAGAAAAAATTCGTCCTTCTTCCCTAACCCGGACAAGCCGGAACCAAAAGATAAAAGCTAAAGGCGTCTCTCGCAAAGCCGCAAAGGACGCCAAGAAAACCTTTAAGTCTTGGGTTTAAAAAACGAATCAATTGGCCTCTCTTTGCGAGCTTGGCGTCTTTGCGAGAAAATTACTCGTCTTTTTGTTTTGAATTCGATTCAAAGATCGACAATCTTTTGTCGATGTAATAGGCGTAAGCGCCTAAGGGTCCTCACGCGGCCTTCGCGGTCCCGACCATTTTTCCGAGCGCGCCGAGCGCCTTGTCGTAGTCCGGATGGTTCGTCATCTCGGGAACGAGCTCGATGTACCGGATAACGTCATCCTTGTCCACGATGAAAACCGAACGGGCCAGGAGCCGCAGTTCCTTGAGCAGCACGCCGTAAGCCGTCCCGAAGGACGCGTCGCGATGGTCCGAAAGGGCCTTTGCCCGGTCGATCCCGGCCGTGGCGCAAAACCGGACGATCGCGAAGGGAAGATCCATGCTGATGTTGAGCACGACCACATCTTCGGGCAAGGATGCGGCCTCATGGTTGAACCTCCGCGCCTGCAGATCGCACACCGGCGTGTCCAGTGACGGCGTCACGCTGATGACCTTGATCTTTCCCCTGAAATCACCGAACCGCACTTCGTTCACTTCGCCGTCGAGGACGGTAAAGTCGGGAGCCTTCTCCCCGACCTGCAGCTCGGGCCCGACGAGCGTGAGCGGCCTGCCGTGGATCGTAACGATACCTGTTCTCTCTTTCATCATGTGCCACCTCCTTCCCGGCATGTGTCGTCGCGAACCCCTTCCTGGTCATGCCGGAAAAACACCGCTCCTACAATTAAGATAGAACATATCCTGTATATTGTCAAGAAGCCGGCGTTGTTGACGGCCGCGGGCCGCCCGGAAACGAGCCGTCTTTTCCCCGGTGCGCAGCGCATGTTACAAATGATGCAGCGTCGCTGATATGCGCTCCCTGCCTGATCGGAAACGCCCGGCGGCCTCATTTTTCCCCTTCCCTTTTGCGACAAAAGTATGGTATGTTTATGCATTATGATACAAGACCTCATTCCCCTCGACCAGATCCTCAAAAGGCGGGCAGCTCTTACTCCCCGCAAGACGTTCATAAAATTCAACGGTAAAAAATTCAGGTTCAGGGACATCGACCACCTCGCCGACGTGTATGCGTCCTTTCTCCTGGGCCGGGGCATGCAGAAGGGCGACCGCGTGGCCATCCTCTGCCACAACTGCCCGCACTACATCGCGGCGTACTTCGGCATCATCCGTGCGGGCGGAATTGTCCTGCCCCTCAACACCCTGCTCACCCATGAAGAGATCAATTTTATCCTCGTCGATGCCGGCGTGGCGACGTGCTTTTACGACGGCGACTGCTCCGGTACCGTTGCAAAACTCCGGGAGGCGGGGTCATGCTCGTTTTTCAGCCTCTCCGAGACCGCTGCCGCGGGACTGGTCCCTGACTGCAGCGTCACCTTTTCCCGGAACTCGGCAGACGACGTGTCGACCATTCTCTACACGTCGGGCACCACGGGGCGGCCGAAGGGCGCGCTGCTCACCCACCGGAACTTCATTTCCAACGCACTCGCCGCGACGGCGGTCATACGCGTGACGAACAAGGACCGCTTTGTCGTGTTCCTGCCCCTGTTCCACTCCTTCACCTACACGGTCTGCGTGATCCTCCCGCTCCTTTCCGGCGCTGCGATCTCGCTCCTGCCGTCGGTCCGGCCTTTTTCGCGGGTGGTGAAAAGTCTCATCGTGGACCGGATCACGCTTTTCGTGGCCATCCCCACGGTGTACAAGATCCTGGCCGAAAAAGACATGCCCTTCTTCATAAAGCTCCTCCTGAACCTGCGGCTTTGCATCTCCGGCGCCGCGCCGCTTCCGGTGAGGGTCATCCGGGAATTCGAGGGCGCCTTCAAGGTGCCGCTCCTCGAAGGCTATGGCCTCACCGAGGCCTCTCCCGTCGTCTCCATCAACCCTTTTGAGAAGGGAAAGAACAAGCCGGGCACGGTGGGCCTTCCGCTCCCCGGCGTTGAGGTCAACGTCGTCGACGACAACGGCCTCCCCCTGCCGCCGGAAACGCCGGGCGAGCTCATCGTCAAGGGCCCGAGCGTGATGCGCGGATATTTGAACCGGCCCGAGGACACGGCAAAGACCATCAAGGACGGCTGGCTCTACACGGGCGACATCGCCGCCCTCGATGCCGACGGCTACATCAGGATCATCGACCGGAAGAAGGACATGATCATCGTTGACGGTCTGAACGTGTACCCCTACGAGGTCGAAGAAGTGCTCTATCGTCATCCGTCGGTCAAGGACTGCGCCATGATCGGCGTCCTCCATGACGAGGAGAAAGAGCTTCCCATCATGTACGTGGTGCTGAACGACGGCAAGCAGGCGACCCCCAAGGCGCTGCGGGAGTTCCTGTCGGAACACGTGGCCCATTACAAGATCCCCCGGCGCTTCCTTTTTACCGACGAGCTGCCGAGGAACGCCACGGGCAAGATCCTCAAGAAGGAATTGCGGAACTGGTACGCTGAAAAAGAAATGAAGCATTAAGGATCTGGGCCGGCTTGGCGAATGAACGGGTGTTGCATTCCCTGTCCGCCCCGCGTATTATTACCTTGACACTGCAGCCGCTTTTGTTAAAATTTGCTTTCAGAAGCAGCAAAGTCACAAGCCAGGGAGGCGGAAATGAGCGGATTTATCGTGAAGGTCTGTGCAAGTGCGGCAGCGCTGGTATTGCTGTCAGGGGTCCTCTATGCGGGCAGCACCAATGACCCGGTAGTCCGGAAGCGGGAGCAGCGCCAGGAGAAGAGGGTCAATCAGGGTGTAAAGAGCGGCGAGCTGACGCCCCGCGAAGCCGGGAGGCTTGAGCGGGAGCAGGCCAGGATCAAGCAGGACGAGGAGCGGATGAAGGCCGACGGGAAGCTCACGCCGCTGGAGCGGAAGAAGCTGCAGAGGGAGCAGGACCGGGCAAGCAGGCACATCTATAAAGAAAAGCACGACGCTCAGAAGGCGAAGTAAGCGGAACGTATTCGACGTAAAAAGCGGAGGGATTTCCCCCCCCTCCGCTTTCTATTGCGCCTCAGAGATCGCGGGTTTTTTTCAGCAGGCTGCTGAAGCTCCGGCAAAAAAAGATGAACAGAGCAGGCCTTGCTGATTCAAAATCGGATTTTTCAACCGTCTTGCAAAGCCCCGCCTTTTGTGATACTGTACGCCTTCCCATGGACATCGTTCTCGCCACGCGGAACAAAAAGAAGATAGAGGAGATCAAAAGGATAATCGTTGATCTGCCCATCACCATTCTCTCCCTCGAGGACTATCCCGACTGTCCCGAGGTTGTGGAGGACAAAGACACCTTCGAGGGAAATGCCGTGAAGAAGGCCGTCGAGGTATGCCGCTGCACGGGCAAGCCTGCGCTGGCCGATGACTCCGGTCTCGAAGTGGACGCCCTTGGCGGAGCGCCCGGCGTGTATTCGGCGCGGTACGCGCCCGATGCTTCCGGCGGGAATGACCCGAAGAATTACGAAAAGCTTCTCCTCGATCTGAAACACGCACCCGATGAACAGCGGGGAGCGCGGTTCGTTTGCTGCCTGGCCCTGGCTTTTCCCGATGGCGGGTTTAAGACCTTTTTTGGTTATGCCCCGGGAAGGATAGGCCGGGAGCCGCGCGGGAAAAGGGGGTTTGGATATGACCCCGTCTTCATACCAAAGGGGCATGGACCGACCTTCGCCGAAATGACCGCTGAAGAGAAGGACCGTCTGAGTCACAGGGGAAAAGCCATTGAAAAACTATCAGAATTCCTTCGCTCGTCCGTCGTTTATAAACAAAACTAATATTTGAATTATAATTTTTAACTTGAAAAAAAACTTGTTTTCAACGATAGTACCCCCTGCCAAAGTACGTTCACGGCGGGTTAACATTTTGTCTGCTGACCCGCGTTATAGTTTTTAACCGCATCACTTTTTTGAAAAAAGTTGCCACCAAAGCGCCGGGATTAATAATGTTCTTCAGTGACTTTGTGGCGGAAATGTGAGGTTGCGTCTTATGGCAAAAAGGGTTGTGTTGCTCGGAGCGCCGGGGGCCGGTAAAGGCACCCAGGCGAAGATGTTGATCGAGAAGTATAAGATCCCGCAGATCTCCACGGGAGATATCCTCCGCAAGGCCGTGGCCGATGGAACGCCCCTCGGCAAAGAGGCAAAGGTGATCATGGACTCGGGCGGGCTCGTGTCCGACAAGATCGTGCTCGGCCTCGTCGAAGAGCGCATCAAACAGCCCGACTGCAAGGCCGGCTTCATCCTCGACGGGTTCCCGCGCAACACGGCCCAGGCCGAGGCCCTCGACAAGATCCTGACCAACATGGGTATGCCGCTCACCGTGGCCCTCAACATCGATGTGGACCTGAACGACCTCCTGAAGCGCCTCACCGGCCGGCGGACCTGCAAAGCCTGCCAGCAGATGTACAATATCTATTTCTCAGCCCCCAAAAAAGAAGGAACCTGCGACAAGTGCGGCGGCCAGCTCTTCCAGCGCGACGACGACAAGGAAGAGACCATCAAGAAGCGGCTCGACGTGTACCAGAAGCAGACGGCGCCGCTCATCGACTACTATTCAAAGAAAAATATTATGAAGACGGTCATGGGGGTGGGCGGCATCAACGACATCTTCAATAAGGTGACGGCCGTCCTCGGCTAAGCGGAAGCGGACAGAGTTGTGGCCTCCAGCCACAGTGGAATATATATTTACAATTCTTGTAAGGAGGAAATAGTTATGGCACTGGTAAAGCCTCACGGCAAAAAGAAGAAGCTTATGCCGCTTCTTCTGGAAGGGGCGGCCCTTCAGAAAGAGCTCAAGAAGGCCAAGACCCTAAAGCAGCTCAAGATCTCCTCGCGCGAGACCGCGGACCTCGTGATGATGGGCATCGGGGCCTTCACCCCGCTCACGGGCTTCATGACCAAGAAGGACTGGAAGGGCGTGTGCGACAAGTACAAGATGGCGGACGGCACGTTCTGGCCGGTTCCGGTGACGCTCTCGGCGAGCACCGAGTTCGCCAACTCGCTCAAGAAGGGCGAGGAGATCACCCTCGTGGACGAAGAGTCGGGCACGATCATGGCCACCATGAAGGTGGCCGAGAAGTATGCCATGTCCAAGTCCGACAAGGAGCATGAGTGCAAGCAGATCTTCCGCACCGTGGACGTTGCAGGACACCCGGGCGTTCAGAAGGTCATGGGCCAGCCCGATGTGAACCTGGCCGGTCCCGTAAAGGTCCTTTCCGAGGCCCACTTCCCGGAGACCTTCAAGGGCATCTACATGACGCCGAAGCAGACCCGCAAGATGTTCGAGGACAAGGGGTGGAGCACGATCGCGGCGTTCCAGACCCGGAACCCCATGCACCGCTCCCACGAGTACCTCGCCAAGATCGCCATCGAGACCATGGACGGCGTACTGATCCACCAGATCCTGGGCAAGCTCAAAGAGGGAGACATCCCGGCCGATGTGCGCGCTGACGCCATCAACACCCTGATGGATAAGTACTTTGTGAAGGATTCCTCCATCCAGTGCGGCTATCCCATGGAAATGCGGTATGCCGGACCGCGTGAAGCGCTCCTGCACGCGCTCTTCCGCCAGAACTTCGGCTGCAGCCACCTGATCGTCGGCCGTGACCATGCCGGCGTGGGCGACTACTACGGCCCCTTTGACGCGCAGAAGATCTTCGACGATATCCCGAAGGGCGCGCTCGAGACCCAGCCGCTCAAGATCGACCATACGTTCTACTGCTTCAAGTGCGACGGCATGGCCTCCATGAGGACCTGCCCCCACGGCAAGGAAGACCGGCTCATGCTGTCCGGCACCAAGCTCCGGAAGATGCTCTCCGAGGGCGAGAACGTGCCCGATCATTTCAGCCGCCCCGAAGTGCTCGAGATCCTCAAAAAATACTATGCGGGCCTCACCGAGAAGGTGGAGATCAAGCTGCACAGCCACGCGGAAGGCACGCATACGCAGAAGTGATGGTTTCATAGTTTGAAACCATCATCCTGAGCAAAGCGAAGGATCTGTTAAGGTATCAAGAAAAGCAAGATTCCTCGCGTTGCTCGGAATAACAAGAAGTTTACGACTGCGGAAGCAGTTCATTTTATTCTAACGATAGGAGGTAGTAACATGCCGAGTTATGTAATTACAGAGAAGTGCGACGGCTGCAAGGCGCAGGACAAGACTGCTTGCCAGTATATCTGCCCGAACGACCTCATGGCCCTGAACAGGGACACCATGAAGGCGTGGAACCAGGAGACTGAGCAGTGCTGGGAGTGCTACAACTGCGTCAAGATCTGCCCGCAGCAGGCGATCGAAGTCCGGGCCTACCAGGACTTTGCCCCCATGGGGGCAAATGTTATTCCGATGAGGGGCACGGACTCCATCATGTGGACCGTGAAGTTCCGGAACGGGATCCTGAAGCGGTTCAAGTTCCCCATCAGGACCACTGCTGAAGGCTCGGTCGATCCCTACAAGGGCAAGCCTGAAGCGGATTTCGCAAAACTCAAACAGGTTGGCTTCTTCACCACCACGAAGCCGATGCCGGTAATCAAGAAATAAGGAGGAACAGACAAATGGAAAAAGAAACTTGTACATTTTCGTTCTGCCAGAAGCCGGCAGTTGAAGAGATCGAGACGGATCTCCTCCTCATCGGCGGCGGCATGGCGTGCTGCGGCGCTGCATTCGAAGGCGCCCGCTGGGCAAATCCCAAGAAGATCCAGATCGTCATGGTTGACAAGGCCGCGACCGACAGGTCCGGCGCCGTTGCCATGGGTCTGTCGGCCATCAACACCTATTGCGGTGAGAATGATCCGGCTGACTATGTAAAATATGTACGCAACGACCTCATGGGCATCACCCGTGAAGACCTGGTCTATGACCTGGGCCGTCACGTTGATGATTCCGTGCACCTCTTCGAGGAATGGGGCCTCCCGATCTGGAAAATGGGAGACGACGGCTTCTCCCTCGACGGTTTCCAGGCAAAGGAAGCAGGCAAGACCATGCTGAAGGACGGCGGCAAGCCGGTCCGTTCAGGCAAGTGGCAGATCATGATCAACGGAGAGTCCTACAAGGTCATCGTGGCGGAAGCTGCGAAGAAGGCCCTGGAGACCAACCGCGCCGCAACCGGCATCAAGACCAACCACTATGAGCGCGTGTTCATCGTGAAGCTTTATCATGACGCCAAGGACCCGAAGCGCGTGGCAGCAGCGGCCGGTTTCAGCGTCCGTGAGAACAAGATCTACATCTTCAAGGCAAAGGCCATGGTATTGGCGGCCGGCGGAGCGGTGAACGTGTTCCGTCCCCGGTCGACGCAGGAAGGCCAGGGCCGCGCCTGGTACCCGGTATGGAACTCCGGTTCCGGTTATGCCCTCGGCATGCAGGCCGGCGCGGAACTCACCATGATGGAAAACCGCTTCGTGCCCGCCCGTTTCAAGGACGGCTACGGTCCGGTGGGCGCCTGGTTCCTGTTCTTCAAGGCCAAGGCAACCAACAGCCTCGGTGAAGACTATTGCATGAACCCGGAATACCTGGCGGAAGCCAAGGCCAAGTACGGCAAGTATGTCGATGTCCTCGGCACGGCCATCCGGAACCACCTGATGATGAAGGACATGAAGGCGGGCAAGGGCCCGATCCTCATGAACACGCACCATGCCATGGATGCGATCAACAAGTCCTTCACCGAGAAGCTCGGCGAGAAGGAAGGCAAGAAGAAGGTGAAGCACCTCGAGGCGGAGGCGTGGGAAGACTTCCTCGATATGTGCATCGGCCAGGCCGGTCTCTGGGCCTCCAAGAACATCGAGCCGGACAAGACCCCGTCCGAGATCATGCCGACCGAGCCCTATCTCCTCGGTTCGCATGCCGGCTGCGCCGGATTCTGGTGCTGCGGTCCCGAAGACCTCGGCGCGCCGGAAGAGTGGAACAAGAAATGGCCGGGCGGCAGCTACAACCGCATGTCCACCGTGCCAGGTCTCTTTATGTGCGGCGACATTTGCGGCGCCTCCGGCCACAAGTTCTCCTCAGGCTCGCATGCTGAGGGCCGCATAGCAGCCAAGAACGCGATCGCGTACATCCTTGACCACCCGGACTACAAGCCGACCATCAAGGAAACCGCGGACCAGATCTCGGCTGAGCTCTACCTGCCCTTCGAGGTGTACGAGAAGTACAAGACCTACACTACGGACACGGCAACCAACCCGAACTACATCAAGCCGAAAATGCTCCAGACCCGTCTGCAGAAAATCTCGGACGAGTACTTTGGCGGCATCGGGACCTGGTATATGACCTCCAAGACCATGCTCGACGAAGGCCTCAAGCAGCTCGACATGCTCAAGGAAGATACGTCCAAGATGGCGGCGGGCAACCTGCACGAGCTGATGCGCTGCTGGGAGAACTATCACCGCATCCTGTCGGTGGAAGCCCATGCGCGCCACATCATGTTCCGCGAAGAGTCGCGGTATCCCGGCTACTACTATCGCGGCGACTTCGATCTTGTGGATGATGTCAACTGGAAGTGCTTTGTGAACTCAAAGTACGATCAGGACAAGAACACGTGGATCGTCAAGAAGGTTCCCTACGTACAGCTTGTTCCGTAACTGAACATCACTCCGGGGAAGGCATACGCCTTCCCCGGAGCTTCATTGCAAATTGCAAATTGTAAATTTCAAATTGTAAAGTGAAGAGCGCGGCATTTTACGTCTTTAAATTTAAAATTTCCAATTTACAATCTGCAATTTACAATTTTTTCTGCTTTACTGCCTTAAGGAGGAATAGGATACCATGGCGGAAAATACAGTATTGGTAGTCGGCGGCGGCTTCAGCGGCCTCACGGCGGCGGTCGAGGCCGCGGAAGCGGGCTCGAACGTCATTATCGTGGAAAAGAACCCTTATCTCGGCGGCCGGGTGACGCAGCTCAATAAGTATTTCTGGAAGATGTGCCCCCCGAACTGCGGCCTCGAGATCCAGTACAAACGCATCAAGAACAACGGTCAGGTCACGATCTATACGCTGGCCGAGGTGGAGAATATCTCCGGTTCCGAGGGCAACTTCGACGTAACCATCAAGACGCGGCCCCGGTTCGTGAACGACAAGTGCGTGGCCTGCAACAAGTGCGCCGAGGCTTGCGAGATCGAGCGGCCCAACGACTTCGACTTCGGCATGTCCAAGACAAAGGCCGCCTACCTCCCGCACAACCAGGCCTTCCCCCTCCAGTACGTCATTGACGAGAAGACCTGCAAAGGCCCCTCCTGCGGCAAGTGCGCCGAGGCCTGCACGTACGACGCGATCCACCTCGACATGAAGCCCGAGACCGTGAACGTGAAGGTCGGCGCCGTGGTCATGGCCACGGGATGGAACCCCTATGACGCGAAAAAGATGGACAACCTCGGGTTCGGCACGGTCCAGAACGTGGTGACGAACATGATGATGGAGCGGCTGGCCGCCCCCAACGGCCCCACAGCGGGCAAGATCGTGCGGCCTTCCGACGGCAAAGAGGTGAAGAACATCGCCTTTGTGCAGTGCGCGGGCTCGCGCGACGAGAACCATCTGCCCTTCTGCTCCTATATCTGCTGCCTGGCCTCGATCAAGCAGGCCACCTACATCAGGGAGCTTTATCCCGATTCAAAGGCAAAGATCTTCTACATTGATATGCGGACCCCCGGTCTCTACGAGAACCGGTTCTATACCAAGATCAAGGAAGACCAGAACGTGTCCTTCCTCAAGGGCAAGGTCGCCAAGATCGAGCGGGCGCAGAACGGCGACGTGGCCGTGACGGCCGAGGACATCCACGGCGGCGGCAAGATCACCGAGACCTTCGACATGGTGGTGCTGGCCACGGGCATGGAGCCCACATCGCGGTCGCTCAAGGGCGCAGGCGTGGCCGTGACCGACGACGGCTTTGTGGACCAGGCAACGCTTCCGAAGGGCATCTATGCCACGGGCACGCTCAAGACCCCCGTTGACGTGGCGCGGTCGGCGCAGGACGCCACCGGCGTCGTGATGAAGAGCATCCAGAGCTTGAGGAGGAAATAGGGATGGAGAAGAAATTCGGCGTATATATCTGTAAGGGATGCGGCATCAAAGACGCGATGGACGTTGAGAAGGTCGCCGGCGCGGCCAAGAAGGTCCAGAACTACAAGTTCCACGACGTCCTGTGCAGCCCCGAAGGCGTTCAGCTCATAAAAGACGACATGGCGAAAGAAGGCGTCAACACCATCATCATCGCCGCCTGCTCGCCCCGCGTCAAATACGAAGAGTTCGATTTCCCCGGCGCTATCGTCGAGCGCGTGAACATCCGCGAGTTCGTGGCCTGGAGCATGGAGCCGAACACGGACGCCACGAACGATGCCGCCTACGACTACCTCTCCATGGGCATCGTGAAGACCCAGAAGGGCGAGTTGCCCGAGCCGAACATCCTGCCGGACCAGAGCAGCACGATCCTCGTGATCGGCGGCGGCATCGCCGGCATGACCGCGGCCCTCTCCGCCGCGGGCGCGGGCCAGAAGGTCGTGCTCGTTGAAAAGGACGCCCAGCTCGGCGGCATCGTGAACAAACTCTATAAGAAGATCCCGACCGGATCCTACATCAACAAGCCGCTCATCGTCGATACCGACATTGCCAAGACCGTGAGCGAGGTCGAGAGCAACTCTAATATCAAAGTCTACAAATCGACCACGGTCAGCAAGACCGACGGTCAGCCCGGTCTCTATGACGTGACGCTCTCGAACGGAGAGACCATGAAGATCGGGGCCATTGTCATGGCATCGGGCTGGAAGCCGTACGATGCGAGCAAGCTCGCCTACCTCGGCTACGGCAAAATGAAGAACGTGGTCACGAACTTTGAACTCGAAGAGATCGCCAAAAAGAACAACGGCAAACTGCTCCGTCCTTCCGACGGCAAGCCCGCTCTGAAGGTCGCCTTTATCCAGTGCGCCGGGCAGCGCGATCCGAACCATCTTCCCTATTGTTCGTCCATGTGCTGTGCTACGTCGCTGAAACAGGCGCAGTATGTGCGACAGAATGAAGACGCCCTTGCCATGATCTTCTACAAGGACATCCGGACGCCGGGCAGGACCGAGCTTTACTATAAAGAGGCCCAGAACAATCCCGGCGTGATGCTCACGAAGGCCGATGTGACCGGCGTGTCCGATGCCGGGAACGGCAATATGTTCGTTGAAATGGAGAACACCCTTTTCGGCGCCAAGACCGGTGAGAAGGTGAAGGTTGAGGCGGACCTGGTGGTCCTGGCAACGGGCCTGGTCCCGACCACACGCGGTCCCCAGGAATACGCCGATGGCCTTACCAAGGCGGCAGGGCTCGGAGATGAAGCCAAAAAGAACTACCTCGAGCAGACCCCAAAACCGGACTATATCCTGAACCTTAACTACCGTCAGGGACCGGAAATTCCGACTCTTGAAGGGGCGTCGGGCTTTGCTGATTCGAACTTCATCTGCTTCCAGTATGAGACGCGCAGGACCGGCGTGTACGCGGCCGGTGGCGTGCATCAGCCCATGAACATGGCCGAGGCCCAGGAAGACGGGGCCGGGGCGGCGTTCAAGGCCATCCAGGCCATAGACCACGTGGCGCGCGGCGTTGCGGTCCATCCGCGCTCCTGGGACGTCACGTTCCCCGATCCGATGCTCATCAAGTGCACGGCCTGCAAACGGTGCACGGAAGAGTGTCCCTTCGGCGCCATTGAAGAGGACGAGAAGGGAATTCCATTCTACAAGCTCAACCGCTGCCGCCGTTGCGGTACCTGCATGGGCGCCTGCCCCGAGCGCATCGTGTCGTTCAAAGACTACAGCGTCGACATCGTGGGCTCCATGCTCAAGGCCATCGATGTCCCGGATGATGAGGACACGTTCCGGATCGCCTGCCTCGTGTGCGAGAACGACGCCTATCCGGCCCTCGACACCGCGGGCCTCAACCACAAGAAGTTCGATCCGTCCGTACGGTTCGTTTCCATGCGCTGCCTGGGCGGCATGAACCTCGTGTGGGTCGCCGACGCGCTCTCCAAGGGCATCGACGGCATGCTGCTCCTCGGCTGCAAGTACGGAGAGAACTACCAGTGCCATTTCGTCAAAGGCAGCGAACTCGCGAACACCCGCTTCAGTAAGGTCAGCGAGACCCTGAACCGGCTCCAGCTCGAGTCCGAGCGCGTCCAGCTGATGCAGATCGCCATCAACGAGTACGACAAGCTCCCGGACATGATCAACGGGTTTGCCGAGAGAATCAGGGAGATCGGGCCGAACCCATTCAAGAGCATGTAATGATCTGGAGCAAGCCGACCGTGTCGGCGTGTCAGTGAAACGGGAACACGGTTCCCTTGGTCCATACGATGGAGGATATATATGTCAGACGCAACAGTGATTAAACCGGATTTAGCGTTCGTAAACGAGATCATCAAGGGCGGCGGCGAGTCCCTGAAGAAATGCTACCAGTGCGCAACCTGCTCCGTGGTGTGCAACGTCACCCCGGACGAAAGCCCCTTCCCGCGGAAGGAGATGGCCCTGGCCCAGTGGGGGCAGAAGGACCAGCTCATCACCAGCGCCGATGTCTGGCTCTGCCATCAATGCAGCGACTGCACGGCCTACTGCCCGCGCGGCGCGAAGCCGGGCGAAGTGCTGAACGCTATCCGCAAGCAGAGCATCAAGCACGTGGCGATGGTGCCCTTCTTCGCGAAGCTCGCGACGGACTGGAAGCTTCTCCCCGTTTTGTTTTTGATTCCCATGGCGATTTTCTCGATCCTCCTCATGGCGCTGGGCAACACGAGCCTTGCTTCCATCCCCCGGGGAGAGGACGGGGCCATGGTTTACCACAAATTTGTTCCGATCCTTGCGATCGACATTATTTTCACCCTCACAGCGGCGTTTGCCGCCTTCTCGGCTTTTGTTGGAATTAAACGTCTGTGGAACGGCATGAAGGGGCAGGCAGGCGAAATGAAATCAAGCGGTGATTTGAAGGGCAACATCATCGCATCGCTGACCCAGATCCTGACGCACGCGAAATTTGCGGATTGCAGCGTGAACCGGCTCCGCCAGTTCGGCCATCTGTTCCTGTTCTACAGCTTCATCGGCCTTGCCACGACCACGGCCTGGGCGGTCGTTTACATCTATGGGCATAAAATTTTTGGTATTGAGCCTATCGGGCCATTGCACTTTGGTTTATCGCCTTTTCCGAACAACGATCCCTTGAAGATCCTGGCCCTCGCGAGCTCGATAGCGTTCGCTGCAGGGATCGCCATCATCCTCTTCAACCGGATCGTCAAGGCGGGCAAGGCGGGCATGGGCTCGTACTTCGACTGGATCTTCCTCGCGATCGTGATCGGCGTCGGCGCCACGGGGATGCTTTCGTGGTATCTGCGGCTTGCCAATGCGAGCGCCGGGTACGCCGTGTATTACTTCCACCTGGTGTTCGTGTGGTCCCTGTTTGCCTATGCCCCCTATTCCAAGTTCGCGCACCTGTTCTACCGCACGACGGCAATGGTCTTTACGAAGTATACGGGACGGGACAAGAAGTAAACTCCAGTGGGGAGCAGCCTCCGACGATAATCGAACGGCGGCCTGCTCCGACAGGGCAAACCGTTTTTGCGCACGAGGGGGTAACGCGATGAAAGTCAAAGAACTGCTGGGCATAAAAGGTCTGGAGTGTTTCAGCATCACGAGCGATCAGACGCTCCTTGATGCGGCGAAGCAGATGGCGGAGTGCAACATCGGCGCGCTCCTGGTCATAGACAGGGGCTCCCTCGTCGGCATCGTCACCGAGCGCGACATCGTGAAGACCGCGGCCAGTGAGCGGCAGCAGTGCAAGGAGGTCCGCATCAAGGAAGCCATGACGACGAACCTTCTCGTGGTGAAGCCCGGCGACGACCTCGACTACGTCATGGCGGTCATGATCCAGAACAACATCCGCCACCTGCCCGTGATCGAGGAGAGCGGGCTCATGGGCATGCTCTCCATGCGCGACGTGGTGAAGGTGCTCGTGAAGAACCTCGCGGCCGAGAACCAGTACCTCAAGGACCTGATCGGCGGCAAACTCGGCGAGATCGGCGGTTAGCAGGCGCGGCTAAAACGGAGAGGCAGAGGGAGGGATGCCGGGAAATGAACGGCAGGATGGCGCACGTAGAATGTGGTTCATCGCACGAAAGGCCTGGAATTAATTATTGAGCAAGACGGAATCGTGATATAAATTAATTTAATAAGGAGGAGATATAAAATGAGCAACACGATTTTATTTGCCCTGATCTGCGGCGTGGCCGGTGTCATCTACGGCATCATGACCGCATTCTGGGTGAACAAACAGGATTCAGGCAATGCCAAGATGAGGGAAATTTCCAATGCAGTGAAGGAAGGCGCCTATGCGTTCATAGCGCGCGAGTACAAGACAGTAGCAATTGTTGCGGTCATTCTGGTGGGTATCCTGGCCTTCGTTCCTCAACTCGGGAAGTGGGCGGCCGTCGGATTCGTTATCGGAACCGTGGGCTCGGCCCTCGCCGGCTTCATCGGCATGTGGGTGTCGCTGCGCGCCAACGTGCGTACGGCAGCGGCTGCGAGCAAAGGCCTCCAGGCCGCGCTCAGCCTTGCCTTCAAGGGCGGTTCCGTGACCGGCATCATGGTCGTCGGCCTCGGCATCATCGGCCTCGCCGGCTTCTATCTTATCGCCAAGACCTACGCGCCGGCCAACGAAGTATCTCATGCGCTTATCGGCCTCGGCTTCGGCTGTTCGCTCATGAGCGTGTTCGCCCGTATCGCGGGCGGCATCTACACCAAGGCCGCTGACGTGGGCGCCGACCTCGTGGGCAAGGTTGAGAAGAACATCCCCGAGGACGATCCGCGCAACCCGGCAGTGATCGCCGACAACGTGGGCGACAACGTGGGCGACTGTGCCGGTATGGCCGCTGACCTCTATGAGACCTACACGGTGACCCTTGTGGCCGCCATGCTCCTCGCCAAGACCGTGTTCGGCGAAGGCAGCCCGTGGATCGAGTTCCCGCTCATGCTGGGCGGCGTTTCGATCATCGCTTCCATCATCGGCACCTATGCCGTGAAACTCGGCAAAAACAACTACATCATGGGCGCCCTGTACAAGGGCCTTGCCGTCGCAGGCGTTATAGCGGCAGCTGCGTTCTACTTCGTGTCCAAGAGCTTTATCGACAGCCTCGGCGCAAATGCCGGTGTATTCACGGCGAACACCGTGTTCTTCATCTCCCTCATCGGACTTGCTCTCACCGGCTTGATCGTGTGGATCACCGAGTACTTCACGGCTAAGGAATATTCCCCGGTGCAGCACATTGCTAAAGCCAGCCTGACCGGCCACGGCACGAACGTGATCGCCGGCCTCGCGGTCAGCATGAAGTCTACGGGCGCTCCGGTGCTCGTGATCGTTGCCTCGATCCTCGGCGCCTACTGGCTCGGTGGCGGATTTTCCGGTCTGCCGAATGCGGCATCCGGCGGTCTCTTCGCCATCGCGCTCTCTGCCGTGTCCATGCTTTCCATGACCGGCATCGTCGTGGCCATCGACTCCTACGGACCGATCACGGACAACGCGGGCGGCATCGCTGAAATGGCCCATCTCCCGCAGGCGATCCGTGATATTACCGATCCCCTCGATGCGGTCGGCAACACCACCAAGGCAGTTACCAAGGGCTATGCCATCGGCTCCGCGGCTCTTGCCGCCCTGGTGCTTTTTGCCGAGTATTCACGGTCCTTCACGGATGCCGCAGGCAAAGTGATTGACATCCAGTTCGATCTCTCGAACCCCATGGTCCTGGCCGGTCTCTTCATCGGCGGCCTGCTCCCCTACTACTTCGGCTCGCTTCTCATGGAGTCCGTGGGTAAGGCCGCGGGCGGCGTGGTGGAGGAAGTGCGGCGTCAGTTCCGCGAGATCAAGGGAATCATGGAAGGCACGGGAAAGCCGCAGTATGGCAAGTGCGTAGACATCGTGACCAAAAGCGCCATCAATGAGATGATGGTCCCGGCGCTCCTCCCGGTTGTCGTACCGGTCGTGGTGGGCCTCCTCCTGGGCAGACAAGCCCTCGGCGGCGTGCTCATCGGCGCCATTGTGACCGGCCTGTTCCAGGCCATCGCCATGACATCAGGCGGCGGCGCATGGGACAATGCCAAGAAGTCCTTTGAAGACGGCGTCACAGACAGCAAAGGCGTCGTGCATAAGAAGGGGAGCGAAGGACACAAAGCCTCTGTCACGGGCGACACGGTCGGCGATCCCTACAAGGACACCGCGGGACCGGCCATCAACCCGATGATCAAGGTCATCAACATCGTCGCGCTCCTGATCGTTCCGATCATGATCAAGCTCGGCAAGTAATTGCGCGGATACAAAGCATGAACACAAGGGGGCTGGCCATGCATGGCCGGCCCCTTTTATTTAAGGAGCTTTGCTCTGAGGGTGTCTGGCTCGCAGCCGATGATCACGTCCTCGATCGCGGGGGTGGGATAGGCGCCCTGAGGGCTGCGCTTCGCCGGCTCCTTCGACATGAGCCGCTGCACGCCGCTGCACGCTTTTTTGCGCCTGCGCTCAGCGGCAGACCTGAGTAGTTACTTGAAATTTAAGCTTAACGTGGTATTATACAGGCGGTTATGCGGGACGTCGATATTCTGGTAAAGGCGGGGTGCTCCGCGGACGTGGTGGCGCACTGCATTGCGGTTTCCATGGCAGCGCTGTCCATTGCCGAGCGGGCAAAGGTCAATCTGGACCGGGAACTGGTGCGTCAGGGCGGTTTGTTCCACGACATCGGCAGGTCACGGACGCACGGGATCGGGCATGCGGTGGCAGGCGTGGAGATCGCGCGAAGCCTCGGCTTTTCCAAAGCGCTTACCGCTATCATCGAACGCCACATCGGGGCGGGGATTACGGCATCGGAGGCGGTGCGGCTCGGTCTTCCGAACCAGGATTATCTTCCTCTTACCCCGGAAGAGAAGATCGTCTCCTACGCCGACAATCTGATCAGCGGCGTGAGGGAAATACCCTTCCCCGAAGCGCTGGCACGGTTCAAAAAAATGCTCGGCCCCGACCATGAAGGAGTCGAGCTGTTCATGAGACAGCATCGTGAGATTCAGGGCTGGATGAAGTGAAACCACCCCTCACCCCGCCGATAGACAAATTCCCCTCACCCCTGCCCCTCTCCCCTGGGGGAGAGGGAAAAGGGAGAGGGGGCTTTATCATCGGGAGAGGATAAAGGTGAGGGGCATCATGTGGCGGAATTCGGATTGCGGAATAAAAAAGCAAAAAGCTAAGAGGTCATCATGAAAGGTAAGAAAAAAGGAATGCAAGCGGAAGATTTCGATATCGAGCCGCTGAAAAAGAGCAAGTCCGACAAGGTCGTGCCGGTGAAGCTGACGGAGAGCAGCAGGTTCAAATTCCGCTGCCACAAGGGAGTGAAGTGCTTTACGGCCTGCTGCAGCAATATCAACATCGTGCTGCCGCCCTACGATCTCCTGCGGCTCCGGAAGCGGCTCGGCATGACAACCGAGGACTTCATCAACCAGTACGGTGAGATCGAGATCCTCGCCAAGACCCTCCTCCCCGTGATAACCTTAAAGATGGGCACTGATGAAAAAAAGAGCTGCCCCTTCGTGACCCCCGACGGCTGCACCGTGTACGAGGACCGGCCGAGCAACTGCCGTTACTACCCCGCGGGCATGGCAACGCTCCGGAAAAAGGACGCCGAGGGAGGCAAGGACGAGTTCTACTTCATGGTCAAGGAAGACCACTGCAAAGGGTTCGAGGAGGACAAGGACTGGACCGTTGCCGAATGGCGCAAGGACCAGGGGGCGGACCTCTACGACGACATGAACCGCGGCTGGATGGAGATCCTGATCAAGAAGAAGTCCTTCGGCGAGAAGGAGTTTCCGGAGATCAAGAACCGGATGTTCTTCATGGTCAGCACGAACACGGACTATTTTCGCGAGTTCGTTTTCGGAAGCAGCTTCCTCGATACCTATGACATTCCGCAGGAGCGAATCGAGAAGGTGCGGACCGACGATGCGGAGCTGTTGAAGCTCGGCTACGAGTGGCTCCGGTCGGCGATGTTTGCCGAAGAAACGCTGAAGATCAAGGATGGGGTCGCCGACGCGCGGAAGGACCGGGCCGATGCAGTGCTCAGAAAAGTATACGGTGGTCAGAACAAAGAGGGGTAGGGGTTTCAGCGGGCAATAGGCAACAGCCAGGGCACGGCGCAGGGGCACGGCGCGCCGTTCCCCTACCGCCGTAACATCGCGCTCATTTCCTCGTAAATCGCGTTTCCAATCACAAGGCCTTGATCGATAATTTCCGGGCCGTAGCGCCTGCCCGTTTCGGTCCGGAACGTGTCCTTGATCCTCGCAATGCCGTTCATCTTTTCCCTGAATGTCCGATGGAGCGCTTCGGGGGGCGTGTTTCTGTCCTCGAGGATGAGCCAGAGGGTGACGGTAAAATTTTCCGGCCCCCACCGGAATTTGTCCGCATCATAGAGGGCATCGCTTACCAGCCGTGCCTCCCGGTCCTCCGACGTGAAGGACTCCTTGAAGGCCTCGTGGTTCTTGATCGCAGCCGTGATGTGTCCTCGCTCCCGGTCGTTCATTCCGATACCGGCAAGTATCTTTCCCGCCTCGACGCTTCCCCGCAGGGCATGGTCCTGCTCTTTCCGTTTAATATCATGCAGGAGGCCCGCGAGTGCGGCGGTGATCGCCAGGCGTTCGGCGAAGCCGGAGCCGATCCCCGCGGCAGGCGCCTCTATGAGTACGAGCGCGCCCGCGTCCCGGGCAACGGTTTCGCAATGGCAGAGGCCGTGGGCGCATTCCAGCTGCGATTCGTCAAGATAGGTTCGGCACCGTCGAATAAGCTCAGCGGTCCCGAGCAGGTCGTCAACGCGGCGGATGATATCGGCATGCCGCAGGTAAAAGGCGGGATGCGGCTGGGTCCGGGCGATCCGGTGCGCCGTTTCCTGCAGTCGCTCATAGATTCCATGCTTCATGGGTCAATATTAATCGTTGCGCACGCGCATTGTCAAGAAAACTTTGACAGCGAATCTTGAGATTGACATGCGTCCGTTACTTACGGTAATATGCGATAACACCCGGTTCTGAAAGGAGTTGTCCATGTCCGATATCCACAGTGAACGAATCCTGATCCTCGACTTCGGGTCCCAGTACACCCAGCTCATCGCCCGCAGGGTGCGCGAGGCCAAGGTCTATTGCGAGATATTCCCGTTCAACGCGGGGCTTGAGAAGGTCAAGGCCTTCCGGCCCAAGGGGCTGATCCTCTCCGGCGGCCCCTCCAGCGTGTATGACAGCGGAGCGCCGCTCATCGATAAAACCCACCTTGATCTCGGCATCCCGGTCCTGGGCATCTGCTACGGCATGCAGCTCCTGACGCACATTCTGGGCGGGTTGGTCGCGAAATCGCAAAAACGGGAGTACGGCAGGGCCGAGCTGATCATCCACAAGAATGATGGCCTCTTCTTCGGTATTGATTCAAAACTCCAAACTCCGAACTCCGAACTCCGAAGTGTCGTATGGATGAGCCACGGCGACCGCATCGAGAAGATGCCCGAAGGGTTCCATGCCATAGCGCACACCGACAATTCGCCGACAGCAGCCATGGCCGACGAAAAGCGGAGGTTCTACGGCGTCCAGTTCCACCCCGAGGTGGCGCACACGCCCCAGGGCACGCAGATACTCAGGAACTTCGTCTATACCATCTGCGGGTGCAAGCCGACGTGGAACATGGCTTCCTTTGTCGACTACTCCGTGGGCGAGATCCGGAAGGCCGTCGGTGATAAGCAGGCGGTTTGCGGCCTGTCCGGCGGCGTGGACTCCTCCGTGGCCGCGGTGCTCGTGAACAAGGCCATAGGCAAGCAGCTCATCAGCATCTTCGTGAACAACGGCGTGCTCCGCAAGGACGAGGCCGAGAAGGTGCAGCACACGTTCAAGGACATGGGGCTGAACCTCAAGTACGTTGATGCTTCGTCCCTGTTCCTGGAGCGGCTCAAAGGCGTGGAGGACCCGGAGAAGAAGCGGAAGATCATCGGCAACACCTTTATCGAGGTGTTCGAGCGGGAGGCCCATGCTGCCGGCGGGGCCGAGTTCCTGGTCCAGGGCACGCTCTATCCCGACGTGATCGAGAGCGTCTCCTTCAAGGGCCCGTCGGCGATCATCAAGTCCCACCATAACGTGGGCGGCCTGCCCGAGAAGATGAAGCTGAAATTGGTGGAACCGCTTCGTGAGTTATTCAAGGACGAGGTTCGCGCTATCGGCCGTGAGATGAAGATGCCCGGCGACATCATCGACCGCCAGCCCTTCCCCGGCCCGGGGCTCGCCATCCGCATCCTGGGCGAGGTGACCGGGCCGAGGCTCAGGATATTGCGCGAGGCGGATGCGATCGTGATCGAGGAAATCAAGAAGGCGGGTCTGTATAAAGAGATCTGGCAGTCCTTTGCCGTGCTGCTGCCGATCAAGACCGTGGGCGTCATGGGCGACGAGCGGACCTACGAGAACGTGGTCGCCATCCGCGCCGTCACGAGCCAGGACGGCATGACCGCGGACTGGGCCAAGGTCCCCTACGAACTTCTGGGGACCATGTCGAACAGGATCATCAACGAAGTGAAGGGCGTGAATCGCGTGGTTTTCGACATCTCCTCCAAGCCGCCGAGCACGATCGAGTGGGAGTAAAAAAATACATCGTATATCCTTGCCATTTCCCGTTTTTTATAGTACGCTCAATGCCAATGGGAAGGTTTCTATCACTTACCCTGCTTCCCAGAACTGAATCATATATAGTAAACATAAGAAACGCGAGAAGACGCTTGAAATACGTTCACGTGTCATAAAATTATGCGTACTTGCGCTGTTTTTGCTATCAATATCCCAGTTGAGAATAGTAGTGGGAAGGGAGGCACAGCTGCTTTTGATTATTTAAAGTTCTCCGACCCTTCCTTGGCGTTTTTCAATGAACTTTTTGGCAATACCATCATAAAATGAGGAGGAAGCAATGAAAAGGATTGTGGGCGCAATTTCGTTCCTGACGGTGATGCTGCTTGCCTGCACTGTATCCGCGGCCCCAAAGCAGGTAGCCCTGAAAGCACTGAACGAAATAGTGAAATCGCCGGTGCGAGGTTGTGAAGACCGGCATACCGTAAATCTGCCGATTATTACGTGGGGCGGCGACATAGCCACGATCTATGCCAATGGCGACCAGGTTGACACGAAGGCAGGAAGCATCTTTGCTGAGAAAGGCCTGCACTTTAAATTGTTCCGTGAGGATGTATTCCCGCGGCAAGTGGAAAAGTATCTTTCATGCGAAACGCCGTACCTGCGCGGCACGCTCGGCATGATCAACATGGCTTCTGATGCAGCGAACAGGGACCCGAGGACAAAGCTCGTCGTAATCTATCAGCATACATACTCGGCCGGCGGCGACACACTTGTTGTAAAAAGCCATATCAAGAGGCCGGAGCAGCTCAGGGGGAAAACGATCAGCCTGCAGGCCTACGGCCCCCATCTCGAATACCTTGATCGCATCCTTGTTAGCGCGGGTCTTACGTTCAAGGACATCAAGATCCGGTGGACAAAAGACCTGACCGGGACAGAAGAAACGCCGGTCACCGCGTTCCGTGAACCGGATGTGGATGCCGCTATGGTGATTACGCCGGATGCGCTTGCCCTGACCTCCGGCGGGAAAACCGGGACCGGGGCCGAGAATTCCGTAAAAGGCGCAAAAATACTTCTTTCCACGAAGACAGCCGACCATGTAATTGCGGACGTCTATGCCGTCCGGGCGGACTACCTCGCAAGCCATAAAGAAGAGGTGGCAAATCTTGTTCATGGCCTCCTGGTTGCCGAGGAAGCTACGGCGAAGCTCTTCAAAAACAAGGGCAGCGGATACACCGAGGCGATAAAGGCCTCCGCGCAGATCCTTCTTGACAGCGCGGATGCCGTGGCAGATACAGAGGGGTTATACGCCGACTGCAGGTACGCGGGATGGAAAGGGAACGTAAAGTTTTTTGGGGACAAGAACAACCCGCGGAACTTCGAGAGGACAACCGCGGATATCCAGAAAGGCCTTATTGCTCTGGGTGTGATCAGCGGCCGAGGAAGCCTGGACCATGCAAAATGGGATTACAAAAGATTCAAGCCCGGACTTGCGGATACAGGCGACGTAGAAGCGCCCAGGTTCGACACCGGGAAGGTTGCAAAAGCGGTCGTGAAAAGGCAGCAGAGCGAGGAAGGCGTGCTTTTCAGCTTCGAAATTTATTTCAAGCCGAACCAGAACACTTTCCCTGTAGAGGCGTACAAGGATGAATTTCAGAAAGTGATCGAGTACGCCACGACGTACGGCGGGGCCGTAATAACCGTGGAAGGACACTCAGACCCGTTGGAGTATCTCAAAAAGAAAAAGGCTGCAACCGCGGAACTGGTCCTGAGGCAGATCAAACAATCCGCCAAGAACCTGAGCCTCTCACGGGCGAACCAGGTGCGGCAGAACATCATCGACCATGCGAAATCGAAGGGAATTATCCTTGACGAGAGCCAGTTCGCCGTCCTCGGCCACGGCATCATGAGCCCGAGGGGCGGAATGTGCGGCGACGACCCCTGTGCTCCCAAGAATGAAAAAGAGTGGCTGAGCAACATGAGGGTGGTTTTCAAGATCCTGCAGGTGGAAGGCGAAGCCGTTCAATTTGAAGCACTCTAGGGAGGGGGGGTCACATGAACAGATTCGTGTTGTCGCTGATGTTCCTTGCATTCCTTCTTCCGTTCGGGTGCGAAACGAAGCAGTCCTCAAAGCTGCCGTTGATCATTTCAAGCACCTGGCCGCCGGAAATCAAGGAAGGCGAGAAGGTGGAAGTCGCAAAGGACCTGCTTGCAAAGAACTATTACGTCATTCTCGACAGCTCGGGAAGCATGGGCGACCGGGAATGCGCCGAGGGGTCCACGAAGTCGGCAGTCTCGAAGAGGGCGTTTGTCGAATTCGTGGATGTTGTCCCTGCGCGGGCGAATTTGGGGCTTCTTGTTTTCGACAAGGACGGTGTCCGGGAAATCGCACCGCTGGGCACGAAGAACCGTGACAGGATAATTGCCGAGGTCAATGCTGTGCAGCCGGGCGATGGCACGCCTCTTCATGATGCCGTCGTAACGGCCCTCTCGGCAATAGAGAAACAGGCGAAAGCGCAACTCGGGTACGGCGAGTATCATCTCGTCATCGTTACCGATGGAATGGCGAACCCCGGCCAGGAGCCGAATGATGCGGTAAACTATATCCTTAATAACACGCCGATCATGATTCATACAATCGGTTTTTGCATAGATCCGAATCATCCGCTGAACCAGCCGGGGCGCACCAGTTACCGGACTGCGAAAGACCCTCAGGAGCTTATCAAAGGTCTTAAAGCCGTGGTCGCTGAATCCGAGAAATTTTAGCCCGGCGGAACAAACGAAGTACAAATCGCTTTTCGGCCTTGCCAGCTTTTGAAGGGGACCCAGGTAGCCGCAGATGAACAAAAAGATCATCGGATTCATCCTCCTGATCGCGCTCGGAACTGCCGCGATCTTCGGCATCAAGGTGCTGACCCCTCTCTTTGAAGACAGGAAGCAAAAAAGCACGTCCGACGCCGGAGAGGTAAAGACGACGATAACAATCGACATGGACAGCTGGATCGGTTACTATCCGCTCTGTTCCCAGGAAATGAAGCGGAGGCTCAAAGTTAGGGGATACGGACTCAAATGTAATGACGACAACGCAGATTATCTCGGCAGGATGGAGAGGCTTCAAAGACAGCAGTCGTTCTTCGCCGTTGCGACCGTTGACTCCTATATTCTGAACGGGAGCGAGAAGAAATATCCCGCAGTGATCGTTGCCGTGATCGACGAGTCAAAAGGAGGCGACGGACTTGTCTCGGCAAGAACGATACGCAGCATAGACGATCTCAAGAAAAAGAACGTCGTCCGGATCGCATTTACCCCCGGATCGCCGAGCGAGCATCTTGCAAAGTCGATCGCTTCGCATTTCGACGCCGCCTTTCTTATCGCAAAGGAGAACAGGGTCGAGACAAAGGGGTCAGGAGAAGCGCTGAAAAAGCTTCTGACGGACTCGGTCGATGTTGCCGTGCTCTGGGAACCGGATATAACAAAGGCTGTTTCAAAAGGCTACAACAAGCTGATCAGCACGGAAAATACAGAGAAGCTGATCGTTGATATACTGCTGGTCAACCGGGATTTCAGCGCGGATCACCCCGAGATCGTGCAGGTGTTGCTTTCCGAATATTTCAAAGTGCTGAAGCACTACACCGAAAATCCCGAGCAGCTGAAAAAGGAAGTGGCGGGCCGTTACAATGTCACGTCCGAACAGGCCGAGTCGATGCTCAAAGGGGTCCAATGGATCAATCTCGAGAGCAATGCCAGGAAATGGTTCGGTGTGCCGACCCAGGGCGGGACCAGCCTCGAGGATCTGTCCGATGCGATCCAGTCGACTATCCAGATTTTGAAGGACAGTCGCGATTTTTCGAAAAACCCGCTTCCCGACGGAGACCCGTACCGTATCATGAATTCAAAATTCATTCAGGAGCTGCACGCAGGCATGGTGAACAGCCAGTTCGGTGTCGAAAAGGCTTCGGAGCCGATAACCGGATCTCTTGAGAAGAAGTTCCGGAACCTGAGCGACGCGGAATGGGACGCCTTGAGGGAAATCGGAACACTCAGGATACGTCCGATCACGTTCCAAAGCGGGACAGCGGGTTTGGGCGTTGAGGACAAAAAAGAGATCGACAGCGCAATCGAGGCCCTGAAGCATTATCCGAACTACCGGGTCGTGATCAAAGGGCACACCGGGCTCCGCGGCGACAAAAAAGAGAACAAAAGGCTGTCGCAGCAGAGAGCGGATGCGGTAAAAAAATATATAGAGGCGACATTTCATGTTGATGCAAATCGGCTTCGTACGATGGGAATGGGCTCGGATCGCCCTCTCTCACAGCAGCCGGATGAGAGCGAGCGGGCCTATCAGTACAGGCTGCCGCGTGTCGAGATGTATCTTGTTTCAGAAACGATGTAGCCGGGGGACCTGCCCGAAGGGAGGCGATTCGAGTGACAAGGAAAAAGGCGGGGCTTTCCAACCCTCCGAGCATTGAAGACTTTTCAAAGACAGCCATTACAAAAGCCGTCCTGAAAACAACCCTTCAGCACCCGCTCAGCCTTTATTGTTCAGGAGTAGGCCTGCTCGGTTGGCTTGCACTTGGGGTTCTCGGCACGTCACCAGTGTCAGTGATAGCGGCCATCGGAGGAACGGCAATAGGCGTCGGCAGCTGGATTGTGAACTTTTTCATGCGCGGCGATACGCTTGCACAGAAATATATCGAAAACATCCAGCAGGAGATGGAGGAGTATAAGCAGCGGGTGACCCTCAGACTCGTTAAGGACCTTGAAACGTGGAAACGGCTTCCAGGCGCCGGGGATTACGTGTCACAGGGGATCAACCAGTTTCAGGATATCCAGGAAAAGATCGTCAATTTTCGCGATGTCCTCGGAAAGAAACTGAACCCCCAGGAGATGACCTTCAGCAGATACCTCGGGTCTGCTGAGCAGGTCTACCTCTCCGTGCTCGACAACCTCGACAAGATGTCGATCATTCTGGAAAGCATAAGCACGATCGATGTTTCTTATATCGAAGACAGGCTGCAGGCGCTGAGAAAGCTCAAAACGCTTACCGCGGCCGATGAGGAGGAGGGGAAGACGCTTCACGAGCGCCGCAAGCTCCGCGACGACAAGCTGCAGGAAGTCAACGTGCTCCTGACCGAGAACGAGCAGGCCATGACCGAGATCGAGAAGGCAACGGTATCGCTTGTTTCGATCACCAGGAGTCGGGCGACGGTTGACATGGAAACAGCGCGAAAACAACTTGAAGAGCTTGCCTCGCGCGCACATCAGTACGCTTCAAACAAGATGTAGCGGGATTGTCATACTACATGAAAAAGGAGAATATCGATGGCACAGACCAGAGTTGCAGTTGCTGAAAAAAAGGCTTTTGTCCCGCTTGTGGTCGCCGATGTTTCCACAGTCGGGAAGGAATTGATGCTGGCAGAACCAAAAAAGCTCGAGGCCAGGCCCGAGGAGGATCCAGCACTGGCAAAGCAGGCCGAGGGGTTCGTTAAAATGCTTTTTTCAATGGATCCAAAGGACTTGACGGCCCGGAAAGATAAGTCAGAAGCTGTCGAGTACATGGGACGGGAAGTGCAGCGGAGGGCGGCCGGCGAGAGCCGCCTTTTGAAGGAGCCCGTGAAGAAGCTTGCAAAGGCCGGGGAGGACGGCGGTCCGCTGGCAAAGGATCTGGTCAACCTCAAGATAAAGGTAGAGGAACTCGATCCGGGTAAGTTCGATTTTGAACCGGGCTGGATCAGCCGCAATATCGGCAGGCTGCCCTTCATTGGAACCCCGGTTAAACGCTATTTCACTCAGTACGAATCAGCCCAGACCGTCATCGGTGCCATCATCCGCGCTCTTGAAATCGGGAGGGAAGAGCTCAAGAGGGACAATATCACGCTGGCCGATGATCAGAAGAGGATGCGCGAGACCACGCTCAAGCTCGAGAAGACGGTGAAGCTCGCAATACTCATCGACAAGAAAATCGCGGACGAGCTCGAGAAGACTTCGCCGAACGAGGAACGGACAAAATTCATCCAGGAGGAGATCATTTTTCCGCTGCGACAACGCGCCCTGGACCTGCAGCAGCAGCTCGCGGTCAACCAGCAGGGGGTCCTTGCTTCCGAGCTGATCATCAGAAACAACAAGGAGCTGACCCGCGGTGTCAACCGGGTGCTTGACGTAACGATCAGCGCGCTTGAGATTGCGGTTGCGGTTGCGATGGCGCTTGCGAACCAGAAGATCGTGCTCGACAGGGTCGAGTCCGTCACCAAGACGACCTCCGACATCATATCCGGCACCGCAGCGCGCCTTAAAACCCAGGGCGCTGCCATCCAGAAGCAGGCCTCGAGCGCCATGCTCGACATCGAAGCCCTCAAAGCGGCCTTTTCCGATATCCAGGCCGCCTTTGACGACATTACCGCCTTCCGCCGCACTGCGCTTCCAAAGATGGCGGAGCAGATCCTGGTCATGGACCGTCTGACCGGGGAATCGGAAAAGGAAATCGTAAAAATGGAAAAGGGGAATGCTGCACGGCCCGCATACCGGCTCGAGGTTATGTGATCGCGATCCTATGCCTTCAGATAATCGGGCAAAGATCTATAAAAAGGAGGAACAATACATGAAGAGATTTCCAATAATGCTTCTCGCGCTGGTTCTTACTATCTCGTTGATTCCGATGAATGAGGCATTTGCAAAAGAAAAGTTCAAGATCGCCTGGTCCCATTATACCGGGTGGGAGCCCTGGGAATATGCAAACCACGCGGGTATTCTCAAGAAATGGGCGAACAAGTACGGGATCGACATAAGTCTTACCCTCGTCAATGATTATGTCGAATCGATCAACCAGTATACCGCTGGACAATATGACGGCTGTGTCATGACGAACATGGATGCGCTCACCATTCCCTCCGTCGGCGGCATCGATTCGACCGCGCTCATCATCGGGGATTACTCGAACGGCAATGACGGCATCGGCACCAGGGGCGAAGGGTCAGTCACTGAATTTACCGGAAAAGAAGTGATGCTGGTGCAGTATTCCGTGTCGCATTATCTTCTGGCCAGGGCCATTGATCAGGCCGGCAAAACAGAAAAAGATATCGGGATGAAGCTCGTGAATGTGAGCGACGCGGAGATCGCAGGCCTGTTCGCCTCTAACCCGAAGGCTATTGCCGTCACCTGGAACCCCCCACTGATGACGATCCGGGAGGCGGGCGCCAAGATCATTTTCGATTCCTCGAAGATCCCGGGCGAGATCCTGGACCTTATGGTTGTACGGACCAACGCGCCCGATTCTCTCAAGAAAGCCCTTATTGGCGCATGGTACGAGACGATGCGGGTAATGTCCGGGAAGGGCAAAACCGCGGATGAGTCGATCGCGTATATGGCAAAGATCGCGGGCAACACGGAACAGTCCTTCGTCGCTCAGCTCAAGACCACGGCCATGTACTATACTGCAAAAGATGCGGCCGATTTCGCAAAGAGCGAAAATCTGAAAAAGACGATGGAATATGTCCGCACGTTCACCTTCGAGCGCGGTCTCTTCGGACAGAATGCTTCATCGAAGGACTTTATCGGCATCGAATTTCCTGATGCAACCGTCATGGGAAGCAAGCGGAATGTAAAGCTGCGCTTTACGGACAAGTACATGCGGATGGCTGCTGAAGGAAAAATCTGAAGCAGTCTTGAAGAAGATACAAAAACCGAAGGCGCGCTTTTGAGCACCCGGCAGAGCATCGCCGCTCGACCGCTCAGAAAGGTCTAACGATGTCGAGAAGAATACCGAGGTTCATCGGGCTTCATGCCGAGCCGACCATGGGGTTAAACTGGTTCCTGCTCGCGCTGCCCTTCATTATTCTGACTGCCGCATATCTTTTTGCTTCGCATATGCGCCTTGCGGACAATCCCGACGATAAGCTGCTTCCGCCCGTAAGCAAGATGGTTCAGGCAATAAAACAATATGCATGGACGGGCGACAGGACAAACGGCGAGCAGCTCATGGTGCAGGATACCCTCTCCAGTTTGCGCCGTCTCGTTATCGGGGTTGGAAGTGCGGCAATCTTCGGCCTGCTGGCGGGGCTGAACATCGGGCTTTTCCCCGGTTTCAAAGCACTCGGCAACTCCTTTGTGAAATTTCTTTCCATCATTCCGCCTCTTGCGATTCTGCCGATACTGTTTATCGTATTCGGGGTAGGAGAGGTCGGAAAGGTAATGCTGATTTTCCTCGGTACGGTATTCCTCATAGCGCGGGACATAACGCTCACGGTGGAAAGCTTCCCCCGGGAGCAGACGATCAAAGCCTTGACGCTTGGGGCTTCAGGAACCCAGACCGCATACCAGATAATCCTTCCTCAGGTTATGCCGCGACTCATCAACACGGTCAGGCTGAGTCTCGGGCCTGCCTGGCTTTTTCTTATCGCATCGGAGGCCATCGCCTCAACGGACGGACTTGGTTACCGGATATTCCTCGTGAGACGGTACCTCTCGATGGACCTCATCATACCGCTTGTTTTCTGGATCACGTTCCTCGGATTTTCCATGGATCTTCTCCTCAGGAAATTCGCGGAAAGGAAATACCCGTGGTACGTGAAATCCGGCGGGTGAGGAGGCGGGAGACTTGAACGGAAGCAATAACAGCATGTGTGTCAAGGCCGGCGGTCTTGAAGAGAAGAACATCCTGCACATTCAGGATGTCTATAAAATATACGGGAACAAGGTTGTCCTCGACAATGTGGACCTCTCCGTTGCACGCGGAGAGTTTTGCACGGTGGTAGGGCCGAGCGGCTGCGGGAAGTCGACGCTCCTGCGTCTTATCCTGGGGCAGGAGCGGCCGACAAAAGGGGGGCTGTTCATTGACGGATGCCCCGCGGAATCCGCAGGCAGGGATCGCGGGATCGTGTACCAGAAATATTCGCTGTTCCCCCACCTTACCGTATTGGAGAATGTCCTGCTCGGGAAAAAACTGTGCGCCGGAATTGTAGAACGGTTCCGCAAGCATAAGACGTTTGAAGAGGAAGCGATGCACTTTCTTGAGAAGGTTCAGCTCAGGGAACATTATAAAAAATATCCCCACGAACTTTCCGGCGGCATGCAGCAGAGGGTCGCTATCGCACAGGCGGTGATCATGAACCCGTCTATTCTTCTGATGGACGAGCCTTTCGGCGCGCTCGACCCCGGAACCAGGGAAAGCATGCAGGTATTCATTCTTGAAATATGGGAAAAAACGAAGATGACGATCTTTTTCGTTACTCACGATCTTGAGGAGGCCTGTTATCTGGGCACGAGGATTGTTGCCCTGTCGCAGTTCTATTCCGATGGACGAAAGAACAACGGCAATAAGGGGGCGAAGATTGTTGCCGACTACCCGCTGCCGAGGAAAGCTACATCAACCATGGTCAAGGCGCAAGCCTCATTCGGGGAGCTTATCCAGAAGATCAGGCAGGAAGGTTTTGATCCGAAGCACCTGCAGCACGTAACCGAGTTCAACCTCAAACATGACGATTCGTTTCAGACGCTGACCCCGGAAGAAGCGCAAAGATAAACAGCCCGGGGATGAAGCTGAAGCTCGTGGAGCCGCTGAGGGAATTGTTTAAAGACGAAGTTTGCGCCATCGGCCGCGAGCTCAGGATGCCGGACGAGATCATCGACCACCAGCCCTGCCGTCACGAGCCAGGACGGCATGACCGCGGACTGGGCCAAGGTCCCCTACGAACTTCTGGGGACCATGTCGAACAGGATCATCAACGAAGTGAAGGGCGTGAATCGCGTGGTTTTCGACATCTCCTCCAAGCCGCCGAGCACGATCGAGTGGGAGTAGGGAGGCTTACCTGTGGCCATAACCGTGAAAAACCCCATCGTGGAGATGGACGGCGACGAGATGACGCGGATCATCTGGAAGATGATCAAGGACAAGCTGCTCCTGCCCCACCTGAAGATGGACCTCAAGTACTTTGACCTAAGCGTCAAGCACCGCGACGAGACGGACGACCGGGTTACCATCGACGCGGCGAACGCCGTCAAGGAGCACGGCGTGGGCGTCAAGTGCGCCACCATCACGCCGAACGCCGCGCGGGTGAAGGAGTACAGCCTCAAGCAGCAGTGGAAGAGCCCCAACGGGACCATCCGCTCCATCCTCGACGGCACGGTCTTCCGCAAGCCCATCATCGTCAGGAACATCCCCCCTGCGGTGCGGAGCTGGAAGAAGCCCATCAGCATCGGCAGGCACGCCTACGGCGATATCTATAAATCCGTTGAATACAAAGTGCCGGGGCCGGGCAAGGCCGAACTGGTGTTCACGCCTGCGTCCGGCGAGCGCGTCTCCCTCGCGGTCCATGAGTTCAAGGGCCCCGGAGTGATCATGGGGATGCACAATACGGAGAAATCCATCAGGAGCTTTGCACGGGCATGTATCAACTACAGTCTCGGGGAGAAGTGCGACCTGTGGTTCGGCGCAAAGGACACCATCTCCAAGACCTACCACGCCTTCTTCAAGGAAGTGTTCGACCAGGAGACGGAGGCGCACAAGGCCGGCTTCGAAAAGGCGGGCGTCACGTACCGCTACATGCTCATCGACGACGCCGTGGCCCAGATCATGAAGGCCGAGGGCGGGATGCTCTGGGCCTGCATGAACTACGACGGCGACGTGATGAGCGACATGGTGGCCTCGGGCTTCGGCAGCCTGGGGCTCATGACCTCCGTCCTGGTTTCGCCCGACGGGAAATACCTGTACGAGGCGGCCCACGGCACCGTGATGCGCCACTATTACGAACACCTGAAAGGCAATCCCACCTCGACGAATTCGGTTGCGTCCATCTTCGCCTGGACCGGCGCCCTTGCGCGCCGCGGCGAGCTCGACGGTACGCCTGCGGTCACGGAGTTCGCCCGGAAGGTAGAAGCCGTTGTCATCAAGGCCATCGAAGAGGGGATCATGACCAAAGACCTCGCTTCGATCGCGGAACCGAAGCCGAAGAAGTACGCGCTCACCGAGGAGTTTATAGATGCTGTCGCTGCGAGGCTGAAGGGATAAGCCTGCCGGTACTCTCTTCCTTCAATTCTTCCTTGCAATTTCCAGCATTCTGTACTATCTTCAACTCATTCAGGATCCAACATTACCAGCCAGGCTTGCGGAGACCGGCATGAACCACCTTCACCGTCATATCGCAGTCCGTGTCGATGCATGGCGCACCGACGGCTATGCGAGCGATGATTATCCTGCAATAGCCGAAGTGCTGGAGTGGGCCACAGAGACGGAGACCGGGAATCTGCGTTTTTTACGCCGTCCGCAGCTCCGGGCGCTTGAAACCTACTGGTACCTTCGCCTCATTGAACAAACCCCACACGTTTTCGACCTTTACCGAAAAATCTACCCGAAGCAATCGGAACTTCTAACGGCACTCGGGCTTGATCACAGTGATATCAGAGCATACGTCCTGGATGAAGGACTTGACGCGCTCTGGAAACGCATCAAGACCGATGACGCCTTTGTAAAGGATTTCAAGCTCGAATCCCTTCGAGAAACACTGACCCTCGACTATTCCAGCTACATCCTTGCCCTTGCAATGGGCGCCGGAAAGACCATTCTGATCGGCGCCATCATCGCCACCGAATTCGGCCTGGCCCTGGAGTATCCCCAGGGGCCTTTTGTCCAGAATGCCCTTGTATTTGCTCCCGGCAAGACGATCATCGAATCACTCCGCGAACTGGCGGAGGTCCATTACGAAAAGATACTTCCCCCACGCCTCTATAAGGCCTTTGCCGCGTCCGTCAAGCTGACCTTTACACGCGACGGCGAAAAGAACGTTCCCGTCATTCGCGGCTCATCGTTTAACGTGGTCGTGACCAACACGGAGAAGATACGCATCCAAAAGGAAACGATCAGGAAAAGCGATATCGGCAGGTTGTTCAATCCAGAACGCGAGGATGAAGCGCGCGCGGAGGTGGCAAATCTGCGGCTTCAGACAATAGCAAGCCTGCCGCACCTCGCGGTCTTCTCGGACGAGGCCCACCATACCTACGGCCAGTCGCTCGACACGGAACTGAAGAAAGTCCGAAAGACCGTTGATTACCTCGCTGCGAGCACGAACGTTATATGCGTCGTGAACACGACCGGAACTCCGTATTTCCAGCGCCAGCCGCTCAAGGACGTGGTCATCTGGTACGGGCTTTCCCAGGGGATCAAGGACGGCATTCTCAAAGACTTGGCCGGCAACATCCAGGCCTATGAATTCGACGGCAACGCGAAAAAGTACGTGGCACACGTTATCGAAGATTTTTTCAAAGACTACGGCAACGTGCACCTACCGAACGGGGCTCCGGCGAAGCTGGCGATCTATTTCCCGCAGACCGATGATCTGAAAGAGCTGAAGCCGACCATTGATCGAGCCCTCGTCAAAGTGGGTCAGGGTCCCGCAATCTGTCTGGTGAACACCTCCGACGAAAAGCTGACAAAGCAGGCTGACATCGATGCGTTCAATCGGCTCAACGATCCCTCTGCGCCGCATAGAGTGATCCTGCTCGTGAACAAGGGCACCGAAGGCTGGAACTGCCCGAGCCTCTTTGCCTGCGCGCTTGCGCGAAAGCTCAAGACATCGAACAACTTCGTCCTTCAGGCGGCCACCCGGTGTCTGAGGCAGGTCCCCGGCAATACGGCCAAGGCCCGGGTCTATCTCTCCTCGGACAACCACAACATTCTCGACCGGCAGCTTCAGGAAACCTACGGAGAGACAATTGCCGACCTGAACCACGCGGGACAGGAAACCCGCCGCGCCCGGATCGTTCTCAGGAAGCTGGATTTGCCGCCGCTCGTCGTGACGCAGATCGTGCGGACCATTGTGAAAAAAGAGGGCGAGGTCAAGCCGCTCCGGCTCGAACATCCGATGGACGGCCCTTCTGACCGGCTCCTGAAGCGGGTCTACACCGTGGGTGAGCAGGAATCCACCTACAGCGTGCTCCGGCAGGTGAGCGAATCCGTGACCATCGAGACGGAGCATGACGGAATGGATTGCTATGCCGCGGCGGTGGAGCTTTCCGGTCTCTACCGGCTCGATCTCTGGCAGGTTTATGATGAACTGAAGCGCCTCTACGGAGCTGATGACATTCCGTCCGGTCATCTTGGCGACCTCGGCAGCCAGATTGAGGAGCAGACCCGGTTCTATGAGGTAAAGGAAGAGAAGGTCGATGTCGCCCTTGCCTTGGTAAAGCCGGACGGCTTCCAACTGGAGCGGGACGCCTCGGGCGCGGAGCTCTACACTGCCGAGATCGTCTACCCCAAGGACCGGGAAAAGCTCCTGCTCTCGTGGGAAGCAATGAAGAAGGAGAATCCAGGCGATTACGGTTTCCACTACGCGCCATATAATTTCGACTCAAACCCCGAAAAGAACTTTTTTGAGCAGATGCTCGTGCAACTGAATATGAAGCCGGACGAAGTCGAAGACGTTTATTTCACCGGCGCGATCACCGACCCCGCAAAGACCGATTTCTACGTGGAATACAAAGACGACAAGGGCAAGATGCGGCGCTACACGCCGGACTTCGTTATCCGTAGGAAGCCGAAGCAGGGCGGCAAGCCCGGCTCCGGCAGGGTCGTGATCGTCGAGATCAAGCGGGAGTATGACCGGGCGCATCCCGTTGACGGTGATACAGGCCGCAAAGCAATGGCGCTCAGGAAATGGGAAAAGCTGAATCCCGACCGGCTGAAATATCAAATGATCTTCACCAGCACCGATACCGTAAGCGCCGATCAGGTGCAGGAAGTGCGGAGGGCTGTGGACGAAGGTTAAGATGGCGCTGGAAAAAGGCGAAGCAGTAGACTTTTATAAACACTTTGATATATAATGGTTTTTGGTCTTGCGTAATGAAAAAATAACCCTTTATCTTTTCATTAGCGTTTTGCTTGTGAAAGCATCTTTTCATTATTCTTATTAAAATTTCAGGCCTGTTTTTTTAATAAGGCTTGGTAGAATTAAAAAAACTTTAATAAGCCACAATCACAGGGAACGATACTCGAGTATCATAACAAAAACCTTATGATACTTTAAGGCGATAAAGTATTATAAGCTGGAAATAGTGATATTTGAGTATCATAAGAAAACCTGGAAATTCAATCAGTTATTGTAAATTATACTTTTCGTCGAAAAGTATAATTTTGACAGCGACATTTATATCTAAGTATAATTTGGTCCGATCAAGCATAATCAGGAGCGATCGATGCCCGAAGGAAAAAAGATAGAGATCAAGCCCGCCAAAGGCCGTCCCATGCTCACCTGGGTAGGCAAGCGGCCCTTGTCATATGTCACGGCCTTCCCGGCACAGCATGTAGAAACGTTTTCTCCCTCGCCCCTCGGGGGAGAGGGCGGGGGTGAGGGGGCGATCTGGAAGGATTGGCCGTCGTCTTATCCCAAAGGCGGCCTTCTCTTTCACGGTGACAACAAGGAAGTCCTCGCCCATCTCCTCGCCAACGGCTTTCGCGGCAAGGTGAACCTTATATACATCGATCCGCCCTTCGACTCCGGCGCGGACTATGTGCGGAAGGTTTCGCTCCGCGGTCCCAAAGGCACGGCAAAGCTTGACGGCGAAACCTACACCCTCGGCGAGCAGATTCAGTACACCGACATTTGGGCGAATGACAATTATCTACAGTTCATGTATCAGAGATTGATGCTGTTGAAGGAATTGCTTGCAGAGGATGGCAGTCTCTGGTTACACTGCGACTGGCATAAATCGCATCATCTCAGATTTTTACTCGACGAAATATTCGGCGCAGAGAATTTTCGTAATGAAATTGTATGGGCTTATCCCGGCAGAGAAATGCATATTGAAAATAAGTTTAACGCTAAGCACGACACTCTCTTGTTTATAGCTAAATCAGATAGCACAAAAATAAACATGAAAGATGTTGCGATAGCCTATGATAGAGCAGAGCGACTAAAAGGACTCCGTAGAAAGGTTTCCAAAGATGAAGATGGTCGAGAGTGGGTATGGGAAACAAGAGGTCAGGCAGCAGGACAACAGCCGTATAAAAGATATGTAGACGACATATTAAAAGAAGGAAGAGCGCTGAACGATGTTTGGGATGATCTGCAATTCCTTCGCGGGAATGATCCTGTGCGCACTGGGTTTCCTACACAAAAACCAGATTCAATAATCGAAAGAATTCTATTGGCTTGTTCCGACCCCGACGATATTGTTCTTGATTGTTTTATCGGTTCAGGTACAGCTGCGGCAGTAGCACAAAAACTTGGCCGTCGCTGGATCGGGTGCGACATCAACAAAGGCGCTGTTCAGACAACAGCTAAGCGGTTGCAGGCGGTTATCCAGGAACAGATTGAGGCGGAGAGAAACAGTCCTCTCACCCTGCCGCTGACACATGAAAATCCCCCTCAATCCCCCTTTTCCAAAGGGGGAAGTAGCAACGATTCCGAAAATAATATCCCCCCTTTAGCAAAGGGGGGCGAGGGGGGATTTGAACCTGCGCAGACATCCTTCACCGTCTGGCGCGTGAACGACTATGACCTTGCCATCCAGCACAACGAGGCGGTAAATCTCGCGTGCGAGCATATAGGCGTCGAGCGCACGCGCACGGACGCGTACTTTGACGGAACGCTCGGAAAAGCTCTCGTCAAGATCATTCCTTTCGGCCATCCTCTTACTCCACTCGACCTCGAAGAACTGAAACGCGAACTGGAAGCCCGGCCTGACGAAGAGCGTCCCATCACCCTCGTCTGCCTCGGCATGGAGTTGGCTGCGGCATTGTGGGTCGAAGACTGGAACAAACTGCGGAAGGGCAGGGACGCCGTGAATAAGATCAGCGTCATCGAGCTTCGCACTGATCCCAAGTACGGAAAGTTCATGAAGCACGAGCCTGCGAAAGCAAAGGTCAAGATCAGCCGCAAGAAGGACAAGATAGCTGTCGAGATCGAAGACTTCATTTCTCCCACGATCATCGAGCGCCTTACGCAGCAGGCCGGCATTCTCAAACCCAAGATCGACGACTGGCGCGCGATGGTGGACTGCGTGATGATTGATACCGCCTATGACGGCAAGGTCTTTAATGTCGTTCTTTCCGATGTTCCGGAGAAAAAGACAGACCTTGTGAATGGTAGCTATGAGCTTCCCACGCCGAGCAAAGAGACGACCGTCGCCGTGAAGATCATTGATATGCTGGGGGAAGAAGTGCTGTTCGTAAAGGCTGTTTAATGATATTGGAGCCGACGGTATGAACATCAAAGAACGTCCAAACCATTCACTCTATATCCAAATTTTGCGCCGGATGTCGCCCGAGGCGCGGCTCGCGCAGGCTTTTGAGCTTACTGAGTTCTCGCGAACTCTCTTTCGGCAAGGCTTGCGCAGGCGGCATCCGAGTCTGTCAGACGCGGAAATCCACAAGCTCTATCTTGAGAGGCTTGATAAATGTCACAACAGGAACTATTGAAAAAGGTCGCTATGACGCTGGATCGCCTGGGAATCGGCTATATGGTAACTGGTTCCATAGCGTCCAGTCTTCAGGGCGAGCCCCGGTCAACGCACGATATCGATATCGTCGTGAACCTGCCTCGGTCGAAGGCGCATGAGCTGGCGGGCGCGTTCCCCGCTCCGGGCTATTATCTTGATGAAGAAGCGGTCGCCGAGGCGATATCCGGCAGGGGCATGGCCAACCTGATAGATACGGACGTGATGAATATGAGGATTATTAAATGATAGCCGACGTGCAATCCGCTGCCGAGTCGCTGCGCAGGCAGGGCAAGCGAATCGGCTTCGTTCCCACCATGGGATTTCTCCATGAAGGCCACCTGTCGCTCATGCGCGTGTCAAATCCATAGAAACCCATATGAAAAATGCCGCTCGGTTTTGAGGTTGTCTGAAGTTCAATGGAGGATGAGATTGCGATTGTTGGGCCGGTCTGTAAATGATATAATGTAATTGTTTAGATGTTTTTGGAAACAGTTGAAGGAGACGAAATGCCATGAATATCGTCAAGGAAG
>CAKKPG010000073.1 GCA_919901555.1 Nitrospiria bacterium | reverse complement strand
ATTGGACCAGGGCCATTTCAACGGCGCCCATGATAGCCAGGACTTCCGGAATATGGAGAGCGCCGATATGCCCGATCCGGAATATCTTCCCTTGAAGCTGCTGCAAACCGCCGCCGATGATGACATGATAACGATCGCGCAGAACATCGGCCAGGGCCTTATAGGCTATCCCCTCCGGCAGGGTGATGGCCGTCACCGTATCCGATTCATAGCCCTTTTCAGCGAACAGAGAGAGCCCCATGGCAAGAGCGGCATTGCGGACAGCGGCCCCGATGACCGCATGTCTTCGCCAGACGTTCTCGATCCCTTCCTCGTTCAGCAGGATATCGAGGGACTCCTTCAGACCGAAAAAGAGGGTGGTGGGAGGCGTGTAGGGAAACTGGTGGGCTTTGTTCTTTTCCTTGACCGCCTTGTAATCCCAGTACCATTTGGGCAGCGTGGATCTTTCTCTCAACTCCCATGCCTTCGGGCTGACGGACACAAAGCCCAGTCCCGGCGGCAGCATGAAGCCTTTTTGCGAAGCGGAAACGACGATATCGATGCCCCAGAGGTCTGTTTCCAGCGGCACGCAGGCCAGTGAGCTGATGGCGTCCACCACCGTCACGGCCGGATGACCGGTCTTTTTGATCATCCCGGCGATGCCTTCAATATCGAGGGTGATGCCCGAGGTCGTTTCATTGTGGGGCAGGCATACTGCCTTGATCTTCTTGTCCCTGTCCCTTTCCAGGATCTCCCGCACGTCATCCGCCTTCACTGCCTGGCCCCATTCTTTCTTGATCCGGATGACGTTCAGCTGATGACTTTCGGCTATCACGGCCATGCGTTCGCTGAAGACCCCTACGGAGCCTACCAGCACCGTGTCTCCCGGCGAGAACAGGTTTACCACGACCGATTCGAGCATCCCGCTTCCCGCGCTGGGAAACATCAGGACATCGTTCGCGGTGCGAAAAACCTTTTTCAGGCCCCGGATATTCTCCGCGAGCAGTTGTTCAAACTCGGGGCCGCGGTGATTGATCAACGGTTGAGAGAGGGACCTGAGGATGCGGTCCGGAATGTTGGTCGGTCCCGGTATTTGCAAGTACTGTCGAGAGATCATAATAAGTTCCTCATGCGCGCGTTACCCGTAGAAGACGTGCACCAGCCACAGGGGGACCGCCGGGACGTAGGTGCACAGAAGAAGGACGGCTATGAGAACGGCTATGAAGTAAATGTTGACCTTGGACACTTCCCAGATGTCCGCCTTGGCGACCGAACAGGCCGCGATCAGCACGCTCGCCACGGGCGGCGTTTGCTGTCCGATGCCGAGGTTGAGGGTGACGATCAGGCCGAAGTGGATCGGATCGATGCCGAACGCCTTCACGATGGGCATGACAATGGGCACGACCAGGATGATCGCGGCCGCGGAATGGAGAAAGAGCCCTATCACCAGGAAAAAAACGTTCAGCAGCCCGAGGACGACGTAGCGATTGTCCGTCCATTGCGTGATGCTCACGACCAGCTTTTGGGGGATCTGCTGTTCCGTGAGGTATCCTCCCACAAGGGCCGAAGCGGCCACGAGCAGCATCACGACGGCCGTCTGGATCCCTCCCTCGATAATGGCGCTTTTCAAGGTGCCCCAATTCAGTCCACGGTAGATGAAGGCGCCGATCACGAAGGCGGCGACCACCAAAAGGCCCGCCCCCTCGGTGGCGGTCACGAAGCCCCCGAATATGCCGCCGAGGATTATAACGGGCAGCAATAACGCCCACATCGCGTCCTTGAAAGTGGCCCACACCTTTTTGAGCTGAAAGGTCTCTTCTATGGGGAAGTTATACCGGAAAGCGAACCAGTAGGAGAGGCCCATCATGGAGAACCCCGCCAGCACGCCGGGGACGATGCCGGCCACGAAGAGCTTGACGACGGAGGTGTCCGCCATCACCGCGTAAAGGATCATGGGGATGGACGGAGGGATGATCACGGCCAGGGTGGCGGCCGATGACATGACGGCCGTGGCAAAGGGGACCGGATAGCCCTTCTGTTTCATCGCGGGAATGAGGATGGTCCCGAGGGCGGCGACGTCGGCCACCGCCGAGCCGGATATCTCCGCGAAGAACATCGAGCTGCCGATGGTCACCATCGCCAAGCCGCCTCGAACGAAGCCGAGGAGCGCCGAAGCGAAGGCGACCAGGCGTTTGGATATGCCGGTGGTGTTCATGATCGACCCGGCGAGGATGAAGAGCGGAATGGCCAGAAGAGGGAAACTCGTGGCGCCATCGTACATGGTCAGGGCGACATTGGGCAGGACCGACAGGCCCTGGGTCGCCACCATGGCGACGACGGTGATGACGGCCAGCGCGACGGCGATCGGCACGTCGATGAGAATCAATGCGAACAGACCGAAGAGCATCAGTGCGATCGTCACTATCCCGCCTCCTCCTCATTAACTAAGGAATGATTTTTTTCAAAATGGCAAGGAAATTTTCGCCGCAAAGGCACAAAGTCTGACGAATGAAAAATACAGAGTGCAAAATGTAAAAGGCAAAATGAAGGGCTATAAAATCATGGCCTAAGGCCACACCACAATTTTGCAATTTGCATTTTGAAATTTGATTTATGCATTGCTTTCTTCGTGCCTTTGTGTCTTTGTGGCAAAATATG
>CAKKPG010000072.1 GCA_919901555.1 Nitrospiria bacterium | reverse complement strand
CGGATGCAGCAGCTGACCTATCCCGACGGCGAGGTGCTCACCTACGAGTACGACGGCGGAGGCCTGCTCAGGCGCGCCGAAGGCATCAAGCGCGGCAACCGGTACGTCTACATCAACAAGCTCCAATACGACGAATTCGGCCAGAGAACATACATCGAATACGGCAACGGCGTCTACACCAAGTACACCTACGACGATACGACGCGGAGGCTCAAAAACCTCTACACCGTGGCCCTTGATAACAAGGCAAGCCGGGTCATCCAGAACGTCGACTATAAATACGACCTCGTGGGCAACATCATGTACACGGACAACACCAGCGTGCCCTTCCCTCCCGGCGGCACGCAAGGCGGCAAGACCAGGCAGGACTACACCTACGACGATCTTTACCAGCTCACCACGGCCAATGGCTGGTTCCAGTCCGCGGACAACAAGAAGACCACGTACACGAACGACCTTTACTATGATATAATCGGTAACATCACGAGCAAGCACCAGACGCACCTGATTATGCACGGGACAGATTCAGCATCTAACCCCAGGGAGACGAACTACAATCTGACCTATCAATACATGACCGGCGGCAGCACAAAGCCCCACGCCGTGACCGAGACCGAAGACAAGCTCTACACCTATGATTCAAACGGCAACATGACCGACTGGGTCAGCAAAGTATCGGGGGCCGGCAGGCATATCATCTGGAATGAAGAGAACCGGGTCAAGCAGATAGACGACAACGGCAGCTCAACGGTATTTCTCTATGACGACGCAGGCGAACGGGCAGTCAAGAGAGGCCAGCACGGAGAATCGGTCTACATCAACCGGTTCTACTCGCTCAAAAACGGCGGCCTGGGCTCCAAACACGTGTTCGCAGGAGAAACGCGGGTTGTTACCAAGCTCGAAAAAGACGGCGGGAGCATAGGCGCCGGTGTGCCGGGCAGTAACGCGCTCACCGTAAGCCAGGGTATTTACAACGCAATTCTCCAGGGCAACGGCGCCAAGAGGGGAATCAACAGGAGACTCCCGAACCCCGACGGCACCTATAACACCGTTAATCCGCCGA
>CAKKPG010000071.1 GCA_919901555.1 Nitrospiria bacterium | reverse complement strand
GATTTTCGCGGAGGAAACAATAATGGCAAAAATACTCGTGGCGGAAGACAGCGTTACGGAACTTCAACTGATAATGGGCATCCTGAGGGAGGCCGGCCATGAGGTCATCGCGGCTTCAGACGGCGAGGAAGCCGAGCAGAAAGCGCGGGCAGAGGCGGTGGACATGGTGATTCTGGACGTCATCATGCCGAAGAAAAACGGCTTTCAGGTATGCCGGGACCTGCGGAAGGACGACAAGCTCAAGGACGTCCCCATCATCATGGTGAGTTCAAAGAACCAGGAAAGCGACAGGGCATGGGGGCTCAAACAGGGCGCCACCGAATATATCACGAAACCCTTCACGCCCCTCGATCTGCTGATCGCCGTCAAGAAACACCTGAAAAAAAAGTAGCGTGGAAAAACGCCGCAGGACGGAAAAACCGGCGCCGCGTTTTCGAACAGAGTGCCCCTGAGGAGAAAAAGCCGTGAAAACCCAGCTGTCAGAGTTCATTGCGGAAATCAATCGGGCCAGGAAGACCGGTCTTCTCTCAATTACCGTCAAAGGCGCCAATACGCAGTTGAAGATGTTCTTCCGCGAGGGAGACGTCTACCACGTCACGTGCGGTCATGCCAAGGGGGCGGAATGTCTGGCGCAGGCGACGGTAAGCGAGTTTGCGGAATGCTTTTTTATGCCTGAGGTGTCGTTAAACGTCCATGACGGGAACCTTCCCCCGCTGGCGGACATCATCCGGTTTTTCAAGACCGCCGGCACGGCAGTAGAGGTCAAGCAGCCCGACGGGAAAACCGCGCATCCCACCTCTCCGGGTGCGGCGGGCATAAGCGATTTTGGCGGGATACGAGAGGAACTGAAGACGGCGCTCATCAGACAGATAGGCCCTGCGGGCGCCAAGGTGATGGCGCGGACCATCGAACAGAAGTGGCATGCTTCGTCGCCGCCCACGAGGGAAGAATTCCTCCGGCTCGTCGACCTTCTGAAGGACGAAATAGAGAATCCCGACGACCGAAACGAGTTCCTCAAAGAGGCAGCCAGGATCATTCTATAGCGAACAAAGGAGGGAAGTATGAAGCAAGGTCTGAAAGCCAAAACGATTCTCCCGGTTATGCTCATTCTGCTGCTTGTCATGAGCGGTCTGGCGGTATTCAATTACTTCTCGCAGGTCTCGCTCGTCCACGACGAAGCAGAGGAAACGCTCAAAGGCGTTCTCAACACCGCTCACGGCATCCTGGACGCCCGGATGGACCTCTATCAGCAGATGGCGACCCTCGTCGCCGGCGTGCCATCCGCGGCCGATGCCTTCTCCCGGGGCGACCGGAAAAAGCTCATGACCGAGTTTTCTCCGGGGTTTAAAATTCTGAAGAAAAAATTCGGGCTTGCCCAGTTTCAATTCCACAAGCCGCCTGCCACGTCTTTTTTACGGGTGCATCAACCCGAAAAGTATGGAGACGACCTGTCTTCATTCCGGTTTACGGTCCTCTCCGTGAATGAGAAACGAGCGGGAGTGCGGGGGATCGAGATCGGACGCGCCGGTATCGGGCTCCGGGGGGTGGAGCCGGTCTTCTCGAAGGGAAGCCATGTGGGGTCCGTGGAGTTCGGCGGCGACCTGGCGCCGGCCCTTGAGGACGCAAAGAAGGTGTTCAACACGGAAGTGGTAGTCCTGATTACGCAGGAAGCCGCGACTCAGGTATGGCAGGAGTGGCAAAAGAACGTGAAGCTCATCGGGAATTACACTCCCTTCTATTCCACCAACCCTGCCTTGACGCAGGGGATCGTACAGGCGGGGATGCTGGCGGCGGCGAAGGCCGCGGGACGGAGCGCGTATATCGACCGTGCAGCCGCCGGCGGCAAAGAGTATTATATCGCCCTCTCGCCTCTCGCCGACTACTCCGGCAAGGAGGTTGGGTTCCTCGGTATTTTTATGGACCGCACCGCGGTTTTGGCCAAGATCAGGAGAACGCTGACAATCAACATCGCGGTCTACGTGTCGATTCTGGCGCTGGTCTCTGCGGTCATCAACATCAGCCTGAGGAAAACCGTTATCAACCCGGTGATCGCGTTGACGAACGCGGCCGACGACGTGTCCATGGGCAAGCTGGCCGATAAGATAGAGATCAAATCGAACGATGAACTGGAAACCCTCGCCAAATCCATAGACCGGATGAGGATCAGCATGAAGAAGTTACTGGAATAGACCGCCGGCCTAAGGGAAAATCCCCAAGGCAAGACTATTTGTCGCCGACGACAGCCGTACGCACATGCAGTATATAAAACCCATCCTGTCTGAACACGGAGGAATAACAGATGAAGAAGCGAGTACTGTGGGCATCGGCGCTGACTCTGATCGCGGTATTCCTGGCAGGCAGCGGGACCATGGCCCAGCAAAAGTCCCAGGAGGTCAATAGCTGTCTTGAATGCCACGGCAATGCTGCAAAGATGAAGGAGCTGGGCTTCTCCCAATTTGCAGTTACACAGCAAGAGGTGGAAAAGCAGACAAAGAT
>CAKKPG010000070.1 GCA_919901555.1 Nitrospiria bacterium | reverse complement strand
TCAGAAACAAATGTAGATTAAATGCTTAATATTGTCAAGATATCTTTATCTTTTTTTGCCATGACCGCCGGCTGGAAACGGGAACAATCTCAAGGAAGAATATTACTATTTTCTCGTCGCCGCAACCTCCAGTATTGTCATGACCGGCAGGTGGTCCGATTTGAGGTCGGGTCCGACGATCCTGTCCACGATCCGGATGGACGGCGAGACCAGCGTGTGGTCGATCGGCACGCCGAATATCTTGGCGATGCCGAAGACCGGCCAGGTGGGATGAAATCCGAAGCCCTCCTGGGCGTCATAGAGCCCTGTGGTAAGCTCCACGAATTTCGTTTATAACATTGTCGCCATCCCCAGCGGCGTCTACCAGTACTTCAAGGAAGGCCGCATGGCCTGGCCCCTCACGTGGGTGGTGATCGCCGGCACCCTCCCGGGAGTGTTCATCGGCTACTATCTGAGGATCTTCTACCTGCCCGATCCGCGCGCCTTCAAGCTCTTTGCCGGGTGCGTGCTCCTGTACCTCGGCGTCAGGCTTCTCTACGAGACGTCGGGCCGGGCCCAGGCAAGCAAGGCCCGGCTGAACGAACTGGACAGGAAGTTCGCCGAGAGGGCAAGGCTCCTGAGGGACCTGCAAAACTCCCGCGCGGCTGCGGGGCTGCCGCCCGACGCCGTGGTCAAGACCGTGAGCTTCACCCTCAGCGCCATCGAGTACGAGTTCTGGGGAGAGCGCTTCCGGTTCAGCGTCCCGGCCATGTTCGCGCTTGCCTTTGTCGTGGGCGTCATCGGCGGCGGCGCCATCATCGCCCCCTTCTGCGTGGCCGTGTTCCATCTTCCGGTCTACACCGTGGCGGGCGCGGCGCTCTTTGGGACGTTCCTCACGTCGATTGTCGGGGTGATTTTTTACAGCGTGCTTCCGGCGGCAAACGGCATCTCAACGGCGCCGGATTGGGCGCTGGGGTTCCTCTTCGGGGCCGGCGGGTTCGGAGGGATGTACCTCGGGGCCCGTCTCCAGAAATACGTCCCCCAGAAGGCCATCAAACTCCTGCTCGGGGCCATGATCCTGTCCCTGGCCCTCCGTTACATCAGCCGGTATTTTGTGTAGCTCCCGGTGTCGCTCCCCCCTGAGCAATTGTCGACAGCTCCTGCTCCGGGGTCCCTTCAGTGTCTTCGCTACGGGGTAATGTCCGCGTCAATAATAGAAATTCCATCCCAGCAGGACGTCTGATTGGTAGTGGCCGGAGGTCTTTTCTCGCGAGAGGGACAGGGTAATGCTGTTGTTGGTGGTAATTTTGAAATTCTGGCCCAGAGTCGCCTTGATGCTCCGTCGGTTCTCTCCGAGCGAATAGAACAAGCTTCGTGCCGAGAGGCTGATTTTCCAGAAATCGTTCACATTCTTCAAAATCCCCGCGGACGGCCCGACGCCGAACGAGAAGTTGTCCGCCAGCGCGCCGCCGGCAATCAGGTCCGCGTCAAGCATGAGGTATGAAGCGCCGAGAAATCGGCTTGAATAGGCAACGCCCCCGCCCACATTCAGTCTGCCGATGAGATGTTCTTCGCCGTCGGAGAGGACCTCCTGTTCAAGCCCTGTATTCACCTTCCAGGAAACGGGTCGAAAGAACTTATCACGCGTTGCGAGCGAGAAAATATCGATCAAACGGAGGCTGTGGAGGCGCGCCTGTTCTTCTTTAAAATAATAGCGGCCGCGGAGGTCGAAAAAATTTATCTGGGCCCCTTCCACATAACCGTCGTCGGGGTCCATGAGGTCGTGATACGCGGGCCTCCAGATTATTTCCATAAAGTACGAGTCTGTCCGATACCCCGCTCCGACGCTGAATTTGCCCGGCAGGTGTCCCTGTTCAGGAGGCGTAGTGGGAACGGGAACGGCGTCTGCCGTCGATACGCCGAGCGTGCTCCGGGCGTTCAGGGCCGCGAGAAACTGTTTCTGATAATCTTCCTTCCCGAGCTCCTTGCGTGAAAACCGGTACTGAATGAGCTCCGCGGCAAGGTCGAGAATCTGCTTCTTCTTTTCCGGCGCGATATTCGCCTTGAGAACGGCCTGCGGTGATGTTTTTTGTTTAACGACATCCGCCGCAACATCCTGGTAAGCGCTCTCCGTTTGAGAAGCAAGAAAGAGGATGCGCGTGGCCTGGGAAGGACGGTAGTTGATCTTCGTAACAATGCCGCTTTCCTTGATCACCCGTACCGTGTCCGTGGGTATCACCCAGGATTTTAATCCATTCCGAAATTCGTCCGTCAGTTCGAGAGAGGGCCGGGCCGCCTCAAGAAGGTAAAGCAGGTCATAGGAGCAGTTCTCATCGAAGAAATAATAATCGGAATAGATGTCCTTGAGCTCCCACATATGCATAACCATCCGGAGTACTTCATGTTCGGAAAAATTGAGGTCATATTCCCATATGTCCCGGTGGTCGATGTTGTTGTACTCGGTCACTTTCTCGTAATAGGGGAGGATGGAGAAATATCCCTTGAAATAACCGAAGATCCCTCGGAAGGCATAGGCAAGCCCGCCGCTCTGCTCGGTATACGCGGCGTAACTGACGGCGTGCGAAAGGAGCTCATTCCGCTTGTCGCTGTCGATCCGGAGCAGGGTATGTCCGAACATGGAGGATGGGCCGTTTCCATGGGCCGCGGGAAAGACAAGCACTGCCGATTTGGGCTTCATGCTGGCGAGCGCTTCCTTCCATTTCGCGCACTCAACACGCAGAAGCCGTGCCTCGTCGATGGACAGTTGTTCCTTGAGCCAGGCATAGCGGGCTATAAATCTGCATTGAGGATGTTCGACATCGCCGGTCTCTTGCTGGAAAAATCCCGCGATCGTCGCCTCGAGTTCCGTCCGGGGGTTCTTCTTTCCGTCGGGAGCAAGAAAAAATTTCGTGTCATCGACAAGACTCTCTACACCCGAGCCCGCCTTCTCGTAGTGAAGGAGTATTTTCCACGTCCGCTCGCCATCAAGACGTTTTTCACGCGCCGATTGGACCAGGGCCGCGAGATAATCGCTCCTGTCGTCGGCAAAGGCGTCGGCTCCCGGCAGGCAGCAGAGGACCGGCAGCAGAACAACAAAAAAAAGGTATACAGAACGTAACGTTCTGTATACCGCGGGAATGAACACGAAATACATGAGAGGCGTTAGTTTGCAGATACGGCAGCCACGTTATCAACCACATTGGCAAGCACTACGTTCTCGGAGGTGAATATCTTCGCAAAGTTCGCCTGCAGCTTCTGGTAAAATTCCGATCTCTTTTCAGTCGGGATTTGGAGCAGTTCGGAAAACGCTGCAAGCGTCTCGCCGCCGCCCATCGCGATGTCCTTTGCGAGATTGTCCATGTTCGCCACAACAAATTCGTTCAAACGGTCGTTCTTCACGAATGCGCTCGGCTGGCTGCATTCAGAGGTGCCGGTCGTGAGGCCGAAGGTCTGGCTGCCGAACGACCCGTTTGTCGTTGCCTGGAATGCCTGGAACAGGCTCGAATTGTCGGCATTACCTTTCCAGAGCATCGTCCCAAGGCCGCAGCCGGTGTTCTGATGGGCGCTCCCCGCGGCGAAAACCGGACTGACCATTACGACAACCAGCACTGCCATGACCGCACCTGCAAACGCTTTCCTCATACTGTCCTCCTCAATAAATAAGATTTAAAAACATAGTCAAATTAAAGCCGAACTATTGTCCGTTGTCAAGGCGGATAGTGAAATCATTCGACCCGCCCAGCCACCGGCAACCATGCGACATTTTGCACACTTATGGCATGGACAGGGCCATGGACAGGTAGGCTGCCAGTCTTCGCCGGACCGCCTCGCTCGCAAAGGACCTGATGTGGCCCGGTGTTGCCGACTCCCAGAACTCCCTGGGCGGAAGCGCCGCATCGAACAAGATGCGCCCGTGATGGAGGGGGACGACGGGGTCCTGTTCCCCGTGGAGAATCAAAACCGGCGTGGGAGAGATCTTTCCGATCCAGCGGACCGGACTGTAGCGGTCGTTAACCGTGAACGAGAGCGGATACTGGAGCGGCCACGTGCAGCAGACCTGCCCCGTTTTTTCACGGGCAATCCGGCGGTAACTCGAAAAAGCGCTCTCGATGACGAGCGCCTTGATCCGGCCCTTGTGAGGGGAGTTCGCCAGGGTATAGATCGCCACAGCGCCGCCCAGACTTTGTCCCAGAACGACGATCCGGTCTTTATTCACGCCTTCCATGGTGAAAAGAGTTTCCAGAGCAGCGTCGGCATCTTTATGAACCCCCGCCACGGTCGGCCTTCCTTCCGATCTCCCGTATCCCCGGTAATCAAAGATAAAGACATTGAATCCCTCCGGGACCAGCCAAAGCACGCCGCTCGCGTGCGTGCTGATATTTTCGGCGTTGCCGTGCAGGACAAGGACCGTCCCCCGTGCGTCACGAGCCTTAAGAAACCAGCCGTGCAGGGCCAGGCCGTCGGAGGTCTTGAAGAAGACGTTTTCAGGCAAAAACAGCCGCGCCGCGGGGTTGCTGACGTGCTCTCTCTGGGGATAGAAGAAGAGAGACGTGCAACCCAAAGTGAACAGCAAGACCGCTGCGAGCAGAAGATGGGTTTTTCTCATCAGGGACATTGGTTTCCCGGCCGGTCAATCCAGATCGCTAAACCGGACATTGATCGGCTTGATAGTATAGGCGCCGCCGGCAATGAAATCGACGATCAGACCCGGCACGAGCCACAAGATGTTGCCGCAGATGGTTGCGCCGAGATTATATCCTTTGTCCAGATAGTACTCTTTCTCCGTTTTGCCTTTTCGCAGGTACACCCGGTCCGAGGCCCGGGGCACATTCAGGGTGCAGGGCGTGACACAATCCTGGGTCCCGATTCTGGCTGAGATGCCGGGCGGAACCGTGTTGATCTGCACTTTCTGCTCGGAAGTATGGACGATCGTTGCACAGGCCTGAAGCAGAAAAACCGCCGCCATACCTGCAATCATGCTTTTTTTCATTTCTTTTAGCCTCCCGGAGTTTTTTGATAACTGTAGAATATACGCACCCTATTGTCAAGCTCCTCATTCCGCCGGGAAAAGGGATGCGCTCACGGTCGCTGCGGCCGGGACAGTTCCATGATCGTCATGACCGGCAGGTGGTCCGATTTGAGGTCGGGTCCGACGATCCTGTCCACGATCCGGATGGACGGCGAGACCAGCGTGTGGTCGATCGGCACGCCGAATATCTTGGCGATGCCGAAGACCGGCCAGGTGGGATGAAATCCGAAGCCCTCCTGGGCGTCATAGAGCCCTGCAGTTGCGGCGAGGAGTTTGAACGACGGCGACCATTGCGTGGTATTGAGGTCCCCCACGAGGATTTTATTCTGTTGCGGTTCCGACGCGATCATTCCGGCGACGATGAGCAGGTCCCGGTCCCTCAGCTCCGACAACGCCCTGCTGATGGGCGGCGTGGGATGCGCCGCATAGAGGACAAAGGGGATTTTCTGCTCCCGGGTTGCGGCGCCGAGGACCACGGCGGGCAGCTTCCTGGCGCCGATATGCTTTAGCCTGAGCGACGCCCCGGGCAGGTCGGTGAAGACCCCTATTCCGAACGGGCTGTCCCGGAGTTCCACGGCATGATGGGGGTAGCGCTTCTCAAGCCGCCTGAGCGCCTTGTTCCATTTCTCCGAAACTTTCAGCAGGACCACCACGTCGGCCCGGCTCTTGTTGAAGAGTATCCAGTCAACGACGTTCTCCGGCTGAGGGTGGGTGAATTTTCCGTTGAACTGCAGGACCGTTATTTTCTCCCTCTCCGCTCCCCGCGCCTTGCCGTGATGAGACCGATGCCAGAGCGGCGTCAGTTGGTAGACCTGAAGAACGAAAACAGCTGTGGCAATGAGCGCCCATTGCCGCCGTCCCAATGCGAGGAGGCCGATAGTCGCAAGCAGGGCAAGCGCCGCATAATGCGCGACAAAATGGGAGAAGAGGTCGGCCCGCCAGTCCCATCTCCCCAGATGCGCTGCCGCCGTGGCAATGAGCAGCAACAGGGTAAGGCCGTACAGCAGCATCGTCAGAAATCTGATCAAAATGTTCTTCATAAGAACGGTTTATGCCTGTGCCGCACTCTCTTCCCTCGAATCGATGAGGATGGTCACGCGAGCCTCCGATACCCGCTGGATGAGCGCTTTCATGGCGTTCATTCATAGCACGGGCGGGATGCGGTGTCAATCTGTTTTCTCTCTTGCAATATTTACCTCAAGAGCTTACTATAACAGCCACAAATTTGCGCAAAAATACGATTAAAGATGGTAGCGTCGGAGTTTATCCCCGACGAAATCACGTTGCCCATAAAGGGCAACGCTACGGTTTTCATTTTATTCGTGTTAATTCGCGGCCGACTTAAATTATATGAAAAAATACTCAAAAAAGAGCATCTCTGTCCTCATTGTCGTCGTCCTCCTCCTCGCCGCAGGCCAGACATTCTGGACCCACACCGGCGGCGATGCGCGGAGCAAGGATGTCGTCGTGTCTCAGGTCTATGATGGCGACACCATTGTCGTCGGCCAGGGTTGGCGCCGGACAACGGTCAGGCTTATCGGCGTTGACACGCCCGAGACGGCCCGTCCTGACACGCCGGTGCAGTTCTTCGGCCCCGAGGCAACAGAGTTTGCGAGCAGGTCGCTTCTGGGCAGACGGGTCAGGCTGGAGTTCGAATCTCCCGACCGGCCCGGAGGGAGCATCGACCACTACGGCCGTACACTGGCCTACGTGATCACCGAGACAGGAGAGAACTTCAACCTCGAACTCGTTCGTCTGGGATATGGTCGGGCTTTCACGAAGTATCCCTTTCGCTATCTGAACGAGTTCAAGGCGGCCGAACGGGCCGCACGCGCCGCGGGGCTCGGCATGTGGTCAAAAGACAGGAAGACCGCATGGGCGGACCCGGAGAAGCGAGGCAGGATCATCGGAAATATACGGTCCCATATCTATCATTTACAGGGACAGTATGGGTACGAGAAGATAGCAGAGAAGAACCGGGTGTACTTCAAAACAGAGGAAGAGGCGGTAAGGGCGGGATACCGGAAAGCGAGAAACTGAAGCCATGATGCATGATACATGATAAAAGATGCAGCGTCGCCCTTTACGGGCGACGAAATTTCGAATCGTCGGGGATAAACCCCGACGCTACAACCAGAAAAGGAACACCCTCTCCCCTTGGGGGAGAGGTTCGGTGAGGGGTGGTTTCGGTGAATTTATATTTCGACCTCAAAGGTCTCACGCCGAAAGGCATCGAGCGCTTCTGCACGGAAGAACTGCGTCAGAAACCGGGGCAGGGGCTGCGCGTCGCGGTCTGGTTGTACCGGCGGAGGGTCGAGGACTTCGACGCCATGACGGACCTCAACAGGCCCTTCCGGGAAGAGCTCAAGAAAGGTTGCGCGCTCTCATCACTCGCCATCGAAAAGAAGACCATTGCCGGGGACGGCACGGAAAAGCTCCTCTATCGACTCGATGACGGGAACGCCATCGAGGGGGTGCTCATCTCTGGCCCCAACAGGCTCACGCTCTGCGTCTCCACCCAGGTGGGCTGCGCCTCAGGCTGTGGCTTCTGCCTCACCGGATCAGGAGGACTGGTACGAAACCTCACGACGGCGGAGATCGTGAACCAGGTCTTCGCTGCGTGGAAGATCACGAGGGGACAGCCCATCAGCAACATCGTGCTCATGGGAACGGGCGAGCCCCTGAGCAATTACGATGCGGTCCGGAAGTTCGCGGAGATCGCAACGGACCGGCACGGCATGGGCTATTCGCCGAAGAAGGTCACGCTCTCTACCTGCGGGCTCGCGCCGATGATAGAGAAGATGGCTGGAGACATGGAGGTGAGCCTTGCGGTATCACTGAACGCGACCACGGATGAGGTGCGCAGCCGGCTCATGCCGATCAATAGAACCTATCCCATCGCCCGTTTAATGCAGGCGCTTCATTATTATTGCGACAAGACCGGCAACACCGTGACGATCGAATATGTTCTGTTCAAAGGAGTGAACGATTCAGATGATGATGCGCACCGGCTTATGGGGCTCTTGAAAGGCCTCCCCTGCATGATCAACCTGCTCATGTTCAATCCGTTTCAAGAGACGCCTTTCGAGCGGCCCGATGAAGAACGCGTGTACGCCTTCAGAAATATTCTTCTGAACCACGGCTTTGTGGCCGTGGTCAGAAACAGCAGGGGAAAGGACATCTCAGCCGCCTGCGGCCAGCTCAGGGCAGCTTCTCGCCCCACCGGCCCCGGACCCGCTTTGTAGATACACGGGGCACCCGCGGCAATTGCCCTAACCTTCCCGGCTCATCCACAGGACCGAGAGCCTTGCGACATCTGATCTCTTCCCCAAATCCCTACGGCGTGCAGAGCTCGCCCGTGTAATCGCCGCTGACGACGCCCGCGGCAAGGTCCGCATTGGCCGTCAGGACGATATGACCGGAGGCGCCTGCCACAAAGGTGATCAGCGAACCGAAGTGCCCGTCGCCGGAGGGATTCAAGTCAAGGGCGCCAGCATCCATGCCGGTGACCCGGCTGCCGTCTTTCATGGTGATCTTGCTGGTTCCGGTAAAGAAGAACACCGAGGTAATGCCGGGATGCGCTGGGAACAGGCTGCTCGCTGTGAAGTCATACTCAGCCTGGATCCCCCCGATCACCTGGCCATGGGTGCAGGCCGACGGGAGAGGCGCAGGAGTCCGGCGGTTGCACCACCTGGGACGTAAAACGCCCGTGAACGGGCTTACAGCGCGTCTCCGCGAAGCCGTGGCCGCTCAACAATACGACTAGGATCAGAACCGCGAGCAGAATCGTCGCCTTTGAAATTGAACCGTTCATTTGACTTGTTGCAAAGATGGACCGATTCATGATATTTCTTCCTTATCTTGATGAGAGGATTTGAAGTGATCTGAAAACATTAAGTATCCCCCACCCGCGGTCAATTCCTTTGCTGCCTCAGGCCTGCACCTCGTGGATGTAATGCGTCCAGCTTGTTTCACGCGGGCGCTGATCGAGACCAGAAAACCAGCCTGTCCCCTTTTCTTCCTTTTCTTAAGCAACTCAGCAGCTCTCACCGGGCGGAAGATAACTTAGCAGTTGCGCGATGACGTTCTTCGCGTACGCGACCAGCAGATCGGCCGCTTCAGTGGAAATCTTCTTGCCCCGCTGTGCGTTGACCTGCCGCCAGATCATTCACCGCGGTACAGATCTGATCCTTCTCCGCCGACTTTTCGGCATTCGCCACCTTCGAGGCGAGGCTGTTTTCCATCTGCGCATCGATCATCCCTTCCTGGACCAGGGTGCCGACCACCTCCGTCAGTCTGCTCAGGCTGTCAATGCGGCCGTCATGGTCTGCATCGAATCCCGTGGCATTCTCCAGGGGACAGGCATCCTCGAGATCGGGCACCCCATCGCCATCACCGTCCCTCTCAAGCACAAACACGTACGCCGATCCTGAATTGATCCCATGATCGTCATCGAAAGGGGCTCCGATGACCGTTGTATCCCCAGCCACCGCAATCGAGTAACCGAACCCATCCCCGGCCGCACCATCGGTGGCGAGGAGCTTGTCCTGCTCGCTCCAGTCCTCCCCCGTGCGAATAGAAGGGGGAGTCTGAGTAGAGCATCAGAAAACCAGCCTGATCTTACCCCATTTTCAGACCGGATCGACTACGGGATGTAGGAGTAGTCCTCCGGAAGGACCTCGATCGGGAATTCAAAGAAGCGGGTCGGTTCGGGGTGGTTGATGGTGGTCCCGCCCGAGGCAAAGAACTGGCCGATCGTCGTCTGACCGCCGCGGGCGACCTGGCCGGGGATCCCGGCGGTCGTGAGCGGCTGCAAGAAGGTATGGGGATCCTTGGGTACCGTGATATCTTCGGCATAGGCGATGTCGTTGCGGTAGAAGATCGTCTTTTCGCGCAACAAGCCAGCGCGCACCAAGGCCGTGGTCCGGGGATTGGGAGCCGTCATGTCGCCCTTGGCGTAGAGGACGAGGATGGATTTCGCGGGCACGCCGGCGAGAGGTTCAAACTCCAGGTGAGGAGCCTGCGTGGCCGCGTCACTGGCCGCCTGCACCCACTCGATGCGGTCGAAGTATTCCTGGATCGCCATCGCGCCAGGGATGTTGTTGATCACCGGCGGCAGATCGCGCAGCGGGATGTTCTCATCGTAGAACGGCGCAGTGGCAGAAATGCCGCCCAGAGAGGTCAGACCATAAGCCGAGTTCAGAAGCGACGGAGTGCGGGCGGCGAGCGCGGCGCCAACCATCGTGCGTCCCGAAGGGCGCATGCTGAGCAGGTCGTTGCGGCCGGGAAGTCCGCCGGGCGAGCCAACCGCGGCAATGCCGACGTCGGGCTCGACCGCAAGGAAGCACATCTCGTAGCCGACCGCGAACGAGTTGCCGAGAAACACCATCTTCGCGGCGTCGAGGTCGAATGAGCCGTCACCGTCGACGTCAATTCCAGCCTGGATGACACGGACCAGTTGCATGTTGTCGATAGCGGTCTGTCGTACAGCGTCCCGCTGGCCGACGATCAGGTAGGGCGCCTGCGCAGCCGCGCCTTCCTGGTTCACATAGATGCCGTTTCCGTCCTGATCGATCGTTCGTCCGCCAGCATTGATTGCGACCGTCGTCCCGTCGGTCTTCTTGATAATCAACGTGCCCAGCGGACCAAAGCCACGGCCGACGGCATTGATGGCAATCGCGGCAAAACCGTGGGCCGCGAGCGAGCTGGCAAAGTTCCAGACCGCGGCGGTGTGGATATTGGTGGTGCCGCCGTGCCCGAGGAAGGCGACCGGCCAACCAGACGCGGGGCGTGTGCCGCTGGGCAGGAATAGCACGAACTCGAGGGTTGCCTCGCCGAGCTGCGTCGGCACCTCACCAAGCGTCCCGTGGGGGGTCATCACCGGATTGCTGTCGATGTACTGCGGAGAGACGAAGGTTCCCCACGCGACGGTGCTCACGGCTCCGGCGGTGTAGGCGTTCAGAACGGCGAGCGGCACTGCCGCGTTCACGAAAGTGCTCGTCCCAGTCTGCTGCCTGAAGGTGATGGTTTGGAGCGAGGACCGGGCGAAGACCGCGCGTGACCCGCCCGGACCGATGGCGAAGTTGGCGGGAGCCGGGGTCGGGGAGCGCTTCAGGTAGTCGCGAATGTTCTCGAGCGTCGCGGTGGCGGTCTCGGTTGTGAACGCGCTGGCCGCCACCACGTCTTGTTTGGACACACCCAGCTGTTCGAGGGCCGCCAGAGTCGAAATCAGCGCTTTGCGGTACTCCTTGAGCTCCTCGCTCTTGGTCTGTCCATAGTTGAGGTCATGCCGGAAATCGTCGAAGTCGTCCGAGGCGAGCACTGGCCGCCCCGCGACATCCCGGATTCCATTGGTGACGATCACCGCGTAGCGAGCGGTTTGGCGGAGCACTTCATCCGACTCGACGTGTAAGGTGAGAGTCGCTGGATCCCAGACGACTTGGTTGATACCAACTGCATTGGCTACGATTGTCTCCTCGCCCTGCTGCGCCAACTCCACGAGGAAGACGGAGCTGGTGGAAACGCTTGTGGGATCGATCTCGCCGTCAAATGGGATGGAGATGCGCGGCATCAGGTTGAAGCCGTCCATCAGATTAACCACGGCGAGATCGTTGCAGTCCGACGGCCGTGTCGAACAATCGGGCAGCGGCATGCTCACTCTGCGTCCCGTTCTACTGCGCGGATCCGCAACGGTGTAGAGGTCGGTCGGGAAAGGGGCTCCGCTTACGGAGTTCAAGTCGAACCGGGCATGGACGGACGCCGGCTCCTCGCTCAGAGCCGCTTCACTGGCCGAGTTGTCCTGCCAGGCCATGTCGATCCGGCTGCCGGAAAAGGCGACGGCGCTGGTGTTCGAGGGCGAGTTTAGCCCCGCGGGCTCGGACATTGATGCGGCGGAGACATCGACCGGCTGCGTTATACCGAAGCCGAGAAGACAGACGACCAGGAGTAGGCCCGCGAGTGGGAAGCGATGCAGAGGTGGTAACGGGTGACCACAACCGCGGGGAAAACAGGGAATCATACCAATAAATCTCGTTTGTCTTTTCATGGCACACCTCCTCGTTCCAATTTCGGATTTCAAATTTCGAATCGTGCATTATTCGCTGTAAACTTCACCGCAAATTATCTATTCTCTCTGCTCCGGCTTCATCCCGCGCTCCGCCGAAAGCATTGTAAAAACCATCGTCCCCAAATCATGTCGAAACAATATTCTTGAGTTCCCGATGCCGCACGAAGGCCTGTCAATCTTCAATACAGCGCAGCATGAAAACGCTCTGATTGCATGACGTCCCGTTCGACCAGCCTGACGACCAGCCTGGCCCCGCGTTCGGCGCGACGCCGAAAGACCCCATGAAACCGGAGCTGCCATCTGTCCAGTCATTACAGGTATTGGGAGTCTTCACACCGTTGTCTGTTGTGCCTGACCAGACCCCGTAATTGCCGTAATAGAGGCCGGTTTCTGTGAGGTTGATCGAAGTAAACAGAGAACCATCCAGGAGGTCAGCCTTGTTCTCGGCTATCGGTACTCCGTCGAGCCGCACCCACGGGCCGTCGCTCGTGATCCTGTCCTTGGCGTTGGTGGTGCTGTCGGACAGCCAGGCCTTGAAACGGTCGGCGTTGGCGAGACCCGCTGCCGCCGCCCTTGCCCGGCAGATGGCGTCGCCTGCGGCGAGGCCGCTGTTGCCTCCTGCCCCCGGCCAGGTGCTGAGGTTCCCCGTACCCCAGCCGGAGGCCAGAAACACCTTCTTACCGGTTGTCAAAAGGCTCGGTAAGGAAGGACCGGCCCCGGTCTGCATGCACAGCAAACGCACTGTTGGTTGAGCGCATGACAAGCCGAAGTAAGCGGTCCAGTTGTACGATGTCATGTCCGTGCCCCCACCCTCCCCCACTAACCCCGCGTCACTGCTGGTCCAGTTGATACAGGGTGAAGGAACTGCGGGGTGCAGCGTGCCGTCGATATAGGTGTTAGTAAAGTATGCGGCTTCGGTTATCTGTGCCCCGAACTCGTCAAACCTCACCGGTGTGTACATCTTGCCGTTGTCGAGTAATTCGTCTATCCGTGCAGCACAAGAAAAACCGTCCGTCCTGACCCAGGGGCCGGCGGAAGCCGGCAGCGCGGCTTGGCTGCAATTGGCCGAGCGCTTGCCCGTGAGATTGTGGATGCGGCAGTAAGCATCATCGTTGTCGTCTGACAGCCAGGCCTTGAAGCTGCCGCTTAACCCTGCCGCACCGGCGCGCGCCTGGCAGACAGCGTCGCCTGCCGCGAGGCCGGTTTTTCCGCCCGCATCCGCCCAACTGCCGAGGTTACCGTTCCCGGACACGGAGGTCACAAACACGACATTCGGGCTCGCCCCGCTCAACTGCGCATTGACCGTTGTTTCGTCCGGATCGTTGGACGGGATGCCGAGATTCGCGCTGAACGTGCCCCCTCCGGTTGGCGCAAACCGAACAGTTACGGAACAGCTTGCCGCCGGCGATATGGTCTGGTTCGAGCATGTGTCGCTTGTTATGCTGAACGGCGCTGACGCGCCTGCTATGGCGCCGATGGACAAATCCGCGGCGCCGTCGTTCTTCATGGTTACCGTCTGTTCCGACGTATTCCTCAGCACGACAGTCCCAAATGATATCACAAGGTTATTATCATTCACCATGATATCGGGCACTGCCGGAGCTGGCGGCGTTCCCCCTCCCCCGCCGCCGCCTCCGCCGCCGCAGGAAACAAAAGCGGCCGCTGTCGCCAGGACGATAATTGACCACATGATTTTGTTTTTCATGACACACCTCCGTTTGAAATTGGGCAAGGAATATTAATGAATCGGAGAACCGGGGAAACGGAGAACCGGAGAGTTGCGTCGGATTTTCTCCGATTCTCAGATTCATATTCATTGCCCGCCGGCAATCTTAAACAATACAATTTCACAAAATAACGTCAAATCTCTAAAACTTCATCCCGACGTTTACCCCCGCGGCGATGATGACGCCCGCCTCGATGTCGCCGGGCAGGAAGGCCAAGTACACATGAGGCTCTATGCTGAGATTCTGATTCCGGGGCAGAAACTTGTGCCCCAGCGTCGCGCCGGGCACTATGCCCTCCACCGTTACCGTGCCGTAAGAGGGATACTCATACCAATCGGCTTCTGCGGAAACGTAGTCGAGGTTTAATCCGAAATAGGTGCCCTTCATAAGATCATCGGTATAAAACCTTATCCCCGCGCCTATCAGGACGCCTGCACCCTCCTCTGAATAGCTGTCTTCCTCGTAGTCCCATGCAAACCCTGCTATCCTTCCCGTCATCGAGCTGTTAATACCCCAGGCAAACTCGCCTTGTACTCCGTACAGCGCGCCGCCGGGGGCGCCTGCAAGACTGAGCTGGATCTCACGGGGGCCGGCTCCCCCTCCCCATGAGTTGCCGACCCCTAACAATAGAACAGCACAAATTCCAGAAATTGCTCCCATTAATCTTTTCCTCGAAGCGCATCGAATCGGCATCTTCCATACCTCCTTTTGAAATTATTTCAGGAATCTCACAAATGAACCTCCCCGCAGCAAGCTGCGGGGAATTGCACGTTAGAAGAAACTTGCATTCGCGTCATTCGAGCCATTCGCACAATTCGCGTTAAAATCTTTATTGGCTCCGGCTTTTCCGGGTTAACGTATGGTAAAATTACCCGAGCTTCGCTTTCCGGCATCCGCATGAGCCGCATGCCGTCACCTGATCTTGTCTCTCTTTTTTCTTATTCCCGTCCTTTCTTCGGCAAATACGTCCTTCCCGGCCCCGGAGTTCAGGATGTCCCACAGCTCCTGGGGATTCGTAAAGGCCTGCCTGCCGGATTGCCCCACCTTCTCGACGACCCCGAGCAGCCGGCGCTGTTTCCCCTTATCTTCCCGATAGATGCGAACAACGAAGTTTTTCACGCTTGCTCTCCGAAAGCCCTCCGTCAAACAGCAGCGGACTGAAGGCGCCGCGTCGACAAACCGGTATTTCTTATGATGGTATCTTTTTACCATGAGGGTTGTTACAGATTGATTACAGATTGGGAAAAAAAGAACCGGGGAATATCCGGAGAATGGGGGAGCGGGCGAGGAGGGTATATACGATCTTGTTATTTTCCGATGATCTGACGATAGACGGCTTCCGTCTCCTCGGAGGGCTCGACCCCGTAAGCCTTAAGCGTCTTCCGGAGGCGGCGGTAGGCGGCGAGGGCCTCGGCCCGCGCGCCGAGGCGGAGCAGGCAGGCCATGATGCGGATGTGCAACTGCTCAATGAGATCATCCACGGCGAGTCCCCTGCGGTAGACTTCGACGGCCTTGCGCCATTGCATCTTTCGTTCCCACAGGTTGCCGAGGGCCTCGATAGCCCCGAGAAATGCTTCCCGGAACCGTTCTCGCGGGCCGATCGACCAGGACGCATCCTCATCAGCGAGGAACGGTCCCCGGTAGAGATGAACGGCCTTTTCCAGATTCTGAACGACGGCAGACGGGTATTTGCGAATTGCGGCTTTTCCCCTCACCCCTGCCCTCTCCCCCGGGGGGAGAGGATTAAGGTAAGGGGGCATTCCGAAATGGAGCCTGCCCTCGACCCCGGCTCCGCCCCACCGGGGCAAGCTCTGATCGGGGGCGACTCGCGGCGCCTGTTCCGCTGTTTGCAATAGTTTCTCAAAGGCCCTCGTATCGATCCAGACGAGGCGGTCGTCGATCGAGACCGATCCGTCGGCCACCTGCAGGGCGCCCTTGACGGCCAGCAGCTCGCGAAGTCTCAGAACGGTCACGTTCAGGGCCGTGCGTGCGACATCGCCTTCCGCGTCGGGCCAGAGCAGTTCCGCGAGCCGGTCTTCTCTTACGTTCTTTCCGCCGCGGGCCACGAGCAGCCGGAGCAGTTCGAGCGGCTTTTTCGGGGCCTTGCGCGAATATTTGAGCGGCGCGCCGTCTCGCTCGACCGAAATGCCTCCGAAGGTGAATATCCTGAGCGGCCAGGGCCAGTGCTCGATATGGTACGGCGGTGAGTCGGGGACCAGCTTGCGGCGAAGAATGAGCTCCCGAGCGTACCCTGTCTCGATCCCCTCTTCGAGCGCCCGTGCGAGAAGAAACGACATGACCCGCGGCA
>CAKKPG010000069.1 GCA_919901555.1 Nitrospiria bacterium | reverse complement strand
CCGCAACCCACGCATTTCTGCAGATCTATGACCATTCCGTATTTAGGCATTTATTATCTCCTCCTTTCTCATATCTTCTCGATCTTGACGCCGGTGAAGCCGCCGTTGCGGGCGGTGGACCCGCTCAAGCGGTCGTAGTCGTCAACGAGCAGTTCGTTATTGTTGCCGCCGCGCGGCTGCGCCTTGGCGTAATCCTTGGCGGCCACGCGGCCGTAGGCCCAGTGGCCCTGGCCGTAGCACTTGGCGATCGTGCCGGGGCGCACCCCTTCCCACAACTTCGCCTTGGTGACGATGGCGCCGGTGGTGGAGGTAAGGCGGATGGCGTCGCCGTTCTTGATCCCCAGCTTTTTGGCGTCGCCCGGGTTGATCTTGGTCACGTCGTCCCAGCTCACGTCTCCCACGTCCATCTTCTTGAACTCGTGGTACCAGGTCGTGTTCTGGCTCCGGCCCTCCCGGTTGAGCCTCGACTTGTAGTCGATGAAGGTAAACGGGTATTCCTTGTCGCCGCCGTGACGCTTGGGCGACTCGTAGTGGGGTACAAAAACCAGTTCACCCTGGGCCTCGTAACCGCTTGCCTTCAGTACGTCGTCAATGCTGGTCTTATGTTTGGCGGCAAACAGGGTGAGGGTTTTCTTCAATGTTTCACTGTAGAACTCGAACTTCTTGGTTACGGTCTTGAACTTACCTTCGAACTTCTTGGTCTCGGGGTTGTCCTTGCCCCAGTTCTTTTTGTAGGCGTAGGTCTCGGAGTTGTAGATCCCTTTCTTTTTGAAGTCCTCCCAGCCCGCGAGCTGGTCGCCCTTCATCTTTTCCTTACCGTTCCAGACTTTCTGGCTGGTGATTTTTGCGGCGATTTCAGCGAACTCCGCGGCGCTGGCCGGCTTCTTCTTGGTTTCAGGATCTTCAAACGAGGCGTAATAGTCGTACAGGCTGACAAACCCTTTTGCCTTCAGCTTCTCGGCCAACAGCCACATGACCTCGGTCTCCTCGGACTTGGCCTGCCAGAGCGGTTTGATCACCGGCTGCTGGATGGACATATGGCCGTGCAGATTCGCCATGCTGGTGATAACGGAGAATTTCTCCGCCGGGGCAAAGGTGGCCGGCAGTACGATATCGGCGTATTGCGTCATTTCCGAGGCATTGGTGACCATGTGAACGAAGAAGGGTATCTTGGACAGAGCTTTTTCCCAGCGCTGGGCGCCAGTGCAGGAAAATACGAAATTGTTCCAGGTGCTGAGGAACACCTTGATGGCGCCCGGATCCTTCAGCAGGCCATTGGCCACGTTGTTGGTGACCACATTAGCTTTGGGGCTCTCCGTTTCCTTGCCGTCCTTGTCTTTCTTTATCTCAAAGCCGCCCAAGATGGCAGGCATGTCCATGGCGCCGCGACCGTCGATCTTCTTCCCTTTGCCGGCCTTCTTGGCAAGCTCATCGACAAATATATCGGTGATTTCCGGAAACTTCGTGGTCGGTGTGCTGGAGCCCTGCATTACGCCTCCCTCGGTCTCAATTGAGCCGAGAAGACCGTTCAATGCGTAAACCGCCATGGAGGCATAGGTGCCTCTGGGCGTCATGGCCACACCAGGACCCATATAGACCGCACAGGAAGATCCGGCCTTGGCCATGGCGCGGGCCACACGGATAATCTGCTCTTTGGGGATCAACGTCTTTTTAGCGGCCCAGGCCGGGGTCTTGTCCTTCAGTTCTATGTTCCACCATTTGACCACGCCATGGGTCTGCTTCTCCACAAAAGCTGCCTCGTCAACAATCTTGCCGGCCTTGAAGAGGTTCTTGCCGTCCTTGAAATCGCCGACGAACTCCTTGCCCCACTTCCCTTCGGTCATAATGACATGAGCTATGGCCGCGGCCAGGGCGCCGTCCTCACCCGGTTTGATCGGGAGCCACTCATTGGCCTTTGCAGCCGAGGTAGAGAGGCGTGGATCAACAGCGATTACCGTGCCGCGGTCAAAAATGTCTCCGAACTTGTTGATGGAGTTGGGCACCTGCCGATTGGAGCCGAGCGGGTCGCAACCCCAGATTACCAGGCAGGTGGTCTTGGCCATGTCATAGTCGCGATAGCCGAAGTAGCCCTGAGTATACCCGGGCCCCATCTTCTCCGCTTCAGCGCAGATCGCGCTGTGGGAAAAATAGTTGGGGGTGCCGAAGATCTTCGGCAGTGTGCCGTAGAGCAGTTCAGTGGATGTCGGGGAGTAGCGCCCGCGCATGTACATCAATTTTTCAGGTTCGTTGGCTCTGCGCAGCTCCATCATCTTGTCCGCGATGGTGTCCAGGGCTTCGTCCCAGGTGATCGGGACGAACTTGGGATCAATGCCGCGCCCCTTCTTGGGGTTTGTGCGTTTCATGGGAACCTTGATTCGGTCCGGATCGTAGAGCTGCTGCAGCATCAGGTGACCGCGCGGGCAGACGTAGCCGCTGTTCGCCTTGCTGAGTTGGTTGCCGCGCACCTTAACCGCACGGCCCTCCTGCACAAAAAACTCCACAGGACACCAGGCAGTGCATCCCTGACAGGTGGAGGCGATCCACTCACCCGGTCCCGTTCCGCCGATGGCCTTCTCCTCCTTGCTCGCAGCAAAGGCATTGAGCTTCAGCCCTCCCAGCGCCGCCACCGCTCCCGCGGCCGCGCTTGCCTTCAGAAAGTCCCTTCTCTTGATCCTCATCTGATCCTCCTTAACGTTGATAGAATATTGATGGTCTCGTAAAAAGTCATTTTTTTAACCGCAGAGACGCGGAGGCACGGA
>CAKKPG010000068.1 GCA_919901555.1 Nitrospiria bacterium | reverse complement strand
TCGTGGGCGATCTCCGCCGACATCTCCCAGCCCTTCTCCCTCACGAACTGCATGATCCTCGCACCCAATTGGAGCGCCTCTTCGGAGTCATAGGGAATGCCGAGCCGGATGAGCAGGTCGGCGAACCCCATCACGCCCAAGCCGATCTTCCGGTTGCCCTTGGCCATGCGGTCGATCTGGTCCAGGGGATAGCGGCTCATGTCGATGACGTTGTCGAGGAAATGGACGCCCGTCCGCACCGTCCGCTCCAGCTTCTCCCAGTCAACCTCGAACCCGCTGTCGTACTGTTTGAGCATGAGCAGGAGGTTGATGGAGCCCAGGTTGCACGGCTCGTAGGGCAGCAGCGGCTGCTCGCCGCAGGGGTTGGTGCTCTCCATATCGCCCAGATGCGGCGTGGGGTTGTCGCGGTTGATCCGGTCGAGGAAAATCACGCCGGGATCTCCCGTTTTCCAGGCCATCTCAACGATCCTGTCGAAGACATCCCGGGCCCTGAGCGTTCTCACTATTTGCTGATTATGAGGATTGATGAGCGGAAGATCTCCATCGGCCTCGACCGCAGCCATGAATTCCTCGGTCACGGCCACGGAGATGTTGAAATTGGCGAACTCTCGATTCTGCGACTTGGCGGAGATGAACTCGAGGATATCGGGATGGTCCACGCGCAGGATGCCCATGTTCGCGCCGCGACGGGTGCCGCCCTGCTTGATTACCTCGGTCGCCATGTTGAACACCCTCATGAACGACACCGGGCCGCTCGCCGCGCCGCCGGTGGTGCGCACCAAGTCGTCCTTGGGCCGGAGCCTGCTGAAGGAGAACCCCGTGCCGCCGCCGCTCTGGTGGATGAGGGCCGTGTTTTTCACGCCCTCAAATATGGATTCGAGCGAATCCTCCACGGGAAGCACAAAACAGGCCGCAAGCTGCTGCAGGGGCCGTCCGGCGTTCATCAGGGTCGGTGAGTTGGGCAGGAATTCGAGGTTCGAAAGGACGCGGAAAAATTCCTCTTCCGTCGCGCGCACGTCCGCGCGGCCGTACATGAGGTCCGCCTGGGCCACGTTGGCCGCCACCCTGCGGAACATCTCCTCCGGCGATTCTATGACCCTTCCCTGCTCGTCCTTCTTGAGATACCGCCGGCTGAGCACAATCAGGGCGTTGGAAGTAAGGTGTATTTCGTGAGTCCTGACTGCCATACCCGCGCCTCCCGTCTGTTTATATTGTACCACTAAACAGGACGGCGGAAACGTGCCTCACGAAGCGGTGAAAATCACTCGCTTGAGGATACAGCTTCGCCAACCTTCTATCTTT
>CAKKPG010000067.1 GCA_919901555.1 Nitrospiria bacterium | reverse complement strand
CAAACATATTACGCCGCAAGCGGCGGGGAATTCAACCCGGAAAACCGATTAAAAAAACTGTACGCACGCCGCCTGCAGGAAGACCACGTATCGACACCGTGCGAGCGGCCGCACCATTCCCGACGCGTTTTGTGGACAACAAGGACTTTTTCAACGGGCTGAACAAGCCCCCCCGACGATTATGCTTCTGCTGCGATCTCGACAACCCCATGAAATTAACTATAACATAAATTCTTTTCTCTTTCCACACTGCAGAATATCCTTCGTACAAGAGCTTCCCTGTCCGCCGTCGTTATGATACACTAAAGTAAAAGAGTAACTGCACAGGTCAGAAAAAACAAGAAACGTCGTCTCGCGCAAAGGCGCTAAGACGGCAAAGAAAAGCAGTTCGGTTGTTCTAAAAACCTTTGCGTTCTTTGCGGCTTTGCGCGAAAAATTTCTTGTTTTGCCTTTTCTTCAGGTCCTGAGCAATTGCATGAAATACGAGAAAGCGAGGCCATAGCACATGGGATCATGCACTCTGGTACTTCCCCTGGACGAAAGCAACAAAACACTGGTCAATAACGTTCATCCGTTGCGGTGGAAGAACCCGGAGCCCGCATCGCGCTACAACCTTGTGGTGATCGGCGCAGGCACGGCCGGTCTCGTGACGGCCGCGGGCGCGGCAGGCCTGGGGGCGAAGGTCGCGCTGATCGAACGGCACCTGATGGGCGGGGACTGCCTGAACGTGGGCTGCGTGCCTTCGAAAGGGGTCATCCGGGCTAGCCGTGCGGCCCATGATGTGAAAATCGCCGGCCAGTTCGGCATCACCCTCGGCGGGAACGCGACCATCGACTTCGGCAAGGCCATGGAGCGCATGCGCCGCATCAGGGCAGGCATCAGCTTCCATGATTCCTTCGAGCGGTTCAGCAGAGAGCTCGGGATCGACGTGTTCCTCGGCACCGGGAAGTTCACGGGGCCCGACAGCATCGACGTGGAAGGGAAGCGGCTCCGTTTTAAGAAAGCCGCGATCTGCACCGGCGCGCGCGCGGCCGCCCCGCCCATTCCCGGGATCGAAGAGACAGGCTACCTGACCAATGAGAACGTCTTCTGGCTTACTGAACTGCCTAAACGACTAACGGTCATAGGAGGCGGCCCTATCGGATGCGAGCTGGCCCAGGCATTTGGCCGCATGGGCAGCGAGGTGACGGTCATCGAGGCAGCCGGCCGCCTGCTGGTTAGGGAGGATGACGACGCGGCGGAGATCGTCAGGCAGTCCATGCTGCGCGACGGCGTGAACATCATTCTGAACGCAAGGATCCTGAAGGCCGAGAGGCGCGGCACGGACAAGGTCATTACGGTGGAACGGAACGGAAAGAAAGAGGAGATCAGGGTAGATGAGATATTGGTCGGTATCGGCAGGGCGCCGAACGTGGAAGGGCTCGATCTCGAGAAGGCCGGCGTTGAATATGATACTCGTGAGGGGGTGAAGGTGAATGAGATGCTCCAGACGTCGAACCCGCGGGTCTATGCGGCCGGGGATATTTGTTTCCCCTATAAGTTCACGCACACGGCCGACGCCCTGGCGCGGATCGTGATCGCGAACGCGCTGTTCAAGGGGCGGCAGAAGACCTCTTCGCTCATCATCCCGTGGTGCACTTATACTGATCCCGAAGTGGCCCACGTGGGCATGTATGAAAAAGAAGCCCGCAACAAGGGGCTCGACGTCCTTACGCTGACGGTGCCGCTGTCCGACATTGACCGCGCCCTTCTGGACGGTGAAACCGAGGGGTTTGCACGGGTGCATTTGAAAAAGGGCAGTGATACTATCCTCGGGGCGACGGTGGTCGCCCGCCATGCCGGCGAGATGCTCAACGAGCTCTCGCTCGCCATCACTGCGAAGCTCGGCCTCTCGGCCATCGGCAGGACCATCCATCCTTATCCGACCCAGGCCGAGGCGATCAAGCGGCTCGCCGACGCCTACAACCGGACAAGACTGACAACCTTCGTGAAGAAGCTGTTTACCGCATGGCTCAAGTGGCAGCGGTCATAGAACGGCAGGACGGCGCCGTCCTTACTGCGGCCCGCTCCCGATGGTTGCCGCGTCAGGATTTATAAAATTTCGCCAGCCGCTCAGGCGAAACGCCGAGGACATACAACAGCTGGAGCATCCAGTTCCTGAGGGTGCAGTACAGAACTCCCTCCTGCTCCCATCTTCGCGGAGAGGTCATGACCTGCTTTGGGATGATGCAGATACGGTCGCCGCGCTCTTTGATGCGGCCCATGAGCTCCACGTCCTCCATGATGGGGATATCGCGGTACCCGCCGAGCTCGTCAAAATAATCCTTCCTGATAAAAATGGCCTGGTCGCCGAAAGGGACCCGCGTCAGGCGGGTGCGGAAAGCAACGTATTTCTCGGTGATCCTGAAGACCTTCCTGCGCGTCTTGAGCCCCAGGTCAAAAGCGCCGGCGACGAAACGGCCGTCATCCATATGCGACCGGATCAACGGCATCGCATCCCGCGGGAGCACGGTGTCCGCGTGCAGGAACAGCAGGACGTCGCCCCGCGCCGCGGCGGCCCCGGCGTTCATCTGCCGCGCCCGGCCGCGGGGCGCCTCCATTCGCACGACGTCGGCGGACCTGATCGCCTTGATCGTGTCCCCGTCTTCACTGCCGTCGACGATAATGATCTCACGGAGCGCCGGCGAAGGCAGCGCCCGGAGATGTTCGATCACGCCGTTGATGGTTTGCGCTTCGTGCAGGACCGGGATGATGACGGAGATCCCCGGGCGGTACATGCTCTTTGCATCCGCTTCCCGTTTCATGGACATGGCATCAGAAAAACTCTTTGATCGTGGTCGCGATCCTGGACAGGTCGACGTCATTCTGCCGCAGGAGCGGCCGTCCGGCGATCACCGGCACCCGGTCCTCGTAGGGCAGTCTGCGGTTGCGATAGAGAACGCCGATGGGAATGCGGTCGCCCCATTCCAGAGCCCGGGTAAATGCCGCGGCCCTGTTTTCGGGGTCGTACTCCGGTTCGAGCGGGTACACCCGCTGTTTGTACCAGTCGTAGGTGTTGGTCTTGTTGAACGTAACGCAGGGCTGGAGAATGTCGACGAGGGCAAAGCCCTTGTGCCGGACCGCTTCTTTCATGATGCCTTTGAGGTGGGTGACGTCGCCCGCGAAGGACCGCGCGGCGAAACCGCAGTCCAGCGCCACGGCCAGCGCCAGGGGGTTGAGCTGCTCCGAGAGCACCCCGAAGGGCATGTTCTTCGTCACCGTCCCCTCGCCCGTTGTGGGTGAGGCCTGGCCCTTGGTCAGCCCGTATATCTGGTTGTCGTGCACAAAGAGCTTAACGTTGATGTTTCTCCGCATGGCGTGCAGGAGGTGGTTGCCGCCCTCGCCGTAGCAGTCGCCGTCTCCGGCGACGGCAATGGTGAGCATCTCGTGGTTGGCGAGGCGCAGTCCCGTCGCCACGGGCAGCGTCCTGCCGTGGAGGCCGTTGAAGGCGTTGCACTTCGTATAGTGCGGAAGCTTGCTTGCCTGGCCGATGCCGGAGACCATCGTGACCTGATGGGGCTCGATGCCGAGCTCGACCATGGCGTCCTTGAAGGCCTTGAGGATGGGAAAGTTTCCGCACCCCGGGCACCACGCCGGGACCTGTCCCCTATAATCTTCTGAGGTGAGCATTGAGTTCTCCTGTCAGGCCTTCCACCGTAAACGGCCTGCCGTCATATTTGCGGATGTGGGACGTGAATTCATACCCTGTCTCGGCCCGCATGAGCCGGGCAAACTGGCCCGTGGCATTATGCTCCACGCAGATGGAGAGGGCCGCTTTTTCCAAAAGCGCAAGATAGTCGAATTGTCCCGTGGACGGGAACGGGAAAAGCTCGCTGAAATGGAGCATGGCCACGGCGTAGGATTTCGAGAGCTCATCCACCGCCTCCCGCATGACGCCGTAGGTGGAGCCCCAGCCCGCGATCATGATATCGGCATCGTGGTCGCCGTACAGGGAAGGCGGGGAGATCTCCTGTTTGATGAGGGGAAGCTTTTTCAGGAGCCGCTTCTCCACCATCTTGACCCTCGTCGCGGCATCTTCCACGATATGCCCGTCTTCATCGTGCTCGTCGCTGTCCGTGATGACGAGATGCCGCGCGTCGCCGGGCACGCCCAGCGGGCTGACGCCGCTCTCGGTGAAGGCATGGCGCTTATAGCCCGGGAGTTTTTGAAATGCCTCGCCGCGCAGCCGGTAATCGGTATTTTTTATCCCGCTCAGATCAAACCCCTTGCAGGTCCATTGAGAATCGGCAAGATAGGTGTCAAAGAGGATAAATGCCGGCACCTGATATTTCTCGGCGAGCTCAAAGGCCTTGTTCACGGCATGAAAGGCCTGCCTCGGCGTGCCCGGCGCGAAGACGACGCGCGGAAACTCGCCGTGGCCTGCGGACAGAACGAACTGGAGTTCGCCCTGCTCGGTGCGGGTCGGGAAGCCGGTGGCCGGACCGGGGCGCTGGCCCAGGCCGATGACGATGGGCGTCTCCGTCATCCCCGCGAGGGCAAGGCCTTCCGTCATAAGAGCGAAGCCGCCGCCGGACGTGCCCGTCATGGCGCGCACGCCCGCGAAAGACGCGCCCAGCGCCATGTTGATGGCGGCGATCTCGTCCTCTGCCTGTTCCACGACGATGCCGTACTCTTTCTCCTTGCCCGCGAGGTAGTTCATGATGCCCGTCGACGGCGTCATGGGGTAGGCCGCGTAGAACCTGCATCCCGAGGCGAGCGAGCCGAGGGCGATGGCTTCGGCACCGGCGATAAGCATCTTCGGCTGCTCCGTTGAAGCGTTGACCGGGAACGAGCACCCGGTGCAGCCCTTTGCCGCGAAATCACGGCCGGCCATTGCAGCCTCCCTGTTCGCCGAGACGACCTTGTCGCCCTTTTTGCGGAACGTCTCCTCGAGAAGCGCCAGCAGGATCGAGAGGTCCATTCCGAGCATGCCGAGCACCGCGCCGGTGGCAACGGTGTTCGCCATGATCCGGTCGCCGCCGTGCTTGAGCGCCAGGTCGGTGAAGGGAACATCGAGGAACGACGGTTTGTCATGCTTCTGCTTCAGCGCAGAGGAATCGTAGATGATCCGGCCGGAGGGAGCAAGCTCATGTTCGTGAAGCCCGATGCTCTCCCTGTCCAGCGCCACAAGGATGTCGATCCGGTCCTTCGATGCCGTCACGGGCCTGTCGGAAAAGCGTATCTGGTAGAAGTTATGGCCCCCTCGTATGCGCGACTCGTAGTCCTGATGGCTGAAGACGTGATACCCGCTCCGGGCGAACACCCGCGCAAGGGTTTCTCCGATGGTCTGGATCCCCTGCCCTGCTTCGCCGCCGATCTTGATGGAATAGTCCATACGCTCCCTTTTTGAGACGGGATCAACAGGATACAGCAGGATAAAAACTCCTACAACAAATTTTTCTTAATCCGGCACATCCTGTAAATCCTGTCAAAAGATAATATTTACTGTTGCTGTTTAGTTAGTCAGTCAGTTATAAATCAAATTCTTCTCAAAATGAAGAATATTTCTTCAATGTCTTGATTTTTACCGCAATTTTGCAATTTTCAATTTGCAATTTGCATTTTACAATTCCGGCTTGTCCGGGTTAGGTCTGTGCAAGAGAAATGTTTATTGTAAGTCTTTAATCGTAATTTCCCCGTTGCTGAGGAGATAGGACAGGAGCACGAATCCGCCGCAGGCCGGCGCCTTGCCCTCCGTCAGGATAAAATCACAATCAGCTTCGCGGAAATCGCACTCTTTGCACACGTGCCGCATGAGGGACTCCCTTGTCGCGCTGTCGCGAGGGACCGCCGATCCCGTCCCGACCAGAGGAACAGCCCGTCCTTTTTCGATCAAGCGCTGCACCACCACAAAGCCCCTGCATGCAAGCTCTTCTTTTTTTGCCGGTTTATAGTATGCGCAGAAATTGCGGCAAAGTGTTTCACCTGTCGTCGGATCTTTTTTCATTTGTTCTATTATAACTACTCAGGTCTGCCGCTGAGCACAGGCGCAAAAAAGCGCGCCGTGACCGTCATGGCAACGCCGCTTAAGCCAAAACAGCGCATGCGCAGCGAAAGCGGCGGGTACGGGCGCCGACAGCGTGAAGGGCAATAGCATGCTGGCGCGCCTTGCGCCGAAGCGAAGTGGCTAACCTGAGTAATTTCTTCTATTATAACAAAAAATGAGAACATGGTGTATAATTACCTGTATGAAGTACTATTTGGCCAAAGATGCCGCGATAAAATGGCTCGAAACTCCGTCGGTATATCAGATCTCGCTGGACGAGCTTCATGAACTTGACGGCGAATCATTCAGTTTTTTTAAAAACTGCGCTTCGCAGACCGGATGTAATACCAAAGACAGCGCCTTTATAGATTACTGCCTTGAGGAAGGCCTTCTCGCGACCGAGAATGTTTCCGCCCGGAGGCCGCCGATCGTAAGATCCTCTGACCCTTCGCTCCGCTACCTCGAGCTGCAGATCACGAGTGCGTGCAATCTCACGTGCAAGCACTGTTATATCGGCGATGAGCCCCGGAAAGAGCTTTCAACGGAACAGATAAGGACGGTCCTTACGGAGTTCGAGGAGCTGCAGGGCCTGCGGGTCCTCATCACCGGCGGCGAACCGCTCCTTCACCGGTCATTCAGCGAGATAAATGAGATGCTGCCCGATTTTTCCGTGAGAAAAGCTTTGTTCACGAACGGCATGTTGCTCAAAAAGGAAATGCTCAGGACACTGAAGGTTGACGAGATCCAGGTGAGCATCGACGGGCTTGAACGCGCCCATGACTCGCTCCGGGGGACCGGTACGTTCCGGCGCGCTCTCGAAGCGGTCAAAGACGCTCTCGACTCCGGTTTCCAGGTTTCCGTCGCAACCATGGTGCATGGAGGCAATCTCGACGACTTCGATGAAATGGAGCGCCGGTTCAAGAATATGGGGATAAAGGACTGGACCGTGGACGTCCCCTGCGCCACGGGAAGGCTGAGAGAACATGCGGAATTCCACGTGAGCCCCGAGGCGGGAGGAAAATACCTCGGCTATGGATACGGCGGGGGCATGCATACCTCGGGGCAGGGCCATGGATGCGGCCTGCACCTGATGGCGGTGATGGCCGACGGCAGGGCGGCAAAGTGCACGTTCTACAGCAGCCGTGCCGTGGGGATGGTCCAGGAAGGATTGCGGACCTGCTGGCACCGCATAAAACCGGTACGTCTTGAGACATTACAGTGCCGCTGCGAATACCTTGAGGTCTGCAGGGGGGGATGCCGCTACCGTGCAGAGCTCCTCGGCAGCCATTTCGGGAAAGACCTGTACCGGTGTTCGCTCTACGGAATCATTGACAAGACAATTTAGAATTGGTATAATTTGTCAACTTGCGAAAGGAGGAGATGCCATGACCATCAGAAAAGTCGCGAAAGTTACGGCCACGACGTGCAAGTGCAAGAGCTCCTGTTAACGCATGAGAACCCTTTCGATTGTTTACCGTTCCTTCGATGATGCCGCTGCGATCGGCGGCAAAAAGGCCCGACGGACACATTCCGCCGGGCCTTCCTTTTTCGTTGCCTTCAGAACGCTCGAAAACCTTTAGTGATACGGTGCTGCGTAGTCTCGGGGTACACCTCCGGTATCTTATCCTTTAAAGCAATCTGTGTGTATGCCATATCGTCTTCCTTTCCGCACGCGTCGCCCTGCCGTGATCGGTCACGGTAGGCCTCCCGCGCTCTCGACAAAGAGCATCACCCTTCGACGATGCTGTGCTCGCTCCACATGAACCAGTTTCCCGTGTCCGAGAGGAACTGGTAGGTGTTGGAAAATATCCGGTAGTGCTGTCTCTCCTCTTCCATGAGCCGTTCGAACAGGGCCTTCTCCTTTTCCGTCTTCGCGGCCCCGAGGGACTTCTTGTAGAACGCCTCGCCCTCCCGCTCCATCTGCATGGCTATTTTGAACGCCTCAAGCTCGTCCGAGGTCGCCGCGACCTTCTTCATCATCTCGTCTTTCATGGTTTCAAAAATCGTCTTCACCCGCTTCATGGGGCTCACGTCCTTGATGGCTATATTAAGCCCCTTGATGATCTGGGCAATCATCTCAAGATGACGTTTTTCGTCCTCGGTGATGGTCTGGAACATCTTCTTGCCGGCCGGATACTTTGTCTTTTCCGAGGCTTCCGTATAGAATTTGATCGAATCGGTCTCCATCTTCATTGCCAACTCAAGGGCGTTCATCGTTTCCTCCTCTCAACTGCGTGTAATGTCACTCCGTGACTCTCATGAAACCCGAATACGCGTCATGCCCGCCGTTCATCAAAGACTGGTTTTATCCTGAATTCGGGAAAGGTTAATTAAATTATAGCACATCTGTAATCCGGAATTT
>CAKKPG010000066.1 GCA_919901555.1 Nitrospiria bacterium | reverse complement strand
CTGGGCGGTTTCAACGCCGTGGCCTCGGCGAACATCTATTACCAGACCGGCAATCAGCCGGGCATCATGGTCGTGGGCAAGGCCATGGCCAATGAGTTCTACGGGATCGATCTCAGCAATGCCCAGATCCTCTGGAAGCAGACCCTTCCCGGCGTACGGGTCTATGTCACCGGATTTTCCGCCGTTCCCCCGGCGGTCGATCAGAAGAACGGCCTGGTCATCAGCACCGCCGTCGTGAACGCCGATGCCACGGCCAACACAGCTACGCTCATGGCCTTTGCCGTGGACGCGAAGACCGGCGCTTTCGTGTGGACCAGGATGTTCGGGCCGGGCACCATCCCTTACGGGTTCGTCGGGTCCACCCCCCTGCTGCTCGACAGCGTCGGGAACGTTTATCTTTTCAATCCTCTGGCGAGCAGGGTGGTATGCCTGAAGTCGGGCACCGGGGCAATTCTCTGGCAGACGCTGGTGCAGCCGTCGGTGCCCACAGCCGGGAGGTTCAGTTGGGGCCCCGGCGTGGTGGTCGGCACGAAGGTGATTATGCCGATCGGATCCTATCTGTATACGTACGACACCAAGACCGGCAGCGAGCTGAACTCGCTGTATGTCGGCGGCTCGTTCACGTACAACAACCCCGCAGTAATAGGCGACACCCTCTACATCGGGAACTCCTGGGGCTGGGTGCTGGCGATCCCGCTCGGGTTCGTCACCGGATAGGTCTCCGAGCGACAAAGGTTGATCTCACGGAGAGCGCTTTGGGCGCCGACAGTGCCGGCGCCCAAAGCATGTTTTCACAAGGACGTGACCCGGCCATGGGATCGCGGAGAGGCAACATTGCATTCGTTGCTGCGCGGGCTTCCCTGTCGCCCCTATTCATGCCCGGCAGAAATACGATTTAGCGACACCGAGACACCATTCACGCTGAAGGAGGAAATCATCATGAGCTTCCAAAGAACCGCGGTCGCCGGAGCGTCAGTCGCCTTGCTTGCGGCGCAATTCCTGTTTCCGACCCCGGCACTCGCCGCGGACGGACCGCCGTGCAATCCGGAAACTTTGCGAACCGAACAGATGTTCAATTGCAGCATGCCCGAGAACCTGGACGCGCTGCTCGAGTTCAAACCCGCGTCCGCGTACGCGGACGAGAACACGCGCGCCTCCTTCCCGGCGAACTGGCGCCAGCTCGGTTACAATCAGCCGCACCAAACGCTCTTTCCCGTTTCCGATACGGCCCCCGCTTTTCTGCAAAACGGCGTATTCTGGGCAACGCCGCTGACCACTGATGCCTTCCTGCGCTTGTCAGGTGCGATCCCGTCGTTCCCGGATGACGGCACCCAAAGCTGGGGCGCGGCCGTCGCCGGAACGCTCGGCAACCTGATGGGCGTATCGGTCGTCCAGGGGATCGTCTACGCGCCGTTGAGCCGCAACGAGGTTTGGGCGATCGATGCCGGTACCGGCTACCCGATCTGGAAGGCCGAGCTCATCAACACGGCCGGTAACAGCCAGGTTGTGGTGGAGGAGCTGGCCGGCCGGCCCGTGGTCTTCGTCGCTTCCGGCGACGCCAATTACAACCTTGAGAACACGATCCGTTTCAAAAATAACTTGACCCATGATCGCGGCGCGAGTTTTTCGTCGGTGTATGCCTTCGATGGTCTCACCGGCGCGCAGCTCTGGCGCTTTGACACCAGGGGCGCCTCGCGTCCCTCGCCGATCTACAAGGACGGCACGTTGTACATCACCAACGGCGACGGGCGCCTCTATATTCTCAACGCCGCCAACGGCAATCTGATCTCGACCTTCACCAATCCCGGCGAGGGTTACTCCGGGTTGGCGTCGCCGAACTGGTTCCAGACCGCCGACGGTCGCCTGTTCATCATCTACGGCGTGAACCGGCCGGGCAATATCATCGCGGTGAACGTGACCAATCCCGCCGCGCCTGCGCTGGCCTGGTCGTACACCCCGGTGGGCGCCACCGCGAATTCCCCCGGAGACACTCCGGTCGCAGTCGATCCCGTCAACGGCGTGGTTCTCACCAATGTGTTCACAACGACGGCAACGAGCGGCGTGTTCGACCTCGTGGTATATGCCCTCGACGCCACGACCGGCGCGCTGCGTTGGTCCGCTTCGGGCGGCACCGGTCCCTCCATCCCCGGATTCAAGGGCAGCGTGCCCATGGTTCATGCCGACGTCGTCTACCTGGGGAACCCTTTGAACGAGACCTATCGCGCCTACAATATTATAACCGGCGCGCTGCTTTGGGCGACCCCCTTGGAAGAGCCGGATGATACGGCCAACCAGAGGCACCGTCCGCACGCCGCCGGCGTTTATATCGCGGGCAGGATTTTGCATGTGGAAGGGCGTGATATCCGCACCTTCGACGCCGTTACCGGCGCTCTCCTGAACGACTTCGAAACGCCCGGCACCTTTTCCGCCTTCGCCGCCACGCAGCCGGCTGTCGTCGGCAACATGGTCTATCTCGGCGCTCTGTCCGGATGGGTGTTCGCAGCGCCCCTCGATTACCTCATGACCTCGCCGGGCTTCGGCCAGCGGCCGTTCCCGCCCGCAGACCCCATCCCGCCGCAGCAGCCGACGTATTTCAACCCGGGTGCGCTGCCGACGAAGACCCAGGCCGGTCGCTTTCCCTCTTCCTGGCTCGCCTATGCCGGCGGTCAAGCGCACAACGCTTACGTCACCAAGGGCCCCAGCGGCGTCCATTGGAGCACGGCGCTCAACGATGCGATTTCGTTGAGCGCCGGACCGCGCGATGAGGCGATATTCGGGACCGAGGCGGCCACGCACATGACGCATCTCGCGTTTGGCGTGGGTACGGGAATAACGCCCGTCAACGGGATCGCCTACGCCGGCAGCGACCGCTCCACCATCAATGCCTTGAACGGAATCACCGGCGAGCTCATATGGCGCTATCGCACCCTCAACTCGAACTTCGGGCAGCCCCTCGTCACGCCAAACACGGTTGTGGTGAGCGCGGGCGACCCGTATTTTCCGCTTGGTTCCACCTCGGCGTTCAAGGCTAATTCTCCGAGCGCGCAGGTGGGCGGCAGCTTCGAGCACGTGACCGGCCTGGACCCGACCACCGGCGTGGAAAAATGGACCTTCTACACCGACGGCGCGACCAGCGCCATGACCCCGCTCTATAACGACGGCAATCTCTATTGGGTTGCCGGCGACGGGCAGGTCTGGGCCATCAATGCCGACAGCGGCGCGCCCGTGCCGGCGTTCATGAACAGCGTGGGCTCTCCCAAGCTCAAGCTCGGGGGATTCAACGCAATCAGTTCGGCGAACGTCTATTACCAGCCCGGAGGGCGGCCCGGTATCATGGTCGTCGGCAAGGCCATGCCGAACGAGTTCTACGGGATCGATCTCAGCAATGCCCAGATCCTCTGGAAACAGACGCTTCCCGGAGTGAGAATCTATGACACCGGCTTCTCGGCAGTGCCTCCGGCGGTTGATCAGTCGAACGGCCTGGTCATCAGCACCCTCGTCGTGAATGCGGACACCGTTGCCGGCACCGCTTCGCTCATGGCCTTTGCCCTGGATGCCAAAACCGGCGCCCTCGTCTGGACACGAATACTCGGGACCGGCGCGATACCCTACGGCTTTGTGGGCTCCACTCCCGTGCTTGACGGCCTCGGGAATGCTTATGTCTTCAATCCCATGGTGAACAGAATGGTCTCCCTTGAGAAAAAAACCGGCGCCATCCTCTGGCAGGTGCTGGTACAGCCGTCAGTACCGATAGCAGGGAAGTTGAGCTGGGGTCCCGGCGTGATAGTCAACACGAAGCTGATCGTACCGGTCGGGCCATACCTTTACACCTTCGATACCCGGACCGGTAGCGAACTGAACTCCCTGTATGTCGGCGGTTCATTCACGTACAACAACCCGACGGTACTCGGGGATACTCTTTACATCGGAAACTCCTGGGGTTGGGTGCTGGCGATCCCGCTCGGGCTTGCGACAGGAATATAAAAAAGAACGGTGAAACAAAAAGGAATAACCCATGGGCACACGCGCGTTTGCGCCCATAGGCCAAACTTTTGTATTCTACACGGCAAGGTGAATCAGCCCCTGTGATGACCCGTGGAGCGGTTCCCTGCCCCAAAAAAGGAGGGTAAGGACATGAAACGAAAACAAATTTTGATCATTGCGGGTACTCTCATGATGATGTGCCTCAGCGTGTTCGTCTTTGCGCGGACTCCCCTGTCGCCCATATTCATGCCCGGCACCCAGCCCATGGATATCATGAACATCACGGGTTCGACCGAGTGCCAGGAGTGTCATGGGGGATATGACCGGAGCGTGGAGCCGACCTTTAACTGGAAGGGAAGCATGATGGCGCAGGCGGCCAAGGATCCCCTCATGTACGCGGCCCTTGCCGTGGCGAACCAGGATGTGCCCGAGGCCGGTGATTTCTGTCTGCGCTGTCACGTTCCGGACGGCTGGCTGAGAGGAAATTCCGTTCCCACGGACGGCTCCAAGTTCACGCCCAGTGAGCTCGAAGGCGTGCAGTGCGATTTTTGCCACCGGGTGGTGGATCCTTTGAGTGCCGAGGGAAAGGCTCTTGTGGAGCCGGACGTGGACAAGATCGAAAACGGCAAGTACGTTGTTTCACCCGATAACACGACCATGAGGGGCCCCTTTTCGATCACCACGCTTAAAGTCCACGGCGCCCTGGAGTCCGATTTTCACAAGACCGGAGATTTCTGCGGCACCTGCCACGACGTGAGCAACCCTGTTTTCAAGAATCCCGAGACCGGACAGTTTGCCGCCGTGGAGAGGACGTACAGCGAATGGAAGAACAGCGACTTTGCCAAGATCGGCGCCAAGGGCGCCTGCCAGAACTGCCACATGCCGCCGAAGTGGGGCACGGCAAGCGACCCCAAGCGATTTGACGGCTCCTTCCAGGCCATTGCCTTCCGGGACTACCTGAACGTGCACGAGTTCGTGGGCGGCAACACCTTTGCCCTGGACATCCTTCCCCTATTCTGGAGTTATGACGCAGAGGAGCTGGAAGCCTTACAGAACACGAAGGAGAAGGCCTACGTGCAGCTGCGGAAGGCGGCGACCATCGATCTTGCCATGAGCGGCACGGAGCTCAAAGTCAGGGTCACGAACCAGACCGGGCATAAGCTGACCACGGGCTATCCCGAAGGACGGCGCATGTGGATCAACGTCAAGGCCTTTGACGCTGCGGGGAACATCATCTTCGAATCCGGAAAATACGACTTCGATACGGCGGAGCTGATCAGGGACCCCCAGCTCAAGATCTACGAGATCAAGCCGGGTCTCTCGAAAGACCAGGCCGCCCGCTACGGCCTCACACCCGGGCCGTCGTTCCACTTTGTCCTGAACGACATGATTTACAAGGATAACCGTATTCCGCCGCGGGGATTTACGAATGCCGCCTTTGAGGCTGCCGGCGCCGGCGTCGTCGATTACCACTACAATGACGGCCAGTACTGGGACGACACCACCTATCACGTCCCATCGGGGACGGCCAATGTCTCGGTGACGCTCTACTACCAGACCGCTTCCAAGGACTATATCGAATTTTTGAGGGCCGAGAATAAGACGAACGACTGGGGGAAGAATCTCTACGCTGCCTGGGAGATGACCACGAAGTCCCTGCCCGTGGACACTATGAAGGGCAACCCCATGACGGGGAACAGTTGTATGAGTTGTCATGGAGACAAACAGAAGATGACCGCTCTCGGCTATCCCCAGTTCACCTTTGACTGGGCCCAGGTGAATGCCGAGACCGGTATGTCCGCAAGCTGCGACGACTGTCACCTGGGAAATCCCAAGGATACGACGGTCGAAGGAGCCCACAAAGGCTTGCTCGGCCTTCTGGTCATGAAGAGCAAGTACCGGGAAGTGGTCAAGAGGAAGGACCTTGAGGGAACTCCCGAGTACGCGCAGGTGAGCTCGATTAAAGTTACGAGCGCCGACCCGCGGTTCAAGCTCCAGGTCACGAGTCCGCTTCAGATGCTGCTCTGGCATGATAAGAACATTGACACGGCTGCGTGGAACCCGGAAACGGCCATGAAGACCTGCGGCCGCTGCCACGCCCGGCAGGTGGCTGAATTCAACACCACGGAGATGGGCCTGGTCCTGACCATGTCCCAGTACATCCCGTGGATCGTTCCTCCCCAGCCCGGACAGCCGGGCACGCACCTCAAGGTCGCCCCCCAGAGCTGCGGCCTCTGGACCGAGGCTGCCATAAAGCCCGAGAACGCCGTTTTCACCGACGTGAACCGGCAGCTCTATAACAGCACGAGCACAAGCATCACGCCGCAGTTCCAGGATCCCTATTACCCCGACACATCCTACGATCCGCTGACCAAACTCCAGTCCATCGCGAACCAGCGGAACTGCACCAACTGCCACGCCGGCTGTCTCGATTGCCACTTCTCCCCCTTTGCGGAGAACGTTCCCGGCCGGATGGGGAGCGTTAAGCCGGCAGGAACCCACACGTTCACGCAGCGGCCCCTTCCCATGACCTGTATGAGCGGCGGCAGGGGGCAGTTCTGCCACGGCGGCCCTACGGACCGGAGGCGCGGAGACGGCTTTGTGAAGGGCGGATTTGCCTTTGTGCCTCCAACGGCCCTCCAGACAGCGGACACCAAGGCGTACCTTGCCACGCCGGACATTCATTACAAGAGCGACACGAGCCACAATTCCACCTGTGTGGACTGCCACGGCCCCTTGCCGGGCGGAAAGGATTATGGTCTTGTCGGCAGTGACCCGAACGCAACCCACGGCAACATGACCCGGAACGCCGAGCCCTCGCGGTGCGCGGTCTGCCATCCCCGGGAGGTGGAAGCCTACAAGACCGGCAACCACCGGAACCTTACCTGCGGCGCTTGCCATACGCCGAAGATCGTGGGCTACGCGTTCAACTTCTGGACCAAAGGGGAACGGTTCGGTATCTCTCCCTATCCCATGGAGCGCCACGAGAGCTATGCCGTGAATGCCATGACGCCGGCGCTCCTCAGGGATGAGGACGGCATGTGGGCGCCTTACCACGTGCACCCGCACATCTCTGCGCACATCAACCCGAGCTACCTGAAGGTGGCGGACTACCTCTCGCCGCGTATCCTCTGGAGGAACCAGCCGGACATCGGCATTGTCCGGCAGCACAAATCAAAGGACGGCGTGGCGGTCACGGGCTCGTACTACGGGCCTGACTACGGGCGGGACGAAGGCCAGGTGATGGTCTGGCTCAATATCGATAAGATGGCCCATGCCATCACTTCCAAGACCAGCTCTCTTCGGGCGAGGACCTGCAGCGATTGTCATACGCTTGACGGCAAACAGAGAATCAGCGCAAGCTTCGGCCTGAGAGGCAGTGCCTATGAGGATCTCTACAAGGGGTCCTACGATATCGTCGCTGATGAGAAAGGCCTCAGGATCGAGAACCTGATCGGGTACAAGAGTGATGGAACGTCCTCAACGGCCCTCGACCCGATGAAAGGGAAGTGGTCTGTTCCCGGCAGCTATATTATTCCTCAGAAGACAGGCTCGGCCACCGGCCATCCGAGCGGTATGTAGTCACATCAGTTCCCCGGGGTCTCCGGACCCCGGGGAATTCTCTGTATTGCTCTCTGTGTTCTACCTGCGGCTTATGGCCGTGTTTCGTTTTGCCAATCCGTGAAAAACTGTAGCGGAAGATTAAAACGAAAAAGAGAGGGATGCCGCAAAACAGGTGCAGGCCGTACCGGCCTGTACTACAATCCACCGGAGGTGTCAAAATGGTGACCGGCAAACGGATGACGATCGGAGCTGCGCTGTTCTTTTTTTTATTCATCTGGTGTGGATCGCAACAAGTTCTCACGGCCCAGGAAACGGGTTTAAAGGTTTACGGCCCCGGAGGACCGCTCGGGCCCATGAAAGAATGCTCAGAGATGTTTTCCCGGAAGTCCGGAATCAACGTAGCAGTGACTGCCGGACCAGAGGCGAGATGGATTGACCAGGCAAAACAGGATGCGGACCTCATTTTCGGAGGCGCCGAATACATGCTCACCGACTTTATCCTGAGGCACCCCGGCTTTGTTGATGAGACCACGCGGGTAAGCCTCTCTATCAGGGCGGCGGGAATTCTGGTGAGAAAAGGAAACCCCAGGAAGATCAAGTCCCTTTCGGATTTAACCCGAGACGGCATCATGCTCGTCGACGTGAACGGCGCAGGCCAGCTCGGCCTCTGGGAAGACATGGCGGGCGCGAAGGGCCTCATCCCGGGAATCCAGAAGAATATCGCGCTCTCGGTTACGTCCAGTGCAGAGGCCATAGAGAAATGGAGGACCATGCCCGAACTCGACGCATGGATCACCTTTGAATCCTGGCATTACCGTTTACCGGATATAACGGACCTGGTTCAGTTGCCCGTGGGACACAGAATTTACCGTGGTACGCCTATCGCCATTACCGCTATTTCCCAGAACAGGGACGGAGCCGGACAGTTTATCGATTTTTTGAAGACCGAGCAGTGCCACGAAGTCTTTCAGAAATGGGGATGGAAATAGAGCCATTTTCGCCGCTATAAAATGATTTGAAGACCAAGTTTTTCAGGAGGTTTCTTATGGAAGAAAAATACAAGCCTTTACCCTGGCTGTGGGCAGGCATCCTGCTCAGCATTCTGAATGTGATTATCGCCAATGTTCACCTGTCTGATCGGCTCATCGGAGTATCTGCCGCCTACCCGTATTTCTCCGGATTATTGGCGGGGCTGACCGACACCGCCTACATGCAGAAAATCGCCAAGTCGGGGCTGTGGGAGCTGTATCTGTTGTCGGGCGTCATTGCGGGGGCGTTTTTGAGCGCCGTGATCCGGAAGGACTTCAGGGTCCGATTGATCCCCGAGAGATGGCGGGAGGTAAAGGGCGAATCAAGGACAAAAAGGATCTTCTGGGCGTTCATCGGCGGATTTTTACTGCTCACGGGGGCGCGCCTCGCCGGCGGATGTACGAGCGGCCATGTCCTGTCGGGCGGGATGCAGTTGGCGATCAGCAGCCTTGTCTTCGGAGCGTGTATGTTCATCTCGCTGCTTATAACGGGAAAATTCTTTTACCGGAGGAGGAAAAATGCTTAAGACGATCATCCTGGGTATGTTCTTCGGCGCAATCCTTCAGAACTCGCGGGTCAATACGTTCAACAAAATCGGCGGCTTTGCCATGATGAAGGACTTCACCGCCGCAAAGGTGCTCCTCACCGCCGTCGGCGCCGGGAGCATACTGCTCTTTATCGAAATCCAACTGGGAGCGGCATCGCTCAGCATAAAGCCTTTCGATGTCACCGGCGTAATAGCAGGCGGCCTTATCTTCGGGGTCGGCATGGCGGTGCTGGGATACTGTCCGGGCACCCTTCTCGTTTCAATAGGCGAGGGCGCTGTGGATGCCGTTATCGGGACGGCGGGCGGGTTGCTGGCCGGACTCGTCTACATCGTGCTCTATCCTCAGATTGAGCACATCCTCGGCCCCAACCTGGGGAAAGTAAATCTCTACACGCACAGCGCTGCCGGTACGGCCCTCGTCGTCCTCCTACTCGGGGCTTTGTTCATCGGCGCGGCATTTTATCTCGATAAAAAAGAAAAGAACATCGTCTGAATCCATGACAGGCGCTCAGCCTGAGTAACGCTGTTGCACGAGGAGCGGTCATTCCGGAACAGCCCGAGAGAGAAGGAAGTGAGAGTGATGTCGGGATGTTTCCGCGCCCCTCGCGAGGAGATCTAAAGGGGTGGGGTGTTCTTTTAGTAACTTACGAGTTAAATTCTACCCAAAATGGGTAGAAAATATTATCAAACGTCATAAAAGCTTCATAAATAGAGGTCAATATAAAGATTTTTGAACTGTTGTTTTTTATAAATTTGCACTTTTCAATTTGCAATTTCCAATTTTCAATTCCGCTTTATGCGGGTTAGGAGGTGTGCTATGAATAAGCTCAGCAGAAGGGAATTTCTTGCCATGTCTGCAGTTGGCGCGGCAAGCGGGTTACTCTACGGAAAGACCGGATTTGCCCAGATGGGAGGGGGCGGAGGGGCAACCATTATAAACCCATTGCCCAATGGCGTCTTTAAGGACCCGCCGGTGATGCCGCTCCTGCGGAACGGCAATGTGGTGAGCGGCGCCCTGGTAGAAGCCGGGGCAGCACAGGTAAACATCGCCGGAACGAATGCCGATCTCCTCGCCTATAACGGGATCTTCCCGGCCCCAACCATACGGGTGAAGACCGGCGATATCCTGAAGTTGACATTCAAAAATGCTCTTCCCGATCTTGGAACGAACATAATCGGACATGATATGAGCATGACGAATCTCCATACCCATGGCTGGCATGTCTCTCCCGCGGGAAATGCTGACAACATATTACTGCACTTCGCCCCCGGTGAGGAGTTCCTCTTTGAGTACGATCTTTCAAAGCAGCCCGGCGGACTGCTCGGCTTTTACCATCCCCATGCCCATGGAACAGTTGCAGAACAGGTCTGGCGCGGGATGTCCGGGGGAGCGCTTGTGGTTGAGGATGAGACGCCTGCGCTTGCCGGATACGAGACCCATCTTCTTCTCATAAAAGACATAAGCCTGGCAGGGTCTGACCCTGCGCCTTACACCCTTGACGACTACAGGATGGGAAAGACGGGCACTATCGTGATGGTGAACGGACAGGTGAATCCTGTTCTGCCCATACGGCCCGGACAGGTGACGAGGCTCAGGATCGTCAACTCTTGTAATGCGAGATACCTCAGGCTCGCCCTCGAGGGCCACACCCTGCATCTTGTGGGATGCGACGGCGGATTGCTCGACAAGCCCTATCCCATAACGGAAATCCTGCTCACACCGGGGGAGAGGATTGATGTACTTGTCAAGGCAGATCAGACCTCCCGGACCTACAGACTCCTTTCCCTGCCCTATGGGAACATAAATCAGCAGGTTACCCTCCTGACATTATCCTACGGAGGAACGCCGGTCGCCGATTCTTTGCCCCAAAGCATACCATCGAGCGTGGCGGATAAGGTCAAGTTCCTGAGGACGCTGAATAGAGCTGCATTCAGACGGGTAAATCTGGCCCTCCAGTTTGTCATGGGTATGGGAGGAGTTATTCAGGGTGCAATAAACGGCGGCGTCTTTGGTGTGAACACCTTCGTCCTTACATCCCGGATCGGAACCTATGAGGTCTGGGTTGTTAAGAATGACACGATGATGGATCACCCGTTCCACCAACACGTGAATGGATCGGTTGTGCTCGGCATAACGGGAGGGGACCCGAATTACGCCGCTCTCTACAGCACCATCCCTGCCCTGAAGGACACCGTGAATGTGCCTCCCATGGGAACCCTCACCATGCTTGTCCCTGTGGAGAACTACACCGGAGATACGGTCTTCCACTGCCACATCCTTGAGCACGAGGACATAGGCATGATGGGTCTGTGGAGGCTTGTCTGAAATATGATTCCGGCAAGGAAGGCGGCAGCAGAGAAAAAAGGCTGATCATGGTCGGGATCAACGGATTGGGAGAGGTGGTGGGAGGAACACCGCCTCTTTTCTTTAAAATTCACAGGAGGGGTGAAGGAAATTGTCGCCATGAGCAGAAGGGAAAAAGTTTTGCGCCACTGGTGCAGGAG
>CAKKPG010000065.1 GCA_919901555.1 Nitrospiria bacterium | reverse complement strand
AATTATTTAAAACTATGTTCTTCCGATGGAAATTTGCCGCCTTCCACATCCTGCTTGTATTCTTTTACCGCCTTGAGCGCCAGATCCTTCAGTTTGACATACTGCTTTACGAACTTGGGCGTGAACCGGTCAAAGAGCCCCAAAAGGTCATGGAGAACAAGCACCTGGCCGTCGCAGTCCGGTCCGGCGCCGATGCCGATGGTCGGGATGTGGAGCATCTCGTGAATTTCTTTTGCCAAAGACGCCGGTATCGCCTCGAGCACCACGGAAAAAGCGCCGGCCTCCTGAACCGCGCGGGCGTCCGCGAGGATCCTCTCCCGCGCGGCCTCGTCCTTCCCCTGGACCTTGAACCCGCCGAGCATATGAACGTACTGCGGGGTGAGCCCGATATGGGCCATCACCGGGATGCCCGCCGCAACAATGGCGCTGATGACCTCCGCCATCTGGGCCCCGCCCTCGAGCTTCACTGCCTCGGCGCCGGCCTCTTTCAAAAACCGGCCGGCATTCAAGACCGCATCGCCTTTCGTGGTCTGGTACGACAGAAAGGGCATATCTCCCACGACCATGGCCGATGAGGCGGCGCGGGTAACGAGCTTCGTGTGATAGAGCATCTCCTCCATCGTGACGGGAAGCGTGCTCGTGACGCCCTGCACCACCATGCCGAGGGAGTCGCCCACGAGGATCACGTCGATCCCGGCCTGGTCCACGATCTGGGCCGTGGGGAAATCGTAGGCCGTGAGCATGGTGATCTTCTTGCCTTCGGCCTTTTTCTTGTAGATATCGAGAATGGTGATTTTTGGCATATTTTCCTCATTTGGACCAAGGCAACCGCGTTGCCGTTCCCTTATTTGGAAAGGCAACCGCGTTGCCGTTGCCTTTACGCCGACGCGGTCGGCTCGCTCCATATCGGCCTGGGATAGAGTCCCGCGGCCTTCACGATCCCCTCGATGGCGCTTTCCCACTCGATGGCCTGAATGTGCACGCCCTTGACGCCGGGGGTCTCCAAGGCCTGGTGGATCAACTCGATCGCGATCTTGGTGCCTTCCTGCTCCTGGAGCTCCCGTGCCTTCTTCTTGTCCTCGCCGGCGGCCTCCTTGGCCTTGTTCATCCGGTCTATGAGGGACTTCGGAACGGACACGCCGGCTACGGAGGAATCCATGTACTTCAGCATCATGGCGCTCTTCGGCACGATGATGCCCGCGAGGATCGCGGTCTTCTCATGGAGGCCCATGTTCCGTATCTTTGCCATCTGCTCGCGGAAAAGCGACATGTCGTAGATGCCCTGGGTCTGGATAAAATCGGCGCCGGCATTCACTTTCTTCATAAGATTGATCGGCCGGAAGTCGATGGGATCGGCCATGGGCGTCCAGGAAGCGCCGATGAAGAACTTCGGCGCCACTTCCAGCGGGTCGCCGCCGTCCTGCTTGCTCTCGTCGCGCATCTTCTTGAGAATACCGACGAGCTGGCAGGTATCAACGTCGTAGACGTTCTTTGCGCCGGGATGGCCCTTGAGCCTGCCCGCTGCGCTGAACTTCTGGTGGTCTCCGGCAAGGCAGAGACAGTTCTTGAGGCCCAGGGCTGCCGCGCCTAAAAGGTCGGCCTGCATGGCGATGCGGTTCCGGTCGCGGCAGGTCATCTGCATCACCGGCTCAAGTCCCTGCTGGAACGCTATGGCCGCGGCAGCGATGCTCGAGATACGGACGACCGCGGTCTGGCAGTCCGTGATGTTCGCGGCGTCGCAGAATCCCTTGAGCATCTGCGCTTTTTTGATGACCTCATGGGGATCGGCGCTCATGGGCGGGCCGAGCTCCGCCGTGACCGCAGGCTTGCCGCTGGCGATGACTTTTTCCAGGTTGCTTCCGCTCTTCATTATCGATAACCTCCGAAGGGATTAAACCATATCAATGACTCATCCGCAGATTTCGCAGATTAATTTCTTTGCACACGGTTACGTCACACGATAACGGTCACGTCCCAATCCGAACGGCGTAACCGAAACGGGCCTCGTCACCGTAACCGCTTACCGTTTGAAACTACTTCCCTGCCTTCGCCGCTTCCTTCTCCTCGTACTCCCGGATGTGCTCGAGCGATATGCGCCGCGGACCGCCGTCACGGGACGTGGCCCAGTTCCTGGGCGGCAGGACCTCAGAGAGCTTCTCGAGAGTGCCGAGCTTCTTCATCCGCTCCACGATAAGGTACCAGGCGCAGTCTATCTCGTTGCCGACCTCGCACTTGCCCTTGTTCGTTCCCCCGCAGGGCCCGTTCATGAGCGTCTTGGCGCAGCGGGCGATGGGACAGATGCCGCCGGTCATATGCACGATGCAGTTCCCGCAGCCCGCGCAGAGCTCCTTGAACAGTCCGGGCGCCTCAACAGCGCCGTAGAACGAGGTGTTGATGCCCGGATAGACCGGGATCGTCCCGGTGCGGTCGGACAGAAAGTTCACCCCAACGCCGCAGGCCGTGGACAGCACGAGGTCGTACTTCTTCACCTCGTCCATGACGGGGTCGAAGTACTCGGGCTCGCAGTGGCGCATGACCCCGAGGTGATTCACCGTCATCTGCTTCCCCTCCTGTTGCGCCCGCATGCGGATGAGGGACGCGATGGTCTCGGCCTCCTTCTCCCCGCCCGCATGGCAGATTGCCACGCAGGTGTTGCACCCGAACACGAGGACCTTCTTGAAGCCCTTGACCATGCCCCAGATTTCATCGAATGGTTTTTGTTGACCGACAATCATAGTTCAATGCTCCTTTATATCGTACTCATTGAGAGAACCTTCCAAATTATCGAGTTTCATGAGTTAATTAGTCCCAGCTTGCCCCATCTACTTCTTTCTTTTCAACTAACCCCTTATCAGTGAAGTAAAGAATTATATATCCATCTCCGGCATATCTTTCGTCATCCAAGATGATGTCATGAAAGCCGTCATTATTAACATCAGCGATAGCTTTTACTTTTAAATATCTTTTTAGATCATAGATGCTTTCAATTGAGACACCTGCATATGTTGTTTCTTCTAATTTGTCTTGATCTTTATAAAGTTTCGAAATCCACAACAACTTATTCGGTACGTGCTTTTTATCCATTGGCTCTACTTCAATGCTAAGATATATCACCCTAATAAAGTAATTCTTATAGTCAACCGCAGCGCAAGCAGTGGCTTCTATGCTCTGAATGCTTTTTATATTCCGCCAAACCTCTGCTTCTTGATCATCGTTCGGCAGATATCCACTTTTAATCTTATTTAATATGTCCGTTGTCCATCGGGTTTTACACTCCGTAACTGAAGCAGTAGATTTTAACTGAGAGAGGGATTTTTTCTCTCCCACTGGTTCTAATTTGTTTAAGATGGTTGGTCTCTCCCCAACCTCTTTATTTATCTGGATAATTTTGTAAGCGTCATATATTGCTATTGATGGAATTTCATCCCGACGAACAGCCTTTTTCTTTGTTATTTGTCCATACGAAGTGGAGGTCGTCATTACCAGCAAAAGAATTAGCAATAAAACACTTTTTTTCGCCAAGTTGACCTCCTTCGTGTTGAATTTACTTCCGCTTAAAGACCGCAACCCCGTCTTGATAACCGCCCACGTTAAGCCTTGCTTTTCCCTCACCTACTTCGGCGTATAACGGATCAGGCCGCGTGGCGCTTTGCTATGAGCTCCCGCACAGCCGAGACGAGATCCGTGGGCACTTCCATGATCGTCTGCCCCGGTGTCTCATAGGCAGCCTCATCTTCGGCTACCGCCTCGTCCTCGGACTGGGCATCGTAATGTACGAGGACTTTCCTGACGCGTTCCTCGTTCCAGCCAGGCGGAAACGGGGATAACTTTGACGACGCTATTCTGGACATTTGCCTTATGCCGCGACCTCTCTGAGCCTTACCTCTTCAATAGATGAATGGCTTCTCCATTTCTTCACGGAAACATAGACGACGGGCTGCTCTGGTTCACGGTTCTTCAGCGACAAACCTTCATGCCACTTATTGAACTCATCTTCACCCTCTACCTGAAAAATGAGCAGCGCATTAACCGGGATTTTGTCTGTCAAGGATTCGTGTTCCATGAGGTAGCGCTGAAACTCAGTCGAAATCATGGCCAAAAAATCGGCATAGCTACTCACGGCTCACTCCTTCTGTGACCTTGCCGCCTTCGATTTCGTGATAATGCCGTTTTCTTACCCCGTCTTCTATGATTACCACAAAATCGACTGTTTTGGCCATATAAATCGCTCATCAGAATTCACTTCCGCCTGAATACCGCCACCGCTCTCGACAACCGCCCGCGCGAAGCACTGCTTTTCTTGCGCCTGCTTTGGCAAATCTCAAATTGCTCAAACACGCATACTATCGTGAGCGTATCTGTTCCTTCGGCTGCACAATCTTCAAACCTAATGCCTTGGCGGTCTGTTCCGTCGCCTGTTTTGTTTTTTCGATCAAATCCTTCGGTGAAAGCCCTTTGGTCCGGGCATGGTTCTCTTCCCTGACCTTGTGTATCCATTCTAATGATTTATATTCCTTCTTCGCCATCTCCGGTCACCTCCTCTGGAGATATTATTTCGATAGGACTATATCCCATCCTGAGGTTGGTGCTGTCAATCAACCTCCTTACGGCGATATTGACCATATGTTTGTAATTCCATGAAACGACGTAGTCAATCTCGTGAAAGACTGCAACGGCAATATGCCTGGCATCGTCACGATATTTTTCAGGTTCAGCGCCGTCCTTGATATATGCGTCTGCCAAGTTGATGCTTTCTTCAGTTTCCTCCAATACAGCAAGCCCGGTTTCCCTTATTTTGTCCTTTAACTTTTCCCGTATTCGATCAGGGGCATTCATAACTTCTTCAATCGTAGGCCGGGAAATGAATCCTTCATAAACCCCTTCTTTGATAAGCTGCAGCAGTCTCTCGGCAGTATCAACACGCTTGGGGTCTTCCATGTCAAACAGCCCGCCCAAAACCGAGGTATCAAGATAAAGCCTGAGCTTTTTCATCGTTTAATAGAAGCCGACAATTTTACTTCCGCCTAAACACCGTAACCCCCGTCTTGACAACCGCCCGCGCGAAACCCTGCTTCTCTCTCACCTGTTTCGGCGTCAGGCCGTTCAAGCAGCGTGACGCTTTGCTATGAGTTCTCGCACGACCGAGTCTCCTTCAGGGTCAGATCTTGTCGAATCTTGACATTCCCTGGAGGGCGACTTCCAGCGGGGGACCGGTTCTATGCCACTTTAGCTCGCAATACCTTGCCGACATTCTCGACTGTCAAATCTTTCTTTCGCAATTTTGTTCTTATCTCCTCAAGCTTTCGCATGGCATTCGTGTCGTAATATCTCTCGCCGCAGCTCTGACAAACCATGACCTGCATGGGAATAAGCACAATATCACTCTCAACCTTGATCTCTTCCTCGACCGGCTTTAATTGAATATCCGAACTCTTACAAACCACGCATTTCATGTTTTCCTCCGCTCGAATCCTATCCATTTCTCCGGGTCAGGATGATACACGGTTATGACGATTGCGATATCGTCATCTTTGCTATAAGCACTGACAATGTGAAGCGGTCTGTCCTCCGATGTTCTTCCATAAATGAGACAGCTCGGATACGGATCGTCTTCGGGATACGATTCTATAATCTGGCCGCTTAATATCGCCTCGTAAACGTCATTTACTTTTATCTCGCCGAAATCCTCATGCTCCATTTCATCCCGCGCATGTTTTGTATATACTACCTTGCCTGTGTTGAAGCATTCTTGTATTTTATCAATCATGGCGGTGGTGGAATTACTTCACCCTCATCCCTATCTTCTTCACCCTCTCCGAAAACTCCGCGCACACCGCTGCATAGGGATTGCCGCCGTTGCCTGACCAGGCGGTGAGGATCTCGATCCTGCCGGGCTCCATGCCGAGGGCCTTGATGAGTTCCTGTCCGCGCTTCACGCGAGCGTTCACCCGGGGCGCGATATCCTTGTACTTGCACGTCCCGTCATTGCAACGCACCACGGCCACACCGTCAGCGCCGCTTTCCACGGCCTTCAAGAAATCGAGCACATCGATGCGGCTCGTGCAGTGCACCGGCACGGTCTTCACGTTCTTCTGCACGTCGAACCCGAGTACGCCCACGTGGTGCGTGCACATGAACGCGACGATCAGGGGCTCCTGCCGCTTCGGATCAGCTTTGCCGACGACCGAGGGCAGCGTGTTCCGGACTTCGCGCACATCGTAACTCACCATGCTGATGGCCTGGCCGGGACACTCCGGCGCGCAGAGGCCGCAGGCCTGGCAATACTCGGGCCGGATCTCGGACACGGACGTGACCACGGGCGCGCCGTAGGGGCAGATGCGCTTGCAGGTGAGGCAGGCCATGCACTTCTTCGGGTCCACCACGGCGCCGCCGCCGCAGCCGCGGCACCGTCCCGCTTCCTTGAGCGCCTCGGTCTCGTCGTAGCCGATCTCAAAGTGGGCCATGGTGTCGCAGCGCACCTCAGGGGCGAGGTGCTTGATCTTCAGTCGCGGCAATTTGTCGATTTTCGCCGCAACCTCAGCGGGCATCTCGGCGATCTTTTCCTTTTCTTGAACAGGAAGCTTCCCTTCGATGGCCTCGCCCTGGCAATAGAGATGCATCGCAAGGGCCGCGCGGTGTCCGTTCGCCACGGCTGCGATGGCCGAGCCCGGGCCGGTGACCACCTCGCCTGAGACGAAGACGCCCTTAGCGCTGCTCATCTGGGTCGCCTGGTTCCATTCCACCCGGCCGCGCTCGTCTATCTTCACCGCGCTGTTCTTGAGAAAGGAGAAGTTCGACATCTGGCCGATGGTGATGATGATGGTGTCCGCTTCGAGGACGGTCGTCTGGTTTTCGTCGTAGGCAGGGTTGAACCGGCCGTTCGCGTCGAACACGGACTTGACCTTCTTCACCTCGAGGCCCTTCACCCTTTCGCCGTCGCGTTTTACCGCTTTCGGGCCCCAGCGGTTATTGATCTTGACATTCTCTTCAACGGCTTCGTCTACTTCCCATTTCCATGCCGGCATCTCCTCGGCGCTCTCGAGGCAGACCATGGAGACGTCCTTCACGCCGAGCCTGCGGGCTGAGCGGGCCACGTCCATGGCAACGTTCCCGCCGCCGATGACGAGCACCTTCTTCCCGAGCTTCGGCTTGCGGTCAAAGGCAACATCCTCGAGGAAGGGGATCGCGAGCAGCACACCCGGACCGTCCACGCCCGGGATGGGCAGCGACCGGCTCAGGGAAAGGCCGATGGCGATGAGCACGGCGTCGTGCTTCTTCGTGAGCTCATCGAGCTTCACGTCCTTGCCGATCTCGCAGTTCGTCTTCACCTCGATGCCCCGGGAAACGACATCGTCGATATCTTCTTGCAGCATCTCCCGCGGAAGGCGGTAGGGCGGGATGGCCGAGGCGAGCATGCCGCCGAGCACGGGATGGCGTTCGTAGATCGTGACGCTGTAGCCGAAGTCGGCGAGGTCCCGTGCCGCCGTAAGACCGGAGGGGCCGGAGCCGATGATGGCGATGCTCTTGCCCTTTGTCTTCTTGACAAGCTTTCGCTTTGCCCTGCGGTAGTCAAGGGACTTCTCGATGGCAAAGCGCTTCAGATGCCGGACCGCCAGGGGCTCGTCCACGGCACAGCGCCGGCAGGCCTGCTCGCAGGGATGATGGCAGATCATGGAGCAGACCGAGGCGATGGGATTGGGCGCGGTGATCACCTCGAAGGCCTCGGTGTACCTGCCCTGGGCGATCAGGCCCACATAGGCCTGCACGTCCGTGTGCGCCGGGCACGCTGCCCGGCAGGGCGAGTAGGGCCTCGTTTCCTTGATGTCCGCGCCGTAGGGCCGGTAGGGTTGCGCCGTCGTTTCTGTCTTACCTGGTGACATGAATTACTCCTGCATTGAAAGGAAATTTTTCACCACAGAGGCACTGAAACACGGAGGCAAGACCCTGATTCCCGCTTGCGCGGGAATGACGGCTTTTATTCCGCACTCCGAATTCCGACTTCCCCATTCACAAACTATTCCTGCCGTCTCAACAGCTCCAGCATCTCCATGCGCGTAGACTCCTTGCTCCGAAAGGTCCCCCGTACCGCGGAGGTCACGACGCGGGAACCGGGCTTCTTCACGCCCCGCATGCTCATGCAGAGGTGCTCGGCATCGATCACGACCATGGCACCCTTGGGCTTCAGGTGGCTCACGATCAAGTCGGCGAACTGGGCGGTGAGCCTCTCCTGCACCTGGGGACGCTTGGCAAAGACCTCCAGTGCCTTGGCCAGGGCGCTGATGCCCACGATCTTTCCCGCTCCGGGGATGTAGGCGATATGGGCTTTGCCGAAAAACGGCAGGAGATGATGTTCACAGACCGAATAGAACGCGATGTCCCGGATCATGACCATCTCGTCGTGGCTCTCGCCGGCCATCGGCACGATAAACTTCTCCGTGTCCGCGTCGATGCCCGAGAATATCTCGGCATACATATCGGCCACGCGCGTCGGCGTGTCCTTGAGACCCGGCCGCTCCGGGTCCTCGCCGATGCCTTCAAGAATGAGCCGTACGCCTTTTTCGATTTTTTTAGTATCCATATATCTTGGCCACAGAGAACACAGAGGAAAGCCGGAAGATTAGAAACGCGAAAGAGTGAAAATATTTTATCACGTTTTTACTCTGTGCTCTCTGTGACCTCTGTGGCAAATTATTTTACTTCTATGATTCTTCTTTCTGTGATGATCTTCTTGACCGGCACATCGTGCTCCGCCACCGGTACTTCCGGAACGATCTGCACCTCAAAGGCCAGCGCCACGGTCGGCCCCGGGTATGCCGAGAGGAGCTTGTCATAAAACCCGGCGCCGTATCCCAGCCTGTTGCCGCGCTCGTCGAAGACCGCCCCCGGTACAATGATGAGGTCGATGTTTCGCACGTCCGCCGGGACGCCGCGCGCGGGCTCGGGGATGTCCCAGGTACCCGGCGCCACATCGGCGTCAAAGTCCGCTATTTCGAACAGGGCCAGTTCCTTTCCCTTCACCTTCGGCAGGACCACCCTCTTCCCCTCGGCCAGGGCGCGGCGGATCATGTCGCCGGTCTCCACTTCGCTCCGGAAGGAGGCATAAAACAGGACCGAGGCGGCAGCCTGAAACTCCTGGAGCGGAAAGAGCTTCTTTTCTATCTCTCTGGTCTTCGCCTTCCGCTCCTGCGGTGTCAGCTTGAAGCGCGCCTCAAGGACTTGTTGTCTGAGATCCGTTTTCAATAAAACCCTTGGGCCGCGGATTTTCATCAAAAAAGTTCCGCGGCGATCGTTATCCCTTTTTCATCAGGCGGTCGAGCGCCGCCTTGATCGTCTTCGCCTCTTTCAGCGCGCCCGGAGACGCGTCATAGGGAGACTTGCCGTCGAGGTCCGCCTGCACCACCTCTTTCGAGTAACTCATGAAGCCGAGGAACTTCATGCCCGGCAGGTTCCTCTGGATAAACTCCATCTCTGCTTCCCGCTGGATCTTGTTGCCGACGACGTATACCTCTTTTACTCCGAGACCGTGCGCGAGAGATTCTATCTGCCTGGCTGTCTGCATGCTCCGCTGGCCCGGCTCCACGACGACGATGAAGGCGTCCACGCTCCCGGCGGTGCCGCGCGTTAAGTGCTCGATGCCGGCCTCCATGTCGAGAATTACCACTTCATCGCGCTTGAGGATAAGATGGCTGATGAGGCGGCGCAGGAGCACGTTCTCGGGACAGTAGCAGCCGGAACCGGCCTCCCTGGACTTCCCCACGACAAGGAGCCGCACGCCTTCGTGCTGGATACTATAGGCTTCCGGAATGTCGTCCACCTTGGGGTTGATGCGGAACATACCGCCGGGCGTTCCCGGCCGTGAACCGGTGCGTTCCTCAATCAAATCAGCCTGTTCCGCAAGGGGCAGGGCCTTGGCAGCCACTTCGGGCAGGATACCGAGGGCTGAGGCGAGATTTGCATCGGGGTCGGCGTCAACGGCCAGGACCGTCCTGCCCTCGGACGCGTAAAGCCTTGCCAAAAGGCCGGCCAGGGTCGTTTTTCCGACTCCGCCCTTGCCCGTGATCGCGATTTTCAAACAAGGTCTCCTGGAACGAAAAGAATAGAACAAAATAACATCTGTAAAGCAGGAGTGTCAAGGATTTTTTGTTGCATGACAGGAAGTTACGGTTGGTAACGTTTTTGGCAAGGGGGTTCTCGGATTTGACCTTATACTGCTTTCAGGATCATCTTCGCCATGTCATAGAGCGGCACGACTTCGTCCACCACACCTTCTTCCACCGCGGACTTGGGCATGCCGTAGACAATGCAGGTTTCCTCGCTCTCGGCCAGGGTTCTGCCGCCGGCCTCTTTGACGGCCCGCATGCCCGCTGCACCATCGCTCCCCATGCCGGTGAGCAGGACGCCGAGGCACCTCCTGCCGCAGGCCTTTGCCACAGACTGCATCATGACGTCCACCGACGGCCTGTGGAGCGCCTCCGAGGGCTGGGAATCGAGCCGGACGACATACTGACCGTTCCTCTTGAGGAGCTGGAACTGCCGGCCCGCCGGGGCGACGAGCACCCTCCCCGGCACCACGAGGTCGCCCTCGATGGCTTCGCTCACCCTGATGCTGCTCTGTGCGTTCAGTCGATCGGCAAGGGTGCGCGTGAATCCCGGCGGCATGTGCTGCACGACGACGACGCCGGCGGGAAAGTCCGATGGGAGCCGGGGGATCAGGCTCTGAAGCGCGGGAGGGCCGCCCGTGGACGTTCCGATGGCCACCACATCGATCTTCGCCTGCCGGGGCGTACGCTGCGGTAAACGCTCAGCTCCGAGATGCTCCACCGCGCGCGAGGAAGGCCCGCCAGGCTGATGCGACGTCATCTTCTCGATGTCCACGCCGGCGATGGTCCTCACCTTGATAATGAGTTCATCCGCCAGGAGCGTAATGTCCATGGAGGATTCGGTGCGCGTTTTATCGATGAAGTCCACGGCGCCCAGCTCAAGGGCCTTGAGCGTGGTCTCGGCGCCTTGCTGGGTGAGGGACGAGAGCATGAGCACGGGCGTCGGGCATTCGCTCATGATCCGTTTGAGGGCCGTGAGCCCGTCCATGCCCGCCATTTGCACGTCAAGGGTCACGATGTCGGGTTTGAGCGTGCCGATCTTCTCAAGGGCATCCCGGCCGTCCTCCGCCGTTCCCGCCACCTCAATGTCCGGCGCCCCTGACAGCATCCGGCTGATCGCCTTCCGCATGAATGCGGAGTCGTCCACGATCAGAACGCGTATTTTTTTCATTTCAATCATGTTCACCCGATACCATGCCCACCCACGCCCGCCGCAGGGACACGATGAAGAACCATACCGTGTGCTCCGCCTGTTGTTTTCGGCCGGCTTCGGTCCGCATTCATTCTTTTTGGTAGACAACCGCTCCGTCGAGCCTCACCGGGACGAAGTCGGTGTTAATGCGGCAGAGGGACTCGGAATGGCCCAGGAGCAGGTACCCTCCGTTCACGAGCATGTCGAAGAAGTTCTTCATTGCCCGTTCCATGGCGTTGTCCGAGAAGTAAATGAGGACGTTTCTGCAGAAGATGACGTCGAACTGCCCGAGATCATTCTGACCGAGCACGTTCCCCTGTTTGAACCGGACCACGCGCTTGATGCCGTCGTGGAGAACGAACGACTCTCCTTCTTGCTTGAAATATTTTTTCGCGGCGCCGTTCTCACCTCCCCGGAATGACCGCGCTGAATAGCGGGCCGACTTGCCCACCGACAGCGCGCCGGGATCAATGTCCAGGCCTATGACTTCCACGTTGCACCCCTGGGAACGCACGCCGGCGTCTTCGAGCAGCATGGCGATGGTGTAGGGCTCCTCGCCGGTGGAACATCCCGCGGACAGGACCCGGAGCGTTCTCTGCGGCTCCGAGGACTTCCGGTGCACCATCCCGGGCAGAACGGACTGCGCGAACGCATTGAGCTGTTCTTTTTCCCGGAAGAAGTAGGTCTCATTGTTCGTCAGCTGCGAAGCGAGCCGGTCCAGGTTGTCCTTGCGCCCTGCGCTGCCCGTGAGGTGGAGGTAATACTCCCTGAGCGAACGGAAACCGCCGGCCACGGCGATCGGAGACAGCCGGTGAAGGAGCACGTTCAGCCGGTCATCGTCATAGTAGAGCCCGAGCCGTTCGGAAACGTAATCCCTGAGGGGCAGAAGGTCTTCCCGGTCGCAGGCAAAGGGAGGCTGCGGCGCCTTGGTGAGAGCCGTTAGCGCCTCAAGCGCCTTTTTCTCCGCTTCATGGACGGCGCCCTCCATGTCCGAAAACATTCCGGCGAGGGCCCGCCGCGCCTCATCGGACGGGAACCGGGCGAGAGAGAGCGCCGCCTGCATGCGCACCTCCTCCACGGGGTCTTCAAGGAGCGGCAGGATGGCCTTCACGCTCTTTTCACTCCCGATCCCCGCGAGGGCCTCCGCCGCCGCCTGCCGGACGAGGGGGTCCGCTTCGCGCGTGTATGCGGCGAGTTGGCCGAGGGCGCCCTCTCCCCCGATCCTGACGATGGCCTCAAGGGCGTCTTCGCGGAGCTCCCCGTCGACCAGAAGTCCCGTGAGCGCTGAGACGGCCTCGCGGATCTTGAAATGTCCGAGGGCGACCACGGCGTTTCGCCGTGCCTTGAGGCTGTCGGATTTCAGCGTCTCCATCAGCAGTGACACGGCCTTGGCGCTTATCGCGCCCGTTGCTTCGACGTCCCGGCAACGGGGAATGAGCGCCGCCACGGCCTCAAGCGCCCATTCCCGGAGAGATTCCTCATCGTCTTCGAGAAATGGCTCGAGCGCGCCGAGGGCTGCGGGATCGCCGAGCTTCCCGAGCGCCTGAATGGCGGGAATGTTCGCTCCGGGCACGGCCAGCAGTTCGCAGAGCGGACCCACGGCACGGCTGTCCCCGAGATCGCCGAGCGCCACGGCAGCGGGAAACTGGAGCCACATGTCCGTATGGAGCGCTTCGATGAGCGCGTCTACGGCCCGCGGGTCCTTGATCTTCCCCAGCGCCTCGGCCGCGGCATGCTTTACGTTCAAATCCGGGTCCGCCAGCGCCTTGATGAGCTCGGGCGCCGCTTCCCGCTCTTTCAGATTTCCGAGCATGACCCCGGCAAAGGTGCGGATCTCGCTGTCCTGGTCACGGAGGAGCGTGAGGAGCGGGGGAAGGGACCTACTGCCGAGGGCAACGAGGATTTCCATGGCCGCGTTCCGCAGATTTGCGTTTTCGCCGTCTCTCGTCGCGCGCTCGAGCAGGGGGAAGATAAGCGCGTCGGGCTTGTCGCCGAGGAGGGAAATCACCAGCTCCTTTCCCGACCACCCATGGTCATAAAATACGCCGAGGATGGATGCGAACGCCTCGGGGGTCTGCTTGGCGGCGACGGCCCGTATGGCCGCGCTCCATTCAGAAAAGTTCGTTCCGCGTTTTTCCACGGATGCCGACGGATTGAATGGCATGTCCTTACTCCTCCGCTCTCTTTCTATAGTACACGGCATCGCCCCGCTCGAGCACCTCGAGCGAATGATCATAGAGGTGCAGCACTTCACCTTCTCCGGTGAAGAGATACCCTCCCGGCGCCAGACATGCCGAAAGGGCGGAGACCAGCCGCTGCTGTGCCGCAAGGTCGAAATAGATCATCACATTTCTACAGAAGATGATATCAAAAGAATTTTTCAATGATTCCTCTCCGGGAAGATCCCTGAGGTTCAGCATGCGGAATTCCGTGATCTCCTTGACCTCGTCCGAGACGACGATCTCATGGGGAGTGCAGACCGTGAAATACCGCTCGACAAAGGACGACGGGGTTTTCCCGAGGCGCTGGGAATCATACCGGCCGAGCTTGGCAAGGCCGATGGCGTCGCGGTTGATGTCCGTTCCCAGGACCTTGACATCCCAGGCCTTCGGATAGCGCAGGGAATCAAGGATCTGCATGGACAGCGAATAGGCCTCCTGACCGGTGGCGCAGCCCGAAGACCATGCCCTGAGCCGCATGCGATGGGGCACTCCGCTGGAAAGCGCTTTCATGCTCGCGCTCCCCTCGCGGTCGACGATCGCGGGGATCACGACATCCCGCAGTGCCTCGAACTGCGCGGGCATACGGAAAAAATAGGTCTCCCTCGTGGTGATCATGGATATGAGCCGCTCGAACTCCTGGCGGTCTTCCATCAGGGCGCGATAATAGTCGTTGATTGACCGGTACTTCCCCTTCTCGGCAAACTGGGTGATCCAGCGCCTCAAGAGCATTTCGCGGCTCTCGGGAAAGGACAGATGGCACCGTTCGTAAAGCAGCTCCTTGAACATGCCTAGGTTTTTTGCGGTCAGCTCCATGTCTTCACTGAGCACTGCAAAGGTCATCAGAGACTCCTAACAATTATCATCGGGCTCTCCCGGTCGGCGCCCGTCCGGCCTACGCCTTGAAGCTTTCGATACCCTGCATGAGCGCCTTGGCCGCCTCCACGAGCTCCTCCGACGCCTTGGCCATCTGCTCTACCGAGCCCTGGTTCTCCCGGGCGATGGCGTTGATGTTCTCCGTGGACTTCACCACCAGGTCACCGCCCCGCTTCTGCTCGCTCGTGGCCACCGTCACCTGCTGGGTCATCTTGTTCATACTCTCCACCGCGCCGATGATCTGCTTGCTCCCCGCGGCTTGCTCGCGGGCGGCCTGCGTTACCTCCTGCATGATCCGGTTCATGTTCTCCACGGCCATCCGGATCTGGCGGCCGCCCGAGGCCTGTTCCCGTACCGCCTTGGCCACCTGCTGCGTGAGCTTGTTCATG
>CAKKPG010000064.1 GCA_919901555.1 Nitrospiria bacterium | reverse complement strand
TCCCTGCATCATAGGTGATCCCCGGTTCGTAAAAAATATCTTTCCGAAAGGAGTAACGCGGTGGGAAAACCAAATTTTAATTTTCAAAAGCGCCAGAAAGAATTAGCAAAGAAAAAAAAGAGCGAGGAAAAAAGACAGCGCAAGCTGGAAAAAAACACGGCGCCTCCCGCAGAGAATCCGGGGCAGTCTCCGGCCGAGGGAGAGACCAAATAAGCACTCAGGTGATGCAGGGAAAACAATGACCGCAAGAAGCGGTCATCGGATATCGAGACGATTAAACGAAAGGGGTGATCGCTTATGGCAGCATCACGGCATGGAGCAAAGAAGGAAGTCAAGAAGCCGAAGAGCAAGAAGAAGTAATTCCGGCAGGCAGGGGAGCGGGTAGAGTGCCGGGGCTTGAAGCATTGAGCTCGGGAAGCCGCCATGACGGAACGGCTCAAAAACCTGACTCCCCGATCATAAAGCGCCTCATCGAAAGAGAAGCGTACTGAAACCCCTCATGCATGAACGTGAGGGGTTCGTTCTTTTCCCGCTCGTTTGAGTTCCCTTTGCGATCGGCCTCGGCCGTCCCTTCGTCCAGAATGCGGTCCAATTTCGCCGATTCCAACCGTCTCCGGCTGCTTCCCCAGATCGGTTTCCCCAGGGCAATTACGTCAAAAATCGAACCCCGCCGAGAAATAGACGGTGTAGCGGTGGTCCTCGCCGGCGCCGAAGTCGAGCCGCACGGGGCCGATGATGGTATCGGCGGAGAGGCCGATGGCGGCGCCCTTTTTCAGGTCGCCGATACTGAACGACATCCGGTCCCTGCTGTTCCAGACGTTGGCTGCCTGGCCGGATACGCCGAGGTAGATCGCCTTGGCCACGTTGAGCTGGTATTCCGCGATCTTCCATCGATAGGATAAGGAATAGTTGATAAGGTTCGCGCCGACGAACTCCCTGCGCTGGTATCCGTGCAGAGGGGTGCTGATGAGGTAGTCTGCGCCGCCGATCCCGAATTTTTCGTAGTCGGGGATGTCCCCGCTGCCGATGCCGAAGGAGCCTTCGAGGATGAGGCTGTGTCGTTCCCCGAGGGGAACGACTCCCTGGGCATGGGCGCTCGTTTTGGTAAACTCGATGCTGCTTCCGTATGTCGGAGCGGCGGTCTCGTAGGAGCCCTTGAACAGGAATCCCCGGTGCGCAAAGGCGCTGCTGTCACGGGTGTCGATGGTGGTGAGGAAAGCCCAGCTCCCGATATGGATGGACTCCCGGGGAAGGGACAGGCCGAGAGGATCCTCGGAGCTGTCATTGGAGTAGCGGTACCGGATATAGGTATCGCCGAACTTGAACCACTGGTACCCAAAGGCGACATCGAGCCCGGTGCGGGTCACTTCGAGCTCACTCGTTTTTTTCTTGTTCTCATCATAGGTGAAATAGTCTCTTTGCCGGTAGAAGGCCTCGAGGGTGTGCACGAAGTAGGAGCGCAGGAACACGGGGGAATGGTATCTCAGGGTAACGTCGGAGTAGTTTCCATACCGCATGTTCAGAGAGAGCTTGATGCCCCTGCCGGTGATATTGTCCACCACAATGTCCGTGAGGCCCGTGAAGGAGTCCTCGAGGTCGTAGCGCAGCCCCAGCCGCACCTTGGCCGTCGGTTTTTCCTTGATTTTCAGCGTCAGGTCCACCCCGCCCTGCGGTCCCTTTGCCATATCGACACTGAGGGACTCAAAATAGTCCAGCCCGTAGAGATGCTGAATGTCCTGTGCCAGGGTCTCGAAGTTCAGGGGTTCGCCGGTCCTGGTCTGAACATCTCTCTTGAATATGGAAGACCTGGTTTTTTTCTGGCCCTCAAGGCGCAGAGAGTCCACCCGGCCTTCGTACATCACGATCTCAAGGGTGCTTCCGTCCGCCTTCATGCCCGCCCGTTCCACGCGGACGAGAAGGTAGCCTTTGTCCCGGTAGCGTTCTGCGATCCGGTCCAGGGTCGACGCAAGCCTGGTGACGTTCAACGGCTTGCCCAGTTGTTCTCCCAGTTCAGCCATGATCTCACGAGAGGGGACCATCCGGTTGCCGGTGATGTCGACGGCATTGACGACGGGATTCTCCACAACGGTGAGCATTGCGTCGTAACTTTCTCCCTTTTTGCCCAGGTCCAGCGTCACCTCGGAAAAGTATCCCAGTTTATACACTTCGGCCATGGCCACAAGGACGCCGTCGCGGGTCGCAATCCTGGGCGAGAGGGCGGTAGCCATGGCATATCTGATCGTGGCCTCGGGAACGGTTCTGTTCCCTTTGACGGTGAGGGTTGTGATGTGGAACCACTCCTCGCCCGGACGGGGGCCGGCCTTCAGCTTCATGAGCTCCCGGATACGCGGGAGCGCCGCCCGGGCCGCCTCTTCGCCGATCCTGATGATCTCCATCATCCTCGGGAAGTCCGTGAAGGAGTAGGCCGAGGTGTCGGGCGTGATCACGAGATCGGCGAGCGCCGCCTGGCGGCGGGACTCTTTGCGCACCTCGACGGAGATGGACTGGCTCATGATCTCAACGAGCGACGTCAGCTTTTCCCGCGCCTCCAGCTTTGACGATGAATCAACGGCGATCACCACCTCGGCGCCCATGGACCTCGCTATGTCAACGGGCAGGTTGTTCACCAGGCCGCCGTCCACGAGCAGGCGGCCGCCGACCTCCACGGGCTGGAACGCCAGGGGGAGGGCGGCGCTGGCGCGCATGGCGTCGTGAAGCAGGCCGCGCTTCAGCACCACCATCTCGCCGGTCTCGATGTCCGCGGCCACTGCCCTGAAGGGGATATCCAGTTTGTCGAAGTCCAGTCCGGCCTGGAAGGACGCGGCGAGCGTCCTGGCTGCCAGGAGGTTGGCAAGCTTTTGGCCTGCCGACAGGCCTGAGGGCGGCATGAACCGGCCGTCCCTGAAACTGAATTCCAGCAGGTGGCGGCTCCCCGCCTCCTTCTGTTCCTGCGTAAGGAAGGCGCGGGAGGGCGTGTCCTTGAAGATGTCGTTCCAGTCGGTGGCGAGGAACAGCCGCTCGATCTCATCGGGGCTGTAGCCCGCCGCAAAAAAGCCGCCCACGAGCGCGCCCATGCTCGTGCCCGAGACCGCGGACACGGGGATGCCTTCTTTCGTGAGCACTTTCAGGACGCCGATGGATGACGCGGCCTTTGCTCCGCCGCCGGCAAGGGCCAGGCCGAGCTTCGGCAGGCCCTCCTTCCCCGGCGGGACCGCCTCCTTGAGCCCGCCATGGGTCGTGGTGTAGGTGAGGGTGAAGTGAACCGGTTTCTCCCGGCAGAAGGCCTGTTCGGGTGTGATAAGCACGGATATGAGCGCGGCCGCGATCAGGCGGGTGAACATGGTTTCCAGTATATCATACGAAAAATCACAGACAAGAATATTTTGACATTGCCCTTTTTTTGCGATAAGGTAGCGGCATGTACGTGCTGGGTATCGAGACGTCGACGAAAACCGGCGGCGCCGCCGTGGTCTCTGAAACGGGGCTCATCGCAGAGTACACCCTGAACGTGGAGGCCACGCACTCCGAGCGGCTCATGGCCGCCGTGGACAGGGTGCTTGCCGATGCGGGCCTCGCCGTCTCCGGGCTCGACGGGTTCGCCGTGTCCGTGGGGCCGGGCTCCTTCACGGGGCTCCGCATCGGCCTGTCGGCGGTGAAGGGGCTTGCCCTTGCCACGGGAAAGCCCGTTGCTGCCGTGCCCACGCTCCGCGCCCTGGCATGGAACCTCCCGTACTCCGCATATCCCGTCTGCCCCCTTCTCGATGCGCGCAAGAACGAGGTGTACGCCGCGCTCTACCGGTATGAGGGAGACGTCCTTGTCCAGGAACTGCCCGAATCTGCCATTACCCTTTCCGAGCTTGCCGGGAGGATACCGGGGAACGTCGTGTTCACCGGCGAGGCGGCGCTGCTGTACCGCGCGGCAATAAGGAAGCTGTTCGGCGAGCGGGCGCTGTTCGCCCCGCTGTCCGCAATGGTCCCATCGGCAGCGAGCGTTGCCGAGATCGGCATGGCGATGATCAAAAACGGGGGCCAGGCCGACGCCGACAGTCTGACGCCCCTGTACATACGCAGGCCGGAGGCCGAAGTGGCGTGGGAAAAAAGAGCGAAGTCGCCGTCGATTTCATGAAGAAGGAAGACCTCGACCGGGTGCTTGCCATCGAGCAGGCGTCGTTCAGCATGCCCTGGTCGAGGAACCTCTTTCTGGCCGAACTGCGCAACCGCGCGGTATCAACGTCCCTCGTTTCACTCGCGGGGGATCCCGCTGAACGCGTGGTGACGGGATACATCGTGTTCTGGACCGTGGAAGACGAGATGCACATCCTGAACCTCGCAACGGCGCCGGCATTCCGGCGGCAGGCGGTCGCCAAAGGCCTCGTGCATGCCGGCCTTCGGCATGCGTACGGCAGGGGCGCGCGGAGGGCCTTCCTGGAGGTCCGGGCGTCGAACGCCGAGGCGCAGAAACTGTACCTGGACCTCGGGTTCACCGGCAGCTTCGTGAGGCGGGGCTACTACGACGAGCCCGCGGAAGACGCCGTGGTGATGGCACTGGCGCCGGGGGCCTATAAGGCCTTAGTCGAACAAAAGGATTAGCCCTGTGCGCCGGGTCCCGGGCCTGGCACGTTGGCCTTGCCTTTTTCAGAAAAATGTGATAAGTTTTTCACAGTACATCTGCAGCGCTCAGCGTTTGCATCGTTCTCTCTCAGACCTTCTCAAACAATAAACCCGAATGAAAAGGAGGGCCGCATTATGAATGTGGAGGTAAAAGAGGAAGCAGTTCTGGACCAGCTCAGGAAGGCGGACCCGGAGTTCCAGCGGTGGGAACAGGAGCACAGGAAGCTGGACGACGAGCTCATGAACTTCGAAACCCATGTGTATCTCACTCCTGAGGAAGAAATAGAGCGCAAGAGGATGCAGAAGCTCAAACTGGCGGCAAAAGACAGAATGATGGAGATGGTCAGGCGCTACAAAACGGGCCAGGCCTGAAGCGGACAGGGCGGGGTAAAAACCTCGCCTTTTGTGTTTTTTGTGGCAACTACTCAGGTCAGCCACTTCGCTTCGGCGCAAGGCGCACCAGCGTCCTATCGCCTTTCACGCTGTCGGTACCCGTACTACCCGCAGCGCTTTCGCTACGCACGCGCTGTTTTGGCTGAAGTGGCGCTGCCATGACGGTCACGGCGCGCTTTTTTGCGCCTGTGCTCAGCGGCAGGCCTGAGAAGTTACTTTCTGTGAATGAAATTCCCACAATCCCCCCTGCAGGAAGGGCGCACGGGGGGATTTTTTTATTGACTCCCTCCCTCTATCTATGTTACAAATTACAGACAAAACGTCTGAATTTACCGTAGGTTTTCTCTCTCAACAGTCCCAAGGAGCTTCATGAGGAGCGACAGAATCAAGAAAGGCGTGGAGCGCGCGCCGCACCGGGCGCTCATGTTCGCTACGGGCATCACCAGGGAAGAGCTGGATAAGCCCATGATCGGCGTTGCCACGAGCTTCACCGACCTGATCCCGGGCCACATCGGCATGCGCGACCTGGAGCGGTTCATCGAGAAGGGCGTGCACGCCGGAGGCGGCTGGCCGCTCTTCTTCGGCCTTCCCGGCATTTGCGACGGCATCGCCATGGGCCACAGGGGCATGCACTACTCGCTCCCGTCTCGCGAGCTCATCGCCGACATCGTCGAGTCCATTGCCACGGCCCACGCCTTTGACGGACTGGTGCTCCTTACGAACTGCGACAAGATCACGCCGGGCATGCTCATGGCTGCGGCGAGGCTGGACATTCCTTCCATCGTGGTGACCGCCGGACCGATGCACTCGGGAAACTTCCGGGGCGAGCGGGTGAACCTCATCAGCGCCTTCGAGGCCGTGGGCAAGGTGCGGAAGGGCGAGATGTCCGAAGCCGACCTCGCCGAGCTCGAGGTCTGCGCCTGCCCGGGCCCGGGTTCGTGCCAGGGCATGTACACGGCCAACACCATGGCCTGTGTGACCGAGTCCCTGGGCATGAGCCTGCCGGGATGCGCCACGGCGCTGGCGATCTCGGGAGAGAAACGACGGCTGGCTTTCGAAAGCGGAAAGCGGATCGTCTCTCTCGTGAAGGAAGACCTTACGCCCCGGAAGATCATGACGAAGAACGCCTTCGAGAACGCCATCCGCATCGACATGGCCCTCGGCGGCTCGACGAACACGACGCTGCACATTCCGGCCATCGCCTACGAGGCGGGGATCGACCTGCCCATCACGCTCTTTGATTCGATCAGCAGGGAGACGCCGCACATCTGCAACATGCTCCCCGGCGGCCATCACTATCTCGAGGACCTGGACGCGGCAGGCGGCATTCCCGGCGTCTTGTCACGGTTCAAGGATGTCCTCAAGGATTCACCCACGGTGAGCGGCGCGTCTATCATCGAGCGTGCGAAGGCAGGCCGGGTGAGCAATAACGACGTCATCCGTCCTCTGGACAAGGCGTATCATAAGGAAGGCGGCATCGCGGTGCTCACGGGCAACCTCGCCCCGCACGGGTCGGTGGTGAAGCAGACCGCGGTAAGCGAGAAGATGCAGCGCTTTGAGGGCACGGCCGTGGTCTTCGATTCCGAAGAGGACGCCATGAAGGCCATCCTCGACGGGAAGATCAAGGCCGGCCGCGTTATCGTCATCCGCTACGAAGGGCCCAAAGGCGGGCCGGGCATGCGCGAGATGCTCTCGCCCACGTCGGCGATTTCCGGCATGGGTCTTGGCGAGTCCGTCGTTCTCCTGACCGACGGCAGGTTCTCGGGCGGGACCCGGGGCCCCTGCATCGGCCACATCTCCCCCGAGGCGGCTGAGGGCGGGCCCATCGCGATCGTCCAGGACGGGGACACGATCGTCCTCGACATCCCGAACCGGAAGCTGCAGCTCAAGCTCCCGGACAACGAGATCAAGAAACGGTTCGAGGGCTGGAAGCCAAGGGAGCCCAAGATCAAGACCGGCTGGCTCGCGCGGTACGCAAAGGTCGTTACGTCGGCGAATACCGGGGCAGTAGTGAAGGCCTGAAATCCTCTCACCGCAGAGGACGCTGAGAAAGACAAGATACAAGATTCAAAATTTAAGATTTAACTCTGCGGTCTCTGCGATCTCGGCGGTTAATAAAGTTTTTAAAAGACTTAACGAGGTGAACCTCAGACCATAAAAGAAACTTTACCACGGAGTTGCACGG
>CAKKPG010000063.1:15295-22923 GCA_919901555.1 Nitrospiria bacterium | reverse complement strand
GCTGCCATACAAAGGACGGAGAGCAGAGGCAGGAGGTGCTGTGGAAATATACAGACCAGGGCGCTGAGCCTTTTGAGGGAAAACACGCGGTAGTGGCAAACAAAAAGGGTCTGTCCATAAAGAATATGCAGGCAACGAGCGAAATAAAGGTGAAGGAAGGGTGGAAGATAGAAGACTTTGCGCCATGGTATTACCTGAAGGATACGTGGCAGGTAAAGGGCGATTTTTCCATCCCCTCCGTCAGGAACAAAGCGATCTACGAAAAGGAAAGCAAGAAGTACGAGGAGAGAACAACAGGCGCGACGTATCATTATTAACTTACAACCTGCGGCGAACAACTTTACTGCCGGTTAGGGACGGCGTTCGTCGTCCCTCTTTTTTCGGCTTATACCTGAACGTATTCCCGGAGCAGCGACGGATACAGAAGGGGATTGAAGAGTATGTTCGTCATGAAGTAACATTCATGGGTGCAGAAGCAGCCGCCGTTCTGAATGGACTGAATCGCCGCCCGGGCCTTTCCCGTCCGGAGGATTTTTCCGACATCATATCCTGACTCTCTCACATTCCCCATCCTGTTCTCAAAGGTCTCGCAGGGACAGACATCCCCGGCTTCGGTAAGCACGAGGTTCAGCCTCCCCGCATAGCAAGGGATCAACCGCCTCTTGTGAAGCGCTGTTTCGTGTATTAACCGCCGCTGGAGGATGTCCTGCGCCGCTTTGAGCCTCGCGCCGCTGAAGCCGTACCTGCTCGAAGCCCTGCTCTTGAGGTTCGCTTCCAGCAACCTGACGGCGCGGTGATATTTCTCGAGGTCGATCTCCCTCAGTGATCGGTCGGAAACGTCGCCCCGTATCAGGGAAACGGTATGGGTCTTGATTTTATCGAGGCCCTGGACGAACTTGATGAGCCCTTCCATCTGGTCCTGGTTCGCCGAGCAAAAGACCGAATTGATCCCCAATTCGAAATTCGGATAAACGCCGAGGAGCCCGCTGAGTTTCCGGTACGTCTCCATCGTCTTCCGGAACGCGCCCTGGACGCCCCGGAGCGGGTCGTGGACCGCTTCTGGACCGTCCAGAGAGAGTTTAACAACCACCGTGCTTTTCTTGCAGTGTTTCAGGATCGCTTCCGTCTTCTCCTGTATGAGGTCGGGAAGCAGGCCGTTCGTCGGGAGCAGGATGATGGCGGGTCTGTTGTTCTTATAAAATACGTCGGCAATCTCTACAAGGTCATCCCGCAAGAATGTCTCCCCGCCGGAGAACGCAAGCCACAGGAGCTTGCCCAGGGAAGCGGACACTTTCTCGATTTCCTGGAGAGAAAGCTCCGGGGCATTCGCAGCGCCGTTTCGTGAGAGATAAAAGCAGAATGGACAGCGCGCATTGCACCGCCGCGTCAGAAAGAACGTGAGCTGGATGGCGTTCCGCTTCCAAAGGATGGAATCTATGTGGCGAAGGGGTGAATAGGTCATGTGGATAAATACGTCATCATGCCGGCAGCGCTTCATACTGAGGAATGCCGTGCAAACACGGGCCCGGCCTTTCTGCTCCGTTCATGTGTCCAGTATCTTGCGCACCATGCGCAGGAGGTCGCTCGGGGCGAGGGGTTTTGAGATAAAGTTCAGCTCTTTTTCGAGAATGCCCTTTTTATGGATGACGTTTGCGGTATAGCCGCTCATAAACAGCGCTTTCATCGCGGGATGGGTCCTCCGGATTTCCTTGTAAACTTCTCTTCCGTTCTTCTTCGGCATCATCACGTCAAGGAGAAGGAGGCGTACGCTGTCTTCATTCCCCGTGAATTTGTTGAGCGCTTCCTCGCCGTCCTCCGCCTCAATGACCGTATAACCGAACTCCTCGAGCACGTTTTTCGTGAGTTTCCTGACTTCCGCATCGTCTTCCGCTAAAAGTATTGTTTCCACGCCGCCGAGGATACCCGTGAGTTCCATCGATCTTGTTTCCTCAGCAACCACTGCTTCAACGATCGGCAGATAGATCTTAAATGTTGTCCCCTTCCCGAGTTCACTGTAGACGTTGATATGGCCCTTGTGCTGTTTTATTATCCCATACACCATCGCAAGGCCGAGTCCCGTCCCTTTGCCCAACTCCTTCGTGGTATAGAACGGTTCAAATATTCTCTTCCGGACCTCCTCGTCCATGCCGGCGCCCGTATCGGTCATGGAAACGACGGCGTATTTACCGGGCTCTCCATAGGCGTGGGTCTTTATATATTCCTCATCCAGTTCCAGAAGCTCGGCCTCAATGGTCAGAAGCCCTCCGTCGGCCATGGCGTCCCGCGCGTTTGTCGCGAAATTCATCAGGACCTGCTCCAGTTGACCGGCGTCGGCCAGCACGATCAAATCTCGAGCGGCAGGCGCTATCCTGAGTTCAATGTCTTCCCCGATGATTCTCGAAAGCAGTCCCTTCATTCTTGTTATTATATCATTTACATTGACGGGCTTCGAGTCGAGTATCTGCTTTCTGCTGAAAGCAAGGAGGCTCTTGGTCAGCGCGGCGGCCCGCTGCGCGGCGGCAAGGATCTGTTCTGCATTGTGTTTCAACGGATCGTCATCCCGCATCTTCATCAGCAAAATACTACCATACCCGATTATCGCCGTGAGGATATTATTGAAATCGTGGGCGACGCCGCCCGCGAGCTGGCCCACGGCCTCCATTTTCTGCGCTTGGCGGAGCTGTTCTTCAAGCTTCTTCTGCTCAGTATAGTCGGCCAGCACGGCCATAATGCCGCTGACATCCCCCTTCGAATCATAGAGAGGCGCCGCCGAAATCCTGACCTCGATGGGCGAGCCGTCCTTCCTCCGCCGGCGCGCCTCCACATCGTTGAGCTGCTCGCCGCGCACCACCCGCTCGCGCAAGGCACGGAACTCATCCTGTTTGCCGTCAGGAACGATGGGCAGAGAGCGGCCGATCACTTCGTGAGCGCTCCAGCCGAAGATGCGCTCGGCGGCCTTGCTCCACACCTTCACGTTCCCGAAGGGGTCGAGGGCAATGATGGCAAGCGGCGAGGACTGTATGAGCGCCTGGAGGGCTTCGTTGGTTTCCCGCAGCGCCACCTCCATCCGTTTACGGCCCGTGATGTCGTGGAAGATCATGACGGTGCCGAGGTAGTCCGCGTCCCGTTTGATCGGCGATATGGTGACCTCGAAGTCCCTGTCCCGGTAGGAGGCCTCGTCCGCATAGTGCGCCAGCCTGCCTTCCTTGATTGCCTGGATTTTTTCGGCGAACTGTTCTATATTGCACCGGTAACAGTGCAGGAGCTGATCGCCCAAAAATTTCGCGCTCATTATCCCGAATATGTCCTCCACCGCGGGATTGAGCAGCGCCACATTGTCCCGCGCATCGGCGAAGACGACGCCCTCTTTCATGCCCCGGATGAGCGCATCGAGCCGGGACTTCTCCGCCCGGAGAGACCTCTGCGACTCCTTCGCGAGAAGATAGGCGAGGAAAAATGCGAGCAGGGCAATTACGATGCTGAACGCGATGATGCGGTCCTTCAATGTTTCAACCGGGGCGAACGCCTCTTTCGCGTCGATCTCGGCGAGCAGGGTCCAGCCCATCGAGGGGATGCACATGGAGGCGCCGAGGACCTCGCTGCCGAGATGGTTTCTGTACAGAGCGGTCATCTCCCGGCCGGCAATGCATTCGAGCACCGGCGGCGATTCGACCCGCTGCTTCATGACCTCGTCTCCGTAGATTGAGGGGGTAATGAGAAGCTCTTCCTTGTTCACGAGGTAGATGTTGAGAGTTTTTCTCGTGCCGGGCAAACTCGTAAGAGCGCCCTTCTCCAACTGGAACTTTCCGCTGAGTATCTTGTTCAGTTCAAGGGTGTCGTAATAATTGATAATCACGCCCAATGGAACGCCTGTTTCCCTCCCAAAGAGGGGCGCTGAGGCGACAATATGATAAGAATGCCCCGATGCTCCACCGTGGTGCCCGTGATGCACATCGCTTGTATAAACGCCTTTCCTGCCCTGGGTAAAATATTCGTGTTTCGATTCATCGGCGCCCAGCTCGCGCCCATCGGTTGAGGCGAGCACCTTTCCGTTCACACCGACTACGGAGATCAGGCGGATGCTCCTGTCGAGCGGCATTTTATTGCGCTTCAAATGGGTGTCCAGCGATTTCCGCAGTTCCGCGCCGCGCGGATAGCGCGCATCAGGCGTGCGCAGGGCCTCTATGGCGTCACGAATGAAACCATCGGACGAGAAGTCCAGGGCCCGGCCTTTTATGAGCTCGAAAAAGCTGTAGAGCTGGCCTTCCCTGGCATCGGCAATGAGGGTCAAATCCTCGAGGGCCTGCTTCTCCAGGGCGGCTTTCGCGGAACTGTAGCTTAGATATCCCAGGGTGGCCACGGGGATCAATGCGGCGAGCACAAAGGCTGCGATGAGCTTCGCGGTGAACTTCATTTTGCCTCCCCGGCGACGTGTACGCCGGCCCTTCCCTTACGGAATTTTGACGCGGCCATGCCTCTTTCAGCGAAACGGCTCGCGCCGAAACAGCGCCTGACAGTGTGTAAAATGAACGCCTTGAGACAGCTCTTCCGGGTGGCTTGTCAGCCGCAATCGGACCGCTCGGGCGGTATCTGCCGCGGAGCTCCATCGATTTTAGTATACCATACGCGAGGAAAAAGGACTTCATCATTTTGGGATTCCATAGAGCTCACAATTCGGCGTGGTGGGTTTGGCCGGGCTGAGTTGCCCCGGTTATATTTTCTCCGCACTCGAGCCTTTCCCGCTCCGCGGGATGTCCTCTGCGGCTTCTTATTCTTTGCGAGAGATAAAAGCGGACGGACACCGCGCGTTGCAGCTCCTGGTCGGGAAGAAGGCACGCTGAAGGGGATTTCGTTTCCAGAGCAGAGAGCCCATACGTCGAAAGGGCGAGTAAATCACGGTTTCCCCCTCACCCGACCTGCTCCCCTCGGAGAGCGGGAATGGAGTCTTTTGTCCCTGAAATATCTCAGCATCCCGACCAGGGCGCCCGCGCCGACCGGCAGGGGATATACCAGGGTGTAGTACGCGGAGGCAAGGCACCCGAAGAGCATCCCGTGCGCCTCGAAAAACGCGCGGCGCAATCGTCTGCTCATCAACAGGTTCAGGCCTCCCGCCGGAAGGACGGCGGAGAGAACGAGGACGTTCCCCGAAACAACCCACGCCGAAAACAAGGCGAGGCAGAGAACGTACGACAGGACATTCACTTTCAGTTCCGTGGAAGCGGCGCCCGAGTCGGCGAGAAGGTCCCTGTTCTTCAGGGAATACTCGGTCCAGTACAGCGATTTTTTAAAAGCGTTCTGGAGTGAGCGGAGCAACGAGAAATTGAATATGTGCCGGACCTGGATCCGGGGATCCACGACAAGCCGGCAGCCGTTTTTTCGCAACCGGTGGCTGAACTCGACGTCCTCGATGAGGGGGAGGAAGTCCTCCGGAAAACCGCGCGACCGCCTGAACGTCTCCGCGTCAATGGCCATGGCATGGCCGGCAACGTAATCAGGATTACCGGCGTTCTTCGCCTCCGAGTAATGGATGAACAGGGATTGAAAACGACTGAAGAAGCCCCTGTCATAAGGCTCCACAGTGTACGTTCCTCCGATAACGGCATCGGGACCGTACCCGGCAATGGCAGCTGCGACAGCGGAAAGGGTGTCCTCTCTCACCAGGCAGTCGGCGTCCGTAAAGAACAGTATCTCGCCCGTGCTGTGGAATGCGCCCGTGTTCCTTGCCTTCGAAGCGCCGGAGTGCTTTTCCAGCCTGATGAGCCGGCAGGGAAATTTCCCGATTATCTCGACGGAATCGTCCTCAGAGCAGTCATCCACGACGATGACCTCATACCGGCCATACCGGGTCGAAAAGACCGCCTCAAGACACTTCCCGATGAAGGCGCCCCCGTTCCGGTTCGGAATGATGACGGAGATTGGTTTAACCATATCTGACTCGCGTAAACATGAACTATTGATCCTGCATCTTTAACTTATTAATGCACTGTTCTGTTTAGGACAGCCCCTGGCGCGTTATTGTCCCTTTTAGGCCAGGAACGCAGAGCAAAGACCGAGAAAACAGCATCTTTCGGGGTGGTATGCATCTTGCTATTTCTCCTATTACTCCTATTGCAAAAGACATGTAACACAAAAGACATGTTACACCCGACCAATTTCGGCGTAAAGCCTTAATTTCATTGACGTTCACTAAAAAAAGGGGGGTAGCTGTTATGAAAAAATGGTTGGTTTTAATTGTTGTGGCGAGCGTTTCCCTGCTGACATCGGCGGGAACGGTCAGGGCCGCTCAGTGGGCGAATCCGGATATCCTCGTGACGCCCGAGCTCGTGGAGCAAAACATCGCGAAGCCCGACTGGGTGGTGGTTGACTGCAGGAAGCTGGAGGAGTACGCAAAGGGACACATTCCCGGAGCGATCAGCTTCGGCAAGGACTGCAAGGACGCGCTCCGGGACGGGACGTCGAGGGTCTTCAAGTCTCCGGCAAAGTACGAAAGCATGCTGGGCAAGGCCGGCGTCGGGAACAACACCCACGTCGTGTTCTACGGGGACATGAAGTCCAAGGCAATGGACGATGCAACGGTGGCCTTCTGGATATTCGAGTACCTGGGCCACGCGAACAAGGCCCACGTCCTGAACGGCGGGCTTGAGGCCTGGACCAAGACCGGGAAAAAGCTCGATACGCAGCCGACGATGAAGCAGCCCGCCGTATTCAAGGCCAACGTCGCAAAGAGCAGGATCGCAACAACGGAAGAAGTGCTCAAGATCGCCCGGGGCCAGGAGAAGGGCGCTCAACTCATCGACTCCCGGACGAAAAAGGAATACGAAGGCGAGGACGTCCGGAACATACGCGGCGGACGGATACCGAACTGCACGATCAGCGTTCCGCATGAAGACACCTACGACACGGCGAAGGACCCGGCCACGGGCAAGGACAAGTCCACGGGAATCCTCTCTTCTGAAAAAGTTGCCAAGGCATACGCCTCCCTGGACAAAAACAAGCGTTCCATCGCCTATTGCCAGACCGGCACCCGCTCCACGCTCGCCTATCTGGAGATGAGGCTCCTGGGGTTCAAGGACCCGGCCAACTACGACGACTCCTGGATCATCTACGGTTCGGTCGAGAAAAACCCGATCGAAAACGAGCAGCGGATCGACTTCTCGCGGATCAAGAAGCTCGAGGACAAGATCAAGGAGTTGGAGACGAAGTTGAAGGCGGCGGGAGAAAAGCACTAAGGACCATCAGCAAACCGGACGACCGGGCGGCAAAGGTCACCCGGTTTTTTTCTTTTCGATGAACACGTTCTCGCTTCATTGTTCGCATTATCGTGCATGGCGGGCTGCGCACATTGAGTCAAATATAGCAAGCAAGGAGGAAAGTCGGTATGGATGAAAAAGGGAAAGGCCTTAGCGAAGACTGGCTGGCTTTGTGGCTCGGTTTATTTATTTTCGTCATTTCTTTGTTTACGTTCAGCGGCACGGACCTGCTCGGATGGGGGATCAGCACCTCGGTGTGGACCGACCCCGCCAAGGCCATGTCACCCGTGTCGAAGTCGTTCAAGGGGGTAAGCGGAGAGATCGTCAAGATCGACGGACAGAAGCTGACCCTCAAGAAGGCCGACGGCAAGGAGGATA
>CAKKPG010000063.1:0-15195 GCA_919901555.1 Nitrospiria bacterium | reverse complement strand
GTCAAGATCGACGGACAGAAGCTGACCCTCAAGAAGGCCGACGGCAAGGAGGATATGCTCACGGTGCAGGAGAGCACGGCCAGCCTTAAGGTCGGGGACAAGTACGAGAAAAAAGGGATGTCAGGCATGACCTCGCTCATCCTGACCTATCTCGCCATGCTGGCGGTCATGAGCATCGGCGCAAAGCTGCTTGGCGCCGACGTCAAGAAATTCGCAATCGGGTTCACCGTCATTTTCTTCATCAGCTATGCGTGCTGGTTCGCGGGACACTACGCATACATCGCCGCAACAAAGAACAAACTGGCGGCGTTCAAAATCCCGTGGTCTCTGAGCCTGACGGGTGAGTCCGGTTTTATTTTTGCGCTCCTCGCCGGTCTTGTCGTGGGCAACTTCTTTCCGAAGTTGTCAGATAAATTGAAAGAGGCGTCACGGCCCGAACTGTATATCAAAACCGCCATCGTCATTATGGGCGCGGCCCTGGGCCTCAAGGCCGCTGAGTCCTTCACGCTGGCAAGCAACATCATGTTCCGGGGATTATGCGCTATCGTTGAGGCCTACCTGATCTACTGGGCAGTCGTCTATTACATGGCGCGGAAATATTTCAAGTTCAACAGGGAATGGGCCGCACCCCTCGCCTCGGGCATCTCCATCTGCGGTGTTTCCGCGGCGATCGCCACGGGCGGGGCCATTCGGGCCCGCCCGATCGTGCCTATCATGGTGTCGTCGCTCGTCGTGGTCTTCGCCGTGGTCGAGATGCTGATCCTCCCCTTCGCCGCCCAGACCTTTCTCTGGAAAGAACCGCTGGTGGCCGGGGCCTGGATGGGGCTTGCGGTCAAGACCGACGGCGGCGCAGTGGCTTCGGGTGCTATCACCGACGCCCTTATCCTGGCGAAAAATCTCGAAGTAGGCATCAATTATCAGAAAGAATGGGTGACCATGACCGCCACGACCGTAAAGATGTTCATCGACATCTTTATCGGTATCTGGGCGTTCCTCCTGGCCTACATCTGGTGCGCCAAGATCGAGTGCAAGCCGGGGCAGAAGGCCCGGCCCATCGAGATCTGGCACCGCTTCCCCAAGTTCGTCATCGGGTATGTCGCCACGTTCTTCATCCTGCTGGTGCTCTGCTGGCCCGCCACAACGGCCATCGGCCCCGTGGACAAGCAGCTCAAAGCCCTGAAGCAGGAGAACGCGGCAGTGGAAAAACAGCTTGCTGCTGCGCCGGCCAGGGAGCATGCTGCGCTGCAGGAAAAGATCAAGGCTGGCAACGACAAGATGAAAAGCCTGAACGACTCCATCAAGGGGCCGAAAGCCACCATCGCGGAGGCGAAGACGGCAACCAGCACAAGCAACGTGTTCCGGGTGATGTTCTTCGTATTCACGTTCTTTACCATCGGCGTCGTTTCCAACTTCAAGAAGCTCATGGAGGAAGGCATCGGCAAACTGATGGTCGTGTATGTCGTCGCTCTGTTCGGGTTCATCATCTGGGTGGGTCTGTTCATTTCGTGGCTCTTCTTCCATGGAGTGATGCCGCCGCTGGTAGGATAAATCATATTGCGCACAGGAGGTACTAACAATGGCTAACGATCCGAAATTATCGGAAGAACTGAAAAAGATGGAGTATGAACCGCTGCTGCCGATCGAGATGACGCTCATCAAGTGGAGCCTCGGCATCGGGATCACGTCGCTGGTCGTCCTGTACTGGGTCAGCGCCACGTTCTTCCCAAGCGGGCATTGATCCGTCATCGAGACCTATTTGTCCAAGCGGGGAGGCGCAAGCCTTCCCGCTCCTTTTTTGAAAACGCGCTATCCCGCAATGTCCGGCTGCCAAAGCACAACGGACCGGTCCGGAGGATACACGATGCACACCGATGAATACGAAATATCACTCTCCAGGGAGCTGGCTGTCTGCACAAGTTCGGTGAACAGGATCAGCCGGTTCCTTGAGGGGATGAGCAGGAAATATAACCTGGATACGGCACAGGTCATCGAAAAATTGAACAACGGCGAGCTGGCCGCCGGCAAGGACTTTACCGCCTGGATGGAAAATCATGAGGCGCTCAAACAGTGGGAACAAAGGAAGAGGCACTATAAGGAACTGTTGCGGGCAATGAAAATCTGACCGCAGAAGCAGGAGACGGGCTGACGGAAAAACCGCGCATTACAGCGGGAAGTGGCACGCCACCTGGTGGCCGTTTCCGATGTCGCGGAGCCGGGGCTCGCTGGCGGAATCGACGCAAACAACAGGCTTGCCCTTGGATTCGTACACCGGGCAGCGCGGGGCAAAACGGCAGCCGCCCTGGGGCCGCTCGAAGTCAAAGACGCCCCAGACGCCGGAGTGGGGCCTCGTGGTGCAGCGTGAGGCCTCCTTGCTCTGCTTCTCCACGAGGGAAGACCAGAGAATGTGCGTGTAAGGATGGCGTGGAGCATGAGCAATGCGCTCTGAGAGTCCCATCTCCACGATCTTGCCGAGATACATCACCGCCACCTTGTGGCTGATGAGTTCCACGACGCGCAGGTCGTGAGAGATGAAGAGATAGGAAAGCCCGAGCCGCTGCTGAAGGTCCCGGAGAAGGTTCACCACCTGGGCCTGGATGGAAACATCGAGGGCGCTGGTGGGTTCATCTGCCACGATAAAGCGTGCGCCCACGGACAGCACGCGGGCAACGCCCACCCTCCGCTTTTCTCCACCCGAGAGCTCATGGGGAAAGTTGGAGAGCTTGCTCTTTTTCAGGTTGACCTGCTCAAGAAGTTCCACGATCCTCCGGTCAACCTCCTCGTCGCTCGCCTGATGATGAACGGTGATCGCCTCTTTGAGGATGTCCCTGATTCTCATCTTGGGGTTCAGGGCGGCGTCGAGGTCCTGGAAGATCATCTGCATCTGGCCCCGGAGCGGCCGGAGCTGGTCTGCGGGCATGGCGGTAATGTCGTTGCCGTCGAAGAGGATCCTGCCTGACGTCGGATTTTCGAGCCGCAGGATCGTCCTGCCGATGGTGGTCTTGCCGCAGCCGGACTCGCCCACGAGCCCCACCGTCTCGTTCTCCTTGAGATAGAAGCTCACCCCGTCCACGGCGGGAATGGTCCGCTCCTGTTCGCTGAAGGAAGAGAAGAGTCCCTTGCGATGTTTGAAGTGCTTTTTGAGGTCAGTGACTTCCAGTATGGTCTTCGGCATAAGGACCCTTTTTTTTCCACGAAGGCACTAAGAATTACTTCGTGTCTTGGTGTCTTTGTGGTGAGCTCTGAGCCTAATCAAAATACAACCAGCATCTCGCCCGGTGGCCCGGAGATATCTCGCGCAGGTCCGGCTCGTGGCGCTCGCACTTCTCCCTGATCGTGTCCGTCACCCGGTTGCAGCGCGCGTAGAACCTGCATCCGGCCGGAATGTTCACGGTATCGAGCACGTCCCCCTCGATGGCGCGGAGATGCTCCTTCGCTTTGATGTGCCGCTCCGTCGGGATGGACTCCAGGAGCGCCGAGGTATAGGGGTGCTTTGACTCGAGTGTTGACGCGAGGATGTCCCGGGCCGGGCCGTACTCCACGACGGTGCCGCCGTACATGACGGCCACGCTGTCCGAAAGCCGGGAGATCACGCTGATGTCGTGGCTGATGAGCATGGTCGTCACGCCCAGTTCGGATTTGAGTTCCGCCAGAAGATCGGTGATCTTGGACTGGATGGTGGCGTCAAGCCCCGTCGTGGGCTCGTCGGCGATCAACAGCGACGGCTCGCACGCGAGCGCCATGGCGATCATGGCCCTTTGACACATGCCGCCCGAGAGGCCGTAGGGATAGTTGTCAATTCTGAGCCGCGGGGTGTCGATCTTCACCCTGCTCAGCCAGTGTATGGCCCGCTCCCTGGCCTGCAGGGGGTCCTTGATGTCCGTGTGGAGCTGGATCGCCTCGGTGATCTGGCTGCCCACCGTCGTGAAGGGATTGAGGGACGCCTTGGGGTTCTGGAAGATCATGGCGATTTCCTTGCCGCGCACCCCGCTCATGACGCGCCCGGCGTTTTTCTCCCATCCCACCACGTCCTTGTCAACGCCCATGATCTTCCCGTTGTCCCACGCAAGCTTCACGTGGTCGTCGAGGTCCTGGAGCAGGTTCTTCCGGGTCTTTTCGGTTTTGAACCCGATCTTGCCGCTGATCACTCCCGGCCCTCCGCCGACGAGGCCCATGACCGAAAGAGCGGTGATGCTCTTGCCGCTTCCGCTTTCGCCCACCACGCCCAGGGTCTCCCCCCTGGCGATCTCGAGGCTCACGCCGTCAACGGACCGGATGAACGCCTGCTTGCTCTTGGAGTAGAAGTACGTTCGCAGGTCCTCTATCTTCAGGAGCGGCGCGTTCTTCATCGGTTCCTCTTGCCTTCAAGGATATTGTTCAGGCCGTCGCCCAGCAGATGGAAGCCGAGGATGGTGAAGAGGATGGCGAGGGCCGGCGCGGTGGAAGGCCAGAACTTGCCCTGCATGAAATAGTTGGCTCCAACCTGGACCATGTTGCCCCATGACGGCGTGGGCTCCTGGACGCCGAAGCCGAGGTAGCTCAGGGAGGTCTCCATAAGGATGGCCTCGCCCATGCCGAGGGTGGCCTGGATGATGAGAAGGGAACGGCAGTTGTGCCACAGGATGTGCTTGAGGATGATCGTCCGTGTCGGCAGACCCAGGGCCATGTCGGCTTCGATGAAATTCTTCTGCTTGAGGAACTGTATCTTGCCCTTGATAAGCGACGCCACCACCGGGACGTTCGTGAGGCCCACGACGATCATGATGTAGTAGATATCGGGCTTGAACGCCGCGATGACGAGCAGGATGAGGACAAGGCGCGGGAATGAGTCCACGAGGTTCGTGAAATAGGTGATGGCCGTTTCGAAGCGCCCACCGCGGTACCCGGCGAGGACGCCGAGCACGGTGCCGAAGGTAAGGGCAATGGCGATGGCGAGAAAGCCGGGCAGAAAATAGGCCTGGATGCCGACGATCAGACGGGAGAGCATGTCCCTGCCCATGTAGTCCGTGCCGAGGAGATGTCCGACAGTGCCCGGCGGCGCCATCATGAGCTCGAGGTCGATGTCCTGGGGGTCCCGGGGCAGGAGGTTGAATGCGCCGAGGATATAGGACACGACGACGAGCGTCACGATGAGAAGACCGTAGCTCACGTAGGCGATGTCCACGGCGTCGGCCTTCTTCCAGAACGGCAGGCCCGACAAGTCGCCGATCTCACCGGATATTTGGGTGTAGTTTTTCATGAATAGATTTCAGTCACCACTTACCATTCTTTCCAAATGTCTATCTGCTTATGCATCTCCCTACTTTCCTGCGGCTCTTCCTGAGGCGCTTTAATCGCTGCCAGATATCTCTTGGCTTCTTCGGAACCTAATCTAGCCGCATCGTAAAGAGCAAATATAGAAAGTACATCATACTTAGGTATATCTTTCTCGTCCACTGCCTGCTGTCTTTGGCAGTGAAAAGCCTCGGCTAAGGCGAAATGCGCCTGCCAGTTTCTTCCATATATCTCTTTTGCTTGCCTCGCATCGTCTCTTGCTTTAGTGCACTGGCCCAATGTCGCGTAACAAAGACCTCGCAATGAAAAGAAATCTGCAAGCGTATTAAAGCTTTCCAAAGATTCTAAATCGCCAGTATTGATATTTTCAAGCAACTTAGTGATATCACCAATCGCACCCTGATATTTTCTTTTTTTAAATTTTGCCACACCGCGCAAACCCCATGCCATTATACGAGTTGAATCAAGCTCTATTGCCCTATTAAAATTATCGATCGCTTCGTCATAATTCTTATTAAAGAAATGAAAATATCCTTTATCGTACCAGTCTTTCGCCTTCAAATTCTTAATGGCTAAATTATATTTCTTCTTCACCTCGGGCTGTATTTCGTAATTCTTGATTTCTTTTGTTAAAATCTCTATTTCTTTCAACGCGTCTTCTGTCCTATGTTTTGCATCTTTTAACTCGACGACCAATTGTGCATTATCTCTGATTCGGTTTACGGATTGCACAACTTCATTTGGATCAACCGTCACTTTCGCATCAAGCACGTACGTTTTTCCATCCCACTCTTCCTTTACAATCTCGGCTATGACTGTACCAGCCGTTAGCATGGTAATTTGGTTTCTCGTTAGCTGATAGTTTTTGACTTCTGTTTGGCTTTCAAGATAAGTCCCGACCTCTTCTAGGAGCAGCCGTTTTACTTGCTCAAGAGCAATCGCCCTGCACGATACTTTACTGTCTGCCTCGCTGGCCTGATAAACATATTTCTTTTCGAATGTCAGATTCTTAGCTTGCGAGTTAGAGGCGATGATAAGTAATGATGTAAACATTAACATAATGATTCTTCTGATAGGTTTTACTCCCACATGCGCCTCCTCCCACAAAAAGGAACACAATGTTAATCAAAAATTAACTCGGTCTCCATTTGCGAATGTCTTCTTTACGTGATTTGACTCTCTGGACCTGGCATTGACCAAGCACGCAACAATACCAAAATAACCGTGGCAACTATTGGTTCTCCAATTCGGACCGTTTTCTTATAATTTCCTTAACTTTATTTAGCTCATAAGGTGACAACTGATCGAGCAAATATGAGATATTCTCAATATTATTCTCGGAGCTATCTTTCTCGAACTGGCGTAATCTTTCTACTTGAGCTTCCGCTATGAGGCCATCGGCAATCAAGGAAGCTTCATCCTTGTCTTCAATCTCATTAAAGAGGTCAGCACGAACAGATTTCATTTCGACATTTGGCGTTATAAGAAGACATTCGTCATTGCCAGTGTCTTGAATATAGATAAAATATTTTCCGGAGTTCTTGTTCTTACAGACTTGCATTTTGACCGTCCTCTCATCATAGAGCTATAGGCACCCCTGGATTCCGACCTCTGCGGGAATAACGGCCTTTCATTCCGCATTCCGAAATCGGCAATCCGCAATTGGATTACTCCTTCGACGCCCGCGGGTTCACCATGACATATACCACGCTTTGAAACAGGCTGCCCATGCGCACGAACACGGCCGCCAGAATGGCGATTCCCATGATCACCGGAAAATCCCGGTCCTTGGCCGCCTGCAGCGCCATCCTGCCCATGCCGGGCCAGCTGAAAACTTCCTCCACGATCACGGCGCCGCCCAGGATAAAAGGTATCTTGGAAGCGATGATCTCCGTCACGGGAATAAGGAGCCCTTCCTTGAAGGAGTGCTTCCAGACGGACGCGCCCTTGGCGCGGGCTGTACGGATGTAGTCCTCGGCCATCACCCTGCTCATCTCCTCCCGGAGAAAGCGGATGACCTCGCTGATGGTGCCGTTGCCCACGCCGAGCACGAAGACGGGCAGCAGGAAATAGAGCCAGCCGAACCCGCGCTCCACCCCGGAGAACCCGAAGGCCATAGGGAACAGGCCGAGCTTATGGGTAAAAAAATAGATCACAATGTACCCCAGCCAGAACACCGGCAGGGCCGAGACCACGTAGGCGAACATGGTAAGTGTCCACGAAACCCTGTTCGTTCCGCGCACGGCGGAATAGAGCGCTATGGGGACGGCAAGCATGAGCGTAACGAGCATGGATCCGATGGTGAGCATGAGGGTGCTCAGTCCCGTACGGATGAGTTCTCCTGCCACCGGCAGGCCCGTGCGGATGGACGTGCCGAAGTTGCCCTGGAGCATGTTTACCAGCCACGAGAGGTACTGAACATACCATGCCTTCGCCGCCCCCATTGCCTCACGCACGCCGGCCCGCGCTTCTTCCGTGGGCATCTGTCCTTCGAGCAGCACGCTGAAGGGGTCGCCGGGCGAAAAGTAGAGGATGACGAAGACCACGAAGCTCACTCCGGTCAGGAGGAGCGCCGTGATCACGAGTTCCCTGGACAGCACCAGGGCTATGGGCCTCATGGACGAAAGTTTCATAGTATACGAACCCGCAGAGCGCAGAGTGCAGAGCGCAAAAAGCAAAGGCCCTCTGCCCTCTGCTCCATGCTCTCCGCGTCTTCATTGCTACTTCTGGTCTCCCTCCGGGATGAACCACTCGTCGGCAAAGGAGAAGAACTTGTAGGGGTGGATGGCCACGCGCCTCACCTTCTTATGGTACCCTGCGTAGTTCGTAAGCGTCCAGAGGAAGGTGTAGGGGTTTTCTTCTCCCAGGAACGCATGGAGCTTCCGGTTGATGGTCCTCTTTTTCTCATGGTCCAGCGTGAGCTTGCTCTCCACGATCAGGCCGTCCACTTCCGGGTTGGAGTAGCCGCCGAAGTTGTTCTTCCAGGGACCGATCTCGGCCGAATGAAAGAGCGACGAGATGTCCGCGGAATCGTCGAACACCCACGAGGCGAAGATGACGTCGAAGTCATGCTCCAGGAAGATGTCTTCTTTCCACGCCTGCCACTCCTTGAACTCCACCTTGATGTCGACGCCGACGTTCTTGAGGTAGTTCTTAAAGGCAAGCACGACGCGCTTCACGGCTTCGCTCTCCTTCTCGATGGGGACCTTGAGAGTAAGCAAAAGCTTCCTGCCGTCCTTCTGCATGAAACCGTCCGGGCCGGGAGCAAAACCGGCTTCCTTCAGGAGCGCCTTCGCCTTCTCAGGATCGAAGGGCAGCGGCTGCACGTCCAGGTTATAGGCCCAGCTCCCCGGCGCGAAGGGGCCGGAGATGATGGTCCCCTGGCCGTTGAAGAAGGAGTCGAGCATCTCCTGCCGGTTCACCGCGCAGGTAAAGGCCTTCCGCACGCGCTTGTCCGCAAGGAGCGGGTTGCGGATATTGTAGCCGAAGAAGGAGTACGAGAGCGCGTTGTAGGGCTGAAGCACAAAGCGCTTGTCACCCTGTATCTCGGGGATGTCCCGGGGATTGACGAGCACGATCATGTCGATGGCGTTGAACATGAGCGCCTGGGTCATGATGTTCTGGTCTGCGAAGGGCTTGGAGACGAACTTGTCGATGTGAGGCCTGCCTTTGAAGTAATTCTCATTCGCCGTGAGGATGATCTCCCGGTCCGCCGTTACGTTCTTCAGCTGGTACGGCCCCGTGCCGATGGGGTTCTGGACAAAGACATCCTCCCTGGTGAGGTAGAGGGGATTGCTCGGCCCGTGCCGCGGGATGATCTTGAAGCTGAACTTCGCCAGGGCGTTCAGGATGGGCCGCTTGAGGGTGCACTGTACGGTGTAGTCGTCGACCTTTTCCATCTTATCGATGAATTCATATCGCACCTTGAGGGGCGTAATGGTCTTGGGATGCATCATGATCTTGTGCGTAAAGATGACATCGTCCGCCGTGAAGGGCTTCGCTTCCTCGCCTTCGCGGGCGTGCCACGTTACGCCCTTTCTCATGTGGAAGGTGTACAGGCGCCCGTCCGGGGATATCTCCCATTTCTCGGCAAGCTCCGGCACGATCTCCTGCTTTTCGTTGATCCCCACGAGGCCGTTGAAGATAAGCTCGGTGAGACGCAGGGAAATCATTTCATTGCTCGTAATCGGGTCCAGGGTGGCCGGCCGGCCGTATTCACCGTAGCCTAATACGCCCCCGTCGGGTTTTCCGTCCTTCTTTCTCTCCGCCTCTGATGAGAACGGGAGGGCGAACGCCGTACCGGCGATCACCAACAGAACAATCAGCAGCCTTTTCATAAGCTCCTCCTCACACAAGTTCGGATTGCGGATTTCGGATTCTTCATTCCGCATTCCGCAATCTGCAATGCATTAAAAAATCTTCACGTCCCCCGCGCTCTTGTGCTCCATGGAATACACGCCCTGCAGGGCTTCCTGGATCTGGCGCACTTCGGGGAACTGCTTGCCCATTTCGAAAAATATCTCCAGCGCCTCGGAAAACTTTTTGGTCCGGTAGTACGTCTCGGCGAGATCCACGAGCATCACGGTGTCATTATACTCGATCTTGTTCTTGTTGCCCTTGTCGCGCCCGGCTTCCATATAAATAGCCGCACTTTTGTAATCCCGTTTCCCGAAATAATACCTCCCGAGGGCGATGTTGAGATTGAAAAACCGCTTGCCCTCGCCCGTCTCGACGGCGGCGACGGCGCGCTGGGCCACCTTGGGGCAGTCGGTCTTCAGCCTGCCGCAGGCAAAAAGGACCTCGGCAAGGAGGTCGGGGTCCTGGGGCTGTTTCCGGGAGAGCTCGTCCCACACGCCGATGGCCTCGAACTGGCGGCCCCGCTGATGCTGGTTCGCGGCCTGCCTCGCCGTGGCCCGGTCCTTGTACGACTGCGGCATCTGCGCCGACGAGATGAATGCGGCCGTCACTTTCGCGGACTGCTGCACATTGCCCGCCTGTGCATAGGCGTCGCCAAGATAGTAGTTCGCCGTGTCCTTGAGCTTCGGGTCAGTTGCCGCTTTCTCGAGAGCTGCGATGCTGGCCTGGAGGAAAAGCTCGGCCAGACTGCCCAGGAGTGACGGCTCATAGAAGTTCATGACCTTGCTTCTGCCCCTGGATTCCCGGTACGAGACCGCCTTGAGGTCGGCCCTCTTGAGCAGGTCCAGCCCTTTTTCGGTGAACCCCTCGCGGGTGTAGACCCCGAGGGCGTCCGCAACGATCCCCAGGGGAAGCACCTTACCCGCCGTCTTCGCGGCCGCGATACTTTCCTCGATCATGCCCGCGGGATTTTTGTCCCTGAGCCCCGCCTTGCTGTATACCGCGGCAAGGGCGGATTTAACCTCGGGCTCGGCGGTATCAACGCCTGCCCACAGTTCTTCGGCCTTCTGCTTTTGGTTGCCGAGGTGCCGGCTGAGACCGAGGAAAATCCTGGCCAGCGCCTGGTATTTCGGCTCCACGCCCTCGCGCGCCATGAACTGTTCCAGGGGCGCAGCTGCCTGACCATGGTTGCCCGCTTCCAGGAGCGCCTCTCCGAGGTAGAGGTCTACGAAGCGGCTCCTGTTCCCGCCGCTGCGGGCGGCGAGTTTTTTGAGATAGTCCACACTGGACGCAACCGATGTCAGATACAGCCCGCGGTGAAGCTCGGCATCCTTGAGATAGACCATGCCCAGGGTCAGGTGCGCGCCGCCCCGCTTGGCCGGCTCGACGGAGGGCAGCTCCGACCGGAGCATGGCTGCTGCCTCGGCGTAATGCCGTTTTTCGTAGAGCTTCATCGCGCTCGAAACGAGGTCGTCGGCTGCCGGGGCCGACCCCGCTGTCAGAAGCATACACAAAGTGATGACAAATGCCGTTCGTCTCATACACGCTCCTGTAAACACAGATTAATATCTGTATAATCTTTTCTCATCGGTACAATTATTCTTCAGTTCTTCAACTTCGCAAGAAAAATCTGGTCCCACTGGTGCACCTGCGCGCGAAAGGCGATTGTTCCGTCCGCCGAGCAGACCACGTCGTGGTTCATCTTGGTGTCCGTCTTGATCGGCAGATTGGTCTTTGCCTTGAGATCGACAAGGTAGATCGGATTATACTCCTGCCTGTCGTTCTTCACGTAGACGATGCGCTGGCTGTCGGGCATCCACGCCGGGCCCCGTTCCACGTCAGGAATAATGTCCTGGGCCACGACCCGCGCGGCGAGACCGTCGCCGCCGGCGGGGTCCGATCCGTCGGCGGCAATGACCACCAGGGACCATAGCTTCGGGTCTCCGGCCGCGTTGTAGTTGGAATAGAAAGCGATCTTCTTCCCGTCGGGAGACCATACGGGCCGCAGGTCGTCGGCATTCCACGTGGTGAGCGCCTTCAGCGTCTCGCCGGGCTTTGTAAGGTCACCGATGAGGTAGATATCGTGGTTTTCGTTGCTGCCGTGCATCATCGCGACCTTCTTCCCGTCCGGCGACCACTGGGGGTAGAGATAGGCCTTGCCGCCCTGCGTCAGCCGGGTGAGCGCCCGCGTGAGGAGGTCCATGACGTAGATGTCGCCCTTGCCCGTGCGGCCCGAGACGAATACGATGGCATTGTTCACCGGCGACCAGTGCGCCTGACCGTCTTTTTCCTTGTGGTCCGTGAGCCGCGTCGTCGTTTTGCCGCCGAGCTCGCGGAGATAAATATCGTAGTTGCCCTCACCGCCGTTGCTCATGAACACAAACCGGTCGCCTGCAGGAGACCAGCTGATGCCGGCGTTGTAGCTCGTTTCCTCGAACACGCCGGGAAAGAAGAACTTCATCTCTTTGCCGTTTTCCGACAGTTGAAAATAGATCGTCTGGACCACCGTGCCGTCGGGCCGCGTGATGAGGATCTCCTTCTTGTCGCCACGGCTCCGTTCGAACGCGATGAGCGTGCCCGACGGTGTCCAGGCCGGGTTCGCGTCGTTCCTGCCCGCCTCGATCCTCGTGAGCGGCCCGAGCGAGAGGGGCTCGATCATCTCCGTTTTTTTCTCTTCACCCGCTGCTCCGTTCCCGGCCGGCGTTTGCTCGGCCTTTCCCGGAACAGCCTGGGGGGCAACGGGTATGCCGTCAGCGGCAAAACCCGGATGGACACGGAGCGCCGCCGCAAGGACCATGCATCCGGCAAGGGCACAGATCTTCCACACCTTCACTTCGTAATCCTCCTTCATGCGCTACATCAGGTCCTTGATCTGGTCCCAGTACTTCTGGGCGGACTCGCGGCTCTGCTCAAAGGTGCTGTTCCCCTCGAGCTTCTTCGGAAAGAAGTCGAAGTATTCCCTCCAGGCGAGGTTCGCGCTGTTCAGGATGGCGCCCTTCTTGGTGACGAGGTACAGCTTGTGGTACGAGATTGCCGTATAATAGTAGGTATCGTGCACCGCCTCATCGTAATGGACGGTCGGAAAGAACCGGGTGTTCTGCTTGGCGATCTGCAGGTTCTGGATCGCCTTGGCAAAGTACTGGGCCGCGGCATCCTTGTCCTTCTGCACGAGGTCGTTGCCCTTCTCGTAATAGGCGTGACCCAGGTTGGTGAAGGCCACGGCGAACTGCTTGTAGATGAGCTGCTGGTTCTCAGGGAGCGAGAGCACGCTCTCGAACTCGCGGACGGCGGCGTCGTAGTCGTTCTTCTCGTCCAGGTAGATCTGGGCCAGCCGGTGATGGGCCTCGGAATAATCGGGGTGGCCCTTCTCCGTGCTCGCGTACGCCTGGATCGCGGCATCGGCATCGCCCTTTTGCTCGGCACGCTCGCCTATCTTGAGGTAGTCCTTGTGGAGGATGACCTTCCGGTCGCCCGTCCGGTCTTCCACCTTCTTGTCGAACTCCACGATCTCTTCCCAGTCGCGGTAATCGCCGCCCACGGACACCTTCACGGTATGGAAGCCGAGGTTCACGAGCTTGCCGTCCGTAATGGGCGTTTTGCCGATCTTGTCGCCGTCAACAAAAACGTCGGCGTCGGACGGCGCGGAATCGATCTTGAACACGGAGTTGTTGACGTTCAGAACGAACTCCTTCACCTCTTTGTTCCTGTCAACCTTCACCTTCCCGCCCACCTGCTGGTAGCCGTGGCGGTAGAGAACAAGGTTGTAGTTTTTTCCGGTGCGGGCAGAGACCTCGGCCTTGCCGTCGGCCCCGGTAGAGCCGACCCACTCCTCGTTGAGGTAGATGTTCACCCCGGACAGGGGGCTCACGTCGGGAGGCACACCGCCCTTGGCAAGGAGCACGAAGAAATTCTTCATGCCCTCCTCTTCGCCTTCGCGGTAGATCCGTCGCACCACGCGGTCGCCGGTGCTGATCTTTTCTCCCCTTACGAGAGCGTCGACCTCGGTCCAGGAGGCCGCGTCTTCCGTCTTCCTGACCTTCAGCTTGCCGATATCGCGGTACCCGGAGACCTTGCCGGTTTCGTCGAGGCGCGCGGCCATGAGGGCGAACTCAGTGCCCTTGCTGATCCTGTACCCCGACTTGCCGAGGTTGATTTTGTAGCGTCCGCCTTCTTTCGAAACCACCGTGCCCTCGAAGGGGAAACGCTCAAGCACGGTGGCCGCGATCTCCTTGGCGGCGCTGCTGATATCGCCCGCGCTCCTGGCCCGCGTGAGCTGGCTCAGGATGAGCTTGCCGCCTGAGGTATAGAACTTCGTCTCGATGAGAAAGCCCTTGTCGTCCTTGGCCACGCTCCCGAGGACGATCATGTCCACGGTCCTGCGGAGCGGCGTTTCACGCCAGCCCTTCACAATGATCTTTTCGATGTTTACTTTCGCCTGCTTGATTTCCGCCTGGAGGGTCTTGCTTTGCACCTCTTTGAAGGCCGAGTACTTGAAGAGCTGGGTTGCCAGGGACTGCTCGGTCTGGGCCACCACGTCCTTCAGGTCCACGCCGGGCGTGTTGCCCACGAACCGGTAGATGCCGGTCCTGATGGCCTTGGGAGTGGCGTGGTAGAAATAGCGCTGGATATTGACCTCTCCTTCCAGCACAAGAGCGGCCTTCCAGACGGCAGGGATGTATCCGGGAGCGGACAGGGAGAACTGGATTTTTTTGCCCGGCTCGCCGTCATAGCTGTAGGTGTAATTCCCCTTGCCATCGGTCTTTCCCACGGGTTTTTTATCAATGGACACCGTTACGCCTGCGACGCCGCTCGTCTGGCCGTATTCTTCCCTGAGGGCCGTCACAACAATAAGCGCCCGCTTCGAGAGAGCGGCCTCGAAGCGCTGGCCCGGCTCTACGGCCCCGGTCTTGCGCCACGTGGAAAATCCCGACTTGCCCACGGCGAGGTCCACGCCTCCCTTGGGAAGGTCCTTGTACTCATAGATGAACTCGCCCTTGGCATCGGTCTTTCCGGCCTCCTTGCCGTAGGCCTTGACCACCGCATCCGGGATGGGCGTTCCTTTTTCCGTGACCACGATCGTAACGTAGCGCGACACCGAGAGTTCTGCTTCGAAGGCATACTTATCGGGCGCCCCCTTGGGGAGCTTCATGAGGAACGTGCCCTTCCAGGGCTGGATGCGATAACCGGCCTGTTCCTTGCTCACCATCACTTCCACGTCTGCTCCGGGCTTTTTCCTTATGATCTTGGTAAATGTTCCGCCCGAGTCGGTGGCGCCGATCTCCTTGCCGTCAACCAACACCTTTGCCTGCGCTGCCGGCTGCCCGTCCATGCGCGCCTTCACTTCGAGCTCGAGCTTGCTGCCGCAGGCAAACAGCAGGAGTGATGCCGAGAGAATAAAGACTAAACGGTGAGCGTGCTTCATCATAGAATTCCTCCTGAACAATCGTGTATCTGACAACGGCGGCGCCTCTCCGTCCGGGCGCCTGAAGAGAGATTGGTATGGAGATTACATTGTGGGAGGCTGGATATTGACTTCTCCCGGATTGACGATCTTGTCTTCGTCGGTCT
>CAKKPG010000062.1 GCA_919901555.1 Nitrospiria bacterium | reverse complement strand
CATTATCACCTCATGATAGAAACACCCGACGGCAATCTTTCCCTCGGCATGAGGCAACTAAACGGCGTATATACTCAGGCCCGGAACAAGCGCTACAATAAAACGGGTCATCTTTTTCAGGGTAGATACAAGGCGATCCTCATTCAAAAGGACACACACCTTCTTGAAGTCTGCCGCTATGTGGTCCTTAACCCAGTCCGAGCCAGGATGGTAGAAAAGCCCGAAGACTGGAAATGGTCAAGCTACCGGGCCACAGGGGGGAAAGAAACGGCCCACCCGTGTCTTACCACGGACTGGGTACTTGGACAATTCAGTCGAACAAGGGCCAAGGCAGAGAAAGAATATCGCCAATTTGTGAAGTGGGGGATCGGCAAGGAAACCATCTGGAAAGAGGTCAAGGGCCAGGCCATTCTCGGGGAAGATGATTTTGTTGACAGCCTCGCCGATCATCTCAGAAGGCATAAAGATATTCCTGAGATACCCAAGAGCCAGCGGTACGCAAACAGGCCGGCGCTTGACAAAGTGCTTTCCGAGCGTATAATCATGGACAAACGCAAACGGGACAAGAAGATCGCCGAGGCTGTGGAGAAATACGGCTATACTCAGAGAGCAATCGCGGATCATATTGGCATGCATTTTACGTACGTGAGCCAGATAGTCAAACGATCTATAGCATGAAGGAACATAAACATTATAGACCTGACCCTGAGAAGTTCTGAGAAGTTCCTGAGAAGTTCCCTGAGAAGTTCCCAGACAGCGCGCCGTTTCCTGTCGGGTTCGTGCCCCGCGCGGCTCAACGCGGCGTTAGGTTCGGTAATTCATTCAAAGGAGGAAACATGGCAAATGTAATTGTGGTCAATCCGTTCGAGGTGCCGAAAGGTAAGGAAGAGCAAGCTCTGGCAATGTGGGATAAGTTTGCTGAATATTTTCGCAGACAGCCGGGTTATGTATCGTCCAAGCTACATCGGGCGATTAACCCCGATGCGCGGTTTCATCTAGTGACTGTCGCGGAATGGGCATCACCGGATCATTTTATGGCTGCGCTGAAAAACCCGGAACTTCAAAAAATTGCGGAAGCGGCTACGGATCATTCTCCGAATTATCCAGGGCTTTATGAAGTGATACGAACCTAATCGGGTAGCCGGGGGTGTTTAGCCCCCAGCCCCCACACCACCTGGCATGCG
>CAKKPG010000061.1 GCA_919901555.1 Nitrospiria bacterium | reverse complement strand
GTCTACTGTCTGCCGTCCCCTGTCTTTTACTCTATCCCGTACTTTTTCATTTTATTGTGCAGGCTCTTGCGGCTTATCTTGAGCATATCGGCGGTCTCCTGGCGCTTGTTGCCCTGGAACTCGAGGGCTTGCACGATGATCTGCTTTTCGATCTGCTCGGTGACCTGCTCCACCGTGGCCTGGAGCGAGAAGCGCCTGCTCTTTTCCGGGTCGCTGAAAAGGCCGGGGGCAACGAGGTGTTCACCGCCCTTGACGGTACCGGCCCCGAGGATGGCCGTCATCTCTTTCTCTGAGATTTCTTCTCCCGACGAGAGAAGCACGGCGCGCTGGATGATGTTGTCGAGCTCCCGGATATTTCCGGGCCAGTGGTAGTCCATGAGCACGGAAAGCGCTCCGGGAGAGAGGTTTTTTCTGACCAGGCCCAGCTCATCCCGGCACCGCCGGAGCGAATGCTCCGCCAGGACCGGAATGTCCTCTCTTCGCTCGCGAAGCGGCGGGATGTGGACCGGCACGACGTTCAGCCGGTAGTAGAGGTCCTCGCGAAACACGCCGTCCTTCACCGCCGCGGAAAGGTCGCGGTTCGTGGCCGCGATCAACCGGATGTCAACGTGCATGGTCTTCACTCCCCCCACGCGCTCGAAGGTGCGGTCCTGAAGCACGCGCAGGATCTTGGTCTGCATGGCCAGAGGCATGTCACCGATCTCATCAAGGAAGGCCGTGCCGCCGGCGGCGGACTCGAACCGTCCCATCCGCTGCTGGTGGGCGCCGGTGAAAGCGCCCTTTTCGTGCCCGAACAACTCGGCCTCGAGCAGTGCTTCGGGGATGGCCGCGCAATTGACGGCAATAAAAGGGCCTCGCCCGCGCTTGCTCTGGTAATGGATCACCTTAGCGGCGAGCTCCTTGCCCGTGCCGCTCTCTCCGGTGATGAGTACCGTGCTTTCGCTCCGGGAAAGCTTGAGCAGGAGCTCTCGCAGGCGCTGAACGGCATGACCCCTGCCCAGGACGGCCTCCGCAGCATAGGAGCCTTCGGCCTTCTCCTGGATCTGCCTGACCGTCCTCGCGAGCCGTACGCGCTCGGCAGCCCTGCCGACGACCACGCGCACTTCGTGGATGTTCACGGGCTTGCTGAAATAGTCATAGGCCCCTTCTCGCATGGCCTCGTAGGCTGTCTCGCGCGTGCCGAAGGCCGTAATGATAATGACCGCCATGTCCGGGTCGAGACCGTGTATCTTCCTGAGCGTCTCCATGCCGCCCATGCGCGGCATCTTGAGGTCCAGAACCACGATGTCCGGCAGGTCCTCCTTTATCCGCTCCATCGCCTGCAAGCCGTCCCCGGCCTCGCTGCACGCGTACCCTTCCTTCGTAAGCGCCTCGGACAGAACGAACCGCATATTCGGCTCATCATCAACGATCAAGACTTTCATCATTTCCATGGTTTCAGCTTCTCAGGTCCGATGTCAAAAGGCCGCGATCATGATGCCCTTCCCTCTTCCCTCTTCCCTCTTCCCTCTTCCCTCTTCCGTCTTCCGTCGTCCCTCAGCCCCTTGCCGGCAGCAGCACCTGAATCACCGTCTCTTCATCGGAGCTCTCCGCTGTTATGGAGCCCCCGTGAGCGGCGATGATCTGGTGGGCGATGGAAAGGCCGAGGCCCGATCCCTTCTCCTTGGTGCTGAAGAACGGCTCGAACATGCGCTCCTTCGCCTCGTGCGTGATCCTCGTCCCCGTGTTCCCGATTTCCACCCTGACCATGCCGTCCGCGGGCTGGTACGAGGTACGGTACCGCACCCCGCCGTTGTCCGGCGCTGCTTCGAAGGCGTTCAGAAAAATGTTCAGAAACGCCTGCATAAGCCTCGCTCGCTCCCCCTGGATGACGGGGATATCGCCCGCCTCGGCGAGCAGCCGTATTTGTCTCTCACCCAGCCCGTGAGATGCAAGGTCCCGAGCCTGGATTAGCAGCGCGTTAATATCGCAGGAAACCTGTTCGGTCGCGCCATGCACCAGCCCGAGCAGGTCCTCGACAACCTTGTTCAGACGGTCTGTTTCGTCTTCGATGACGCCGGCGTATTTTTTTCGCTGATCCGAATCGGGAGAGCCCTCCTGGATGAGCTGTGCCATGCCCTTGATGGCGCCGAGAGGGTTCCGGATCTCATGGGCCACGCCCGCGGCAAGCCGCCCGAGGCCCGCCATCCGGAGCTTCCGCTGCAGGTCCTGGTGCATCTCTCTGATGCTCGTGAGGTCCATGAAGTTGGCCACAAGCCCGGCTGTTTGCCCGTCCACACCCGTCAGCACCGACGTGGTGAGCCCGGCAACAATGTCCTTTCTTCCCGGAATGCTGATCCGGACCTCCTGGGAAGAATAGGCCTTGCCATGGCGAAGGCCGTCAAAGACGACCCGCTCCATGTCCGGACTTTGCACGATCCTGCGGCAGACCTCGGAAAGGGGCCTGCCGAGAAGGTCCGGAGATTGCCTTGCAAAAAGCCGCTCCGCCGTCGGGTTGACCGCCGTCACCCGGCCGTCCCGGTCAAAAGCGATGACGCCCCCTGACATGGCTTCGAGGATGGCGATGTGGCGGCCGAGAGAGCTCATCATCATGCTGATGTCCTTGCCGAGAATGCCCATCTCCGCTGCTCCGTTGTCGGCCTTCGGCGTCCGCGAGTCCAAAGCAAACTTTTTGAGCGGGGACAGAATGGAGTAGGCAAGAGCGAATCCGGCCATTGCCGCGCCGGCCACGGAAACCCAGAGCACCGTCCGGAGCATGTCCTCCGTCTTCTGAAGAGCCTCGGGGAATGCCGTGGGGTCGGACGCCCCGGCGGCAGCCATGCCCTCAACCTGAATCAGCGCTACGTACAGGGGGCCGAAGGCAAAGAGGACCAGGAAGACCGGGATCAAAATGGCAAGGCTAAGCTGATATTTTTTGGTGGTGAGACGCTGGAAGAGACTTTTCAGGGCATCACGCATGACGGGGACCGCCGGTCTCTGTTCTGCAATGGGGCGCACCGCGCGCACTTCCGTTGTTACTTCTTGAACAGGCTGATCATGTTCCACATGGGCAGGAATATGCCCAGCGCCAGGAACAGGACCATGCCGCCCACGAACAGGAGAAGGATCGGCTCGATCATCGTCGAAAGATTGCGGAGAGCGTAATCCACGTCCATATCGTAGTAGTCCGAAACCTTGTTCAGCATTTCGTCGAGGTTTCCGGCTTCCTCGCCGACGGCAACCATCTGCACGAGCAGCGGCGGAAAAACATCCGATGACTCCATGGGCTCGCGAAGGGTCTTGCCCTGCCGGAGGCTTTCGCGCATCTGTTCCACGACCCGGGAAATCACCACATTGCCGACGGTCTCCGCCACGATGTCAAGGGTGAGCAGCATGGACAGGCCGCTCTTCTGCATGGCGCCGAACACCCGGGAAAATCTGGAGAGCGCCACCTTCTGGAACAGGACGCCGAACACCGGCAGCTTGAGCTTGAGGCGGTCCCACTGCCATCGCCCCCCCGGCGTCTTGAGGTACCAGATCACGCCGGCGACGAGGAGCGCAACGCCGAGAAGCACAAGGTACCAGTAGTGGTGAAAAACGGTATTGATGCCGATGAGAATGCGCGTAGGCAGAGGCAGCTGCGTCTGGAACCGGGCAAAAATAACAGCAAACTTCGGGATCACGAAGGTGACGAGAAATACAAATGCGGCGCTGATGGCGACGACGACGATCAGGGGATACCGCACCGCCGTCTTGACCCGGGCGCGGGTCTCCGCGTCATGCTCCAGCAGGAGGGCAAGGCGGTTCAGGATATCGTCAAGAATGCCCGCGGTCTCTCCCGCCCGCACCATGCTCACGTAGAGCTTGCTGAACACGCGGGGGTGCCTGGAGAGCGCTTCGGAAAACGGCAGGCCCGCCTCGATATCGCGTTTGATCTCCGCTATGATCCCCTTGAGGCGCGGGTTTTCCACCTGCCGCTCGATGGTGGCCAGACTCTGCATGAACGAGATGCCGGCGCCCATGAGCGTGGCGAGCTGCCTGCTGAAGATGATGAGGTCCCGGTGCGATACCCTCGTGAGCTTGATCCGGAGGTCCTCCTGAAAAAGCCCGGACTGCTCATATTCCTCGATCTGCACGGGGATGTAACCGTTGAGCGAGAGCTGGTCCGCGACGGCCTCTTTCCGCGGCGCCTCCATGGTCCCCGTGTGCAGCGCCCCCTCTTTGTCCCGTGCCTTATATCGATACTGCGGCATGTCCCCGATCTCCCTTAGGCGGCCCCGCGATGCGGGCACGGGCGCCGACAGCGTTGCAGTGCGCCGGCACGCCGGCGCGCGTCGCGCCGAAGCGAAGTAGCTGACCTGAGTAGTTACAAGTTATCATAAAAAAGCCGGTTCCGCAACGTGTTCAAATAACTTATTGACAAACCCTTTTTTCTGCTGTATAGTTAAACAATAAATCAAAACATCCTGACCCAAAAACCCCGTTATTACCAAAACCCGACTGAACCTAAGGTTAGAGAAAAAAACATTCCTCAGCGGCACTGAACAGAAAGGTAAATTCGTCCGAATCAGCCTGCAGAAATATATCCGTTGTTGACGCAGCGCACAATCCCATGGGCCACGCTCGCCTTTTCACACATCGCTATTACAGAACTTAGCGCACCCTTTACGGGGAGTAAACCTGCCCCTATGAATTATGCACGGCCGCGCCTGCCTTCACAGACCACCGGCCAAGGAGTTTAAAACATGAACTTAGTAGAACTGAAAGGGAAAAACATCGCCGAACTCACCGACATGGCCAATGAGCTGAACGTCGAGGGGGCCGGCGGCATGAGGAAGCAGGAGCTTATTTTCGGCATCCTCCAGGCGCAGACCGAAAAGAACGGCATGATCTTCGGGGAAGGCGTCCTCGAGATCCTGCCGGACGGCTTCGGCTTCCTTCGGGCGCCCGACTACAATTACCTGCCGGGCCCGGACGATATCTACGTATCACCCTCCCAGATACGCAGGTTCAACATCCGCACCGGCGACACCGTTTCCGGCCAGATACGGCCCCCCAAGGAGGGCGAGCGGTACTTTGCCCTGCTCAAAGTGGAATCCATCAACTATGAAGATCCCGAAGTGTCCCGCACCAAGATCCTCTTCGACAACCTTACCCCCTATTATCCCGAAAAAAAGATAAACCTCGAGCATTCTCCCACGGACTATACGACCCGCGCCATGGACCTCATCACTCCCATCGGCATGGGCCAGCGCGGAATGATCGTAGCGCCGCCCCGGACCGGAAAAACCATGCTCCTCCAGGCCGTGGCCAAGGCGGTCCTGAAAAACCATCCGGATATAAAGCTTATCATTCTGCTCATTGACGAACGCCCCGAGGAAGTCACCGACTGGCAGCGCCAGGTCAAGACCGAGATCATCAGCTCCACCTTCGACGAGCCGCCCCAGAGGCACGTGCAGGTGGCGGACATGGTGATCGATCGCGCGAAGCGCCTCGTGGAGCACAAGAAGGACGTGGTGATCCTCCTGGACAGCATCACCCGTCTGGCCCGGGCGCACAACTCCATCATCCCGGCCTCCGGCAAGGTGCTCTCCGGCGGCCTGGACGCCAACGCGCTCCAGCGTCCCAAACGGTTCTTCGGCGCCGCGCGGAGCATTGAGAACGGCGGCAGCCTCACCATCCTGGCGACAGCGCTCGTGGACACGGGCAGCCGCATGGATGACGTGATCTTCGAGGAATTCAAGGGCACCGGCAATATGGAGCTCCACCTCGACCGGAAGCTCGTGGACAAGCGCGTGTTCCCGGCCATCGACATCAACGCCTCCGGCACCCGGAAGGAAGAGCTCCTGGTGGAAAAGGAGGACCTCAACCGCATGTGGGTCCTGCGCAAGGTCCTGAACCCCCTTTCCACGGTGGAGAGCATGGAGTTCCTGCTCGAGAAGCTCAAGCAGGCCAAGACCAACCGGGACTTCCTCGACTCCATGAACAAGTAGCCTGCCGCGGGCTGACGGACAAACTTGCGCTGGAACGCCCATCCCTGCCATCAGACGGCAACGTAAGAAGCCCTCCTGGCGCACCCATTCTCCCCGGGGACGATAACAGCGGGTCCCGGAGAATGCCGGTCCGGCAGAACGGGCCTTGGCGCAGCCGTCGAATTTTTTTCTTGTCTTTTTAATACGTTTGGTATATTATGTCAACCTTTGACAAAGCATTGGACGGACTCTGACGGGAGCGTTTTCCCATGGCCATATTGTGATGTTGACCTGTCAAGGCTGTCTGAATTTCAGGAGGAAATCATGAAACAGGGGATCCATCCAGACTACAAACCGGCCACGGTAAGCTGCGCCTGCGGCGCCGCGTTCCAGACCAGGTCAACGAAAGACCATCTGAGGCTCGATATCTGCTCGGTCTGCCACCCGTACTACACCGGCAAGCAGAAGCTCATCGACACGGAAGGCCGCGTGGACAAGTTCAGGAAAAAGTACAAGAAGGCCTGACCGGTCCGAAGTCCCGCATCCGCAGTCAGTCTCCCTGAGGTGAGGTTCTCTCCTTGTCCGAAAAATTAACCATAGGCGGTCAGGCGGTGCTCGAAGGCGTGATGATGCGCTCGCCCCACGCCTTTACCGTTGCCGTGCGCCGGGGAGGCAGGCCCGAGGCCGAGATCGCCATCCTGAAGCAGACGCTCCGGCCTCTCGGCGAGCGGTTTCCTTTCCTGAAGAAGAAAATCATCCGCGGCTCGGCAGCGCTCTTCGAGGCAATGTGGCTCGGCATCCGGGCGCTCAATTTTTCGGCAAACGAGGCCCTCGAAGAAAAGGACGGCAAGAAGGAGGAGATCGGCCCCCTTGCCATGGCCGGCACTATGATCGTGGCGCTCGCCTTCGCCCTGGGGCTCTTTCTGGCGCTCCCGCTCCTGCTCACGAACCTGCTGGGAGCGCAGTACGCGGCCTTCAAGGGCAATCTCCTCTTCAACCTGACCGACGGCGCGATCCGGGTGGCCCTGTTCCTGGGCTACGTGTCCGGCATCTCCTTCATGAAGGACATCCGTCGGGTCTTCCAGTACCACGGGGCCGAGCACAAGGTTATCGGGGCGTTCGAGGCGGGGCTGCCGCTCACGGTGGAGAACGCCCGGGGCCGCTCCTGCATCCATCCGCGCTGCGGAACGAGCTTCCTCATGGTGGTCATTGTGCTGTCCATCCTGATGTTCTCGATGATTCCCGGGAGCTGGCCGCTCTGGGCCAAGGCGGCCTCGCGGGTCGTGCTCCTGCCGCTCGTTGCGGGGCTGGCCTACGAGTTCATCAAGTACAGCGCGAAGAAGCGCGGCAACCAGCTCGTCGATATGCTCATCCTGCCCGGGCTCCTGCTGCAGCGGCTGACCACGCGGGACCCGTCGGACGACCAGATCGAAGTGGCCATCAGGGCCATGGACGAGGCCCTTGCCATGGAACCCCGCTGAGGCGGGGTTTTTTGTGTGACAATCAAAACCTAACCCGGACAAGCCGGAACCAAATATGCCACGAAAACGCGAAGGCACGAAGGCGCCAAGAACGCGAATGCAAAAGTCAAATTTCAAAATGCAAATTGCAAAATTACGATACATCCTTAGGCCATGAATTTTCCCTTCATTTCATTTTGACTTTTGCATTCTGCATTTTGCACTCATCATAACTTCAAGCCTCAGCGCCTTCGCGGCTGATGTTTGTTTCAACTATGTTTAAAAAATTAGACGCCGTTGTAGACAAATATGAAGAGCTCACCAGGCTCCTGTCGGACCCCACGGTAGTCTCCGACCACCAGAAGTACCAGAAATACTCCAAAGAACGGTCGGAGATCGAAGACGTCGTGGCGAAGTACCGCGAGTACCACAGCGTCCTCAGGGAGATCGAGGAGTCGCGAGAGCTCGGCATGGACAAGAAGGCCGACCCGGAGATGCGTGAGATGGCGGAGGCCGAGCTCAAGGAGCTCCTGCCCAGAAGAGGACAGCTGGAGCAGGAACTTCGCCTTATACTGGTGCCCAAAGACCCCCGGGACGAAAAGAACGTCTTCCTCGAGATCCGGGCGGGCGCCGGTGGGGACGAGGCCGCTCTTTTTGCGGCCGAGCTTTTCCGCATGTATTCACGGTACGCAGAGAAAAAACGCTGGAAGGTCACGGCGCTCGACATGAGCACCACGGGCGGCGGCGGCCTCAAGGAGGTCATCGCCCAGATACAGGGCAAGGGCGTCTTCAGCAGGCTCAAATACGAGAGCGGCGTCCACCGGGTGCAGCGCGTTCCCGCCACCGAGGCGAGCGGCAGGATCCATACCTCCACGGCGACCGTGGCCGTGCTTGCCGAGGCGGAGGACGTGGATGTCCAGATCGAGCAGAAGGACCTCAGGATCGACACCTACTGCTCGTCGGGTCCCGGCGGCCAGAGCGTGAACACGACCTATTCCGCCGTCAGGATCACCCACATCCCCACGGGGGAGGTGGTCGCCTGCCAGGACGAGCGGTCCCAGCTCAAGAACCGCGAGAAGGCAATGAAGATCCTTCGCGCGCGCCTTCTTGAAAAGGAGCGGGCGAGGCGGGATGCCGAGGCCGCCCAGTCCCGCAAATCACAGGTGGGCACGGGCGAACGAAGCGAGAAAATCAGGACCTATAATTTTCCCCAGAGCAGGGCAACGGACCACCGCGTCGGGCTCTCGCTTTACCGCCTCGACTCGGTGCTCGACGGCGATCTCGATGAGTTTATCGACGCCCTGGCGGCGGCGGACAACGCGGAAAGATTACAGAATCTGTAAAGCGGGATTAACTATTGCGGAATCCGGATTGTGGATTGCAGATTGAAGGCCCTTATTCCGGGATCCGCATTCTGAAATCCGCAATGTATCACGTTGACTATCGCCGAAGCTATACGCACGGCTGTTGATATGGTGGCAAGGACCGGCATCTCGAATGCCCGCCTCGACGCGGAACTGCTTCTCAGCCATGCACTGAATAAAAACCGCGCCTGGCTTATCACTCACAGCGGCGATCTTCTTGATGAAGATCAGTCCAGGCGCTTCCAGGCTTCGGTCAGCCGCAGGGTGAAGCGCGAGCCGGTCCAGTACATCCTCGGTACGCAGGAATTCCGGGGACTGGAGTTTGCCGTTACGCCCGACGTGCTTATACCAAGGCCGGAAACGGAGCTGGTCGTTGAATCGACGCTCCATGCAGCAGCGGGGAACCCTTCGCCGTTGATTCTTGACCTCTGCACCGGCTCCGGGTGCATCGCCGTGAGCCTGGCAAAGGAAGTCCCGGCGGCGCGCGTCTTCGCCGCGGACATGTCGGCAAGGGCCCTGGCCGTGGCGAGGGAGAACGCCCGCAGGCACGGCGTGTCGGACCACATCCGGTTCCTTGAAGGCGACCTGTTCGGGCCCCTGGAAGAACTGGACATCAAGGAGCGGGTTGACATCATTGCCGCCAACCCGCCGTATATCCCGTCCAGCGATCTCCCGGTTCTTCAGCCGGAAGTCAGGGATTACGAGCCGGTGATGGCGCTCATTGCTGGTCCCGGGGGCACGGAAATCCATCGAAGGATCATCGAGACTGCACCGGACTTTCTGAAAAAAGGCGGCGCGCTCATCATGGAGATGGGCCTGGGCCAGGCGGACAGGCTCTGTCGATTGGTGGAGGGCGCCGGCGCTTACACTGCCCCTGAGATACTGAAAGACCTGGCAGGGATCGAGCGGGTGATCGTAGCACACAGACGGTAAGACGCCGGACAACAGACTAAAACGATGAAGGTTCAGTCTGTGCTCTGACATCTGTCCTTTGTTATCTGAATTATGAAAACCATCATCATCAACGGCGGCAAAAAACTCAGGGGCGAGGTCGCCATCAGCGGGGCCAAGAACGCGGCGCTCCCCATCATCGCGGCGGGGCTTCTCTGCGAAGGCGAACACAGGCTGACAAACGTCCCTCACCTGGCGGATGTGGTCACCCTGGGCAAGATACTCCAGAACATGGGAGTACGGTACGACTTTAAGGGCAATGACGTCGTTCTCGACTCAACGAACCTTGCAAGCCCCGAGGCGCCCTACGACCTCGTGCGCACCATGCGCGCCTCGGTGCTCGTTCTGGGCCCCCTCGTTGCCCGCATGGGGAAGGCGCGGGTCTCGCTCCCCGGCGGCTGCGCCATCGGCGCCCGTCCCATCAACCTCCACCTCATGGGGCTCGAGAAGCTCGGCGCGACCGTGGAGATCGAGCACGGCTACGTGGTGGCCAGGGCGAAGAGGCTCCGCGGGGCGCACATCTACTTTGACATCGTGACCGTGACCGGAACCGAGAACCTGATGATGGCTGCTGCCCTCGCCGAGGGCGAGACCATCCTCGAAAATGCGGCGCGGGAGCCCGAGGTCGTGGATCTGGCCGATGCCCTTACGCAGATGGGCGCGAACATCGAAGGGGCGGGGACGGACATCATCAAGATCAAAGGTGTTGAAAAACTCCGGCCGATGACCTATGCCGTCATGCCGGACCGGATAGAGACAGGGACGTTCATAATCTCAGCGGCAATAACCGGGGGGTCCGTCACGATCCGGAACTGTGAGCCGAAACATCTCGACGCGCTGCTCTCAAAAGTGACGGAAGCGGGCGCAGACATAACCATAGGAGACGGCGCCCTGCGCGTGGCGGGACGCCGGAAGATCAGGCCGGTGAACATCAAGACGCTTCCCCATCCCGGCTTCCCCACGGACATGCAGGCCCAGTTCATGAGCCTCATGGCCCTGGCTGAGGGAACGAGCGTGATCAACGAGACCATCTTCGAGAACCGGTTCACCCACGTGGCTGAGCTGCGGCGGATGGGGGCCGACATCCAGGTAGAAGGACGGAGCGCCATCGTCAAGGGCGTGCGCCGGCTTTCGGGCGCGCCGGTGATGGCCACGGACCTCCGCGCGAGCGCATCGCTCATCCTCGCCGGCCTTGCGGCGGAAGGGCAGACCGTCGTCTCGCGCATTTACCACCTCGACCGGGGATACGAGAACATCGAGCAGAAGCTCTCTGCGCTGGGTGCGGACATTAAGAGAGTGTGAATTGATTGCGGATTGCAGATTGCGGAATGCGGATTTAAAATCGGAAATCCGCAATCCGAAATTGAAGAGGTTTTATGAAGATCATCGACTCGCAGCAGAAGGACATCATCACCGAGCTGAAGCGCATCATCAACCGCGGAGAGAACGCCACCGAGGAAGTGGCCGCCGTAGTCAAAGAGGTCGTGGAGCGAGTACGCAAAGAAGGCGACCCGGCGGTCATCGAATATACCGAGAAGTTCGACCGCGTGAGCCTTAATCTCAAGGACATCAGGGTCTCGTTGGAGGAGATCAAGGACGCCTATACCAGGGTCGACAAGAAGAAAGTGGATGCGCTCAAGCTTGCGGCGCAGAACATTCGCGCCTTCCACGAGAAGCAGAAGATCAGTTCCTGGGTGAGCCAGGAAGCGGACGGGGTCATCCTCGGCCAGCTCGCCCGGCCCATCAGGAGCGCGGGCATTTACGTTCCCGGCGGCAAGGCCTGCTATCCTTCGTCCGTTCTGATGAACGTTATTCCGGCCAGAGTCGCCGGCGTGGAGCAGCTTATCATGTGCTCTCCCGTGCCGGGGGGCAGCATGAACCCCTACATCCTGGTTGCCGCGGATATCGCCGGGGTGAGCGAGATCTACAAGATCGGCGGCGCCCAGGCCATCGCCGCCATGGCATACGGTACGGCAACGATTCCGAGGGTTGACAAGATCGTGGGCCCGGGAAACATCTATGTGGCCACGGCGAAACGCTACGTCTTCGGCCAGGTGGACATCGACATGATCGCAGGCCCCAGTGAGATCCTGGTCATCGCAGACCAGTCGGCCGACCCGGAATTCGTCGCGTCGGACCTGCTCTCCCAGGCAGAGCACGACGAGCTTGCGTCCTCCATCCTGGTCACGCCGTCGCGGCAGCTGGCGGAAAAGGTGGACGCCGAGGTGGAGCGGCAGCTCGCGAACCTTGCCAGGAAGGAAATCGCGCGCAAGGCCATTGACCGCTTCGGCGCCATCGTTCTTGTGGACGGCCTGCAGGAAGCCGCGGAGGTGTCCAACGCCATTGCGCCCGAACACCTGGAGCTCGCCGTGGAAAAGCCCTTCGAGCTCCTGGGCCTGATCAAAAACGCAGGGGCCATCTTCCTCGGCCACTACACCCCGGAATCCGTGGGTGACTACATAGCCGGCCCGAACCACGTGCTCCCCACGGGAGGCACGGCCAGGTTCTTCTCGCCCCTGTCCACGGACAGCTTCATGAAGAAGTCCAGCCTGATCTTCTACACCCGCGAAGGGCTGGACAGGGTGGGGGAAGCGGTGATGCAGATCGCCGACGTGGAGGGGCTGGAAGCGCACGGAAATACGATCAGGGTGAGGATGGCGAGGAAATAATTATTGAAAATTGTAAGTTGGAAATTTAAAATTTTCAATCTTCAATTTACAATGACGCGCTATAGACTGAGGAGACGTTATGACCGCAAAATCTAAAAACGTATCAACAAAGACAATATCCAGCGCGAGTCCACGGCTGAAACTCGGCCTGCCCAAGGGCAGCCTGCAGGACGCCACGTTCAAGCTCTTTGCCAAGGCGGGCTTCCGCGTCCAGGTGGGGTCCCGAAGCTACTACCCAACGATCGATGATCCCGACATCGAGTGCATCATGGTCCGCGCCCAGGAAATGGCCCGTTACGTGGACAACGGCATCTTCGACGTGGGCCTGACGGGCAAGGACTGGGTCCTGGAGCAGAATGCCGACGTGGTGGAGGTGGCTGAGCTCAGGTACGCCAAGGGCGGGCTCAATCCCGTGCGCTGGGTCGTGGCCGTGCCCGAGGATTCCTCGATGAAGACGCTGAAGGACCTGAAAGGGAAGCGCATCGCAACGGAGCTCGTGGGCTATACCAGGAGGTACTTGAAATCAAAAGGCGTCAGCGCCGAGGTGGAGTTCTCCTGGGGCGCCACGGAAGTAAAGCCGCCCCAGCTTGCCGATGCCATCGTGGAGCTCACCGAGACGGGAAGCTCTCTCCGGGCGAACAAGCTCAGGATCATCGATGTGATGCTCGAGTCCACCACCCGGATCATCGCGAACAAAAAGGCCTGGAAGGATCCCTGGAAGAAGAAGAAGATCGAGAACATGGCAATGCTGCTCCAGGGCGCCCTCGCTGCCGAGGAAAAAGTAGGACTCAAGATGAACGCGCCCAAGGCGAGCCTCAAGGAGATCTGCGGCCTCCTCCCCTCCATGCACGCGCCCACCATCTCGCACCAGACAGACCCTGAGTGGGTGAGCCTGGAGGTGATCCTGGACGAAAGACAGGCCCGGGACCTCATCCCCCGGCTCAAACGCCGCGGCGCGTCGGGGATCGTGGAGTATCCGCTGAACAAAGTCATCCCTTAACACAAAAGGCGACCGAGAGGTCGCCTTTTCTTTTTCCTTTAATGCACAATCGATCAACGACCATCTGGCCCATGTCACCCTTGGCGTGACAGTTTGTTGGTATGCGCTACCCAGCTTGCGGGGCTAATAAAATTCTCTATTTTAACGTCGTCCAATCCTACGCTCGTAAAGTTTTTCCCAAATCCTGCGGAGTAGGACAATATCATCTTTTGATAAACCGAGCGCTTTCTGGAGAAGTGTTTTGTCTGTGATGTCTAATACTGCCTCAATATTTTCTGAAAGCAACAGTTTGTCAATTTCGCGAATATCAAGAGACTTCGCGACATCATAAGGGACCGGCAACAGTTCTGCCTCCCGCGGCTCAAGTTCCAAAACACCCCCCCCGTAGCTTCGCCCAACAATTTCCGCGAAGGCGAACGTCAGAGAGTTCATAAAGGCCGCCGTCACTTGCTCGCCTTTAATGCCGTTATAAAATCGTACACGATGAATGGTATCGGTGCAGGTGGCCTCGGAACGATTTAAAACAATCTTGGGGTATCGATGAATCTGCCGCAGCATAAATGCGTCCGGCGTCCACACCGAGGGGACGATGTACCAGCGCTTTCGAATACGACATTTATAGCCGGCATTCGAGCCGTTTTCTTCTCCGGTCTTTACATAGGCACGGGCTTCATTGGAAAGCTCATCAAGAGGCACATTGGGAAGATTGAGTAAATATGCGGGCAATTGCTCCCGGGAAAGGTTCTTCCAGTTTACTTCCCGGAAAACCAAACCGCCTAAATGCGCCGAGCGCGCCACAATTTGCAAGGTAAAGCCGTTCAACGAGGCGCGCTTTTTCGCCTCCTCGGTTAGCACAAAAAAGTCATTCATTCCTGTCACAATGCCGACATCAACCGAGGCTAGTTTTCCCAAGGCTTGAAGTCGTTCGTCGTTTCTCAGCTTCCTGATTAACTTAATCTCTTTTACCGTTAAATAATACTGCGTCCACTTTTCAGTGGAATGATCTACTGGTTTAAATATAGTCGGCTTAAGGCCGTCATCCTCGTGCAATGCCAGGTCTTCCACGCCATTCAGTTCTACAACGTTTATGCCTTTACGCCCCGCTCCGTTCTTTTCCGCGCAGAGCAACACAACTTCTTGCTGAATGTCTGGAAATATCAATTTCCGGAAGGTAAAGATGGATATTTTCTTAAAGGTATTGCTTAAAAATAAACGCAGTTCCGCGGTGTATCCGACTTGCAGCAATTCCGCCGGCACGACCATCGCCAAGCGGCCGCTGTCCTTCAACAGCATGGCGGCCGCAACGATAAAAGGGACCCAGGCGTTTGTCAGCCGGCTCGGATTTAAGTTTACGCGTTTCATCAGGTCAAACGCAATTTTCCTATGTTCTTCCTCAAAATGCTGGTAGCGTATAAACGGCGGGTTCCCGATAATTACGTCAAAGTACCTGCCATTTTCCCCAGGTGGGGAAAAAAGCGTACGTTCGGGCGCGAGGTGGGTCCAGCAGTATAAAAAGAAATCGCCATTGTAAATAGTATTATTCGTAACGGGTAATCCTAAGTCACGGAGCCGGGTTTGAGCTTTCTTTAATTCATCGTTATCTATTTCAACTCCATGAATGCGCTCAACCGCCTCTTGGTGATCGGCGCCTTTTCTGAGCAAAACTTCAGCGGTGGACGCCAATATCATGCCGTCTCCACAACTCGGCTCAAGCACCTCGTCATGAATTGAGCGAATAGCCCATGCCGAGAGAAAATCAGCGATAGGCTTCGGTGTGTAGTAGGCGCCCCTCTTTTTTTGGTATGATACGGGTGGTTTCATGCTGTTATGACAATACCTGTACGCTCTCCGCGGCTTCGATGTCAGCTTGACTCAACCCATAGAGAGATTCCAACAGGAGATCGATGCGTTCGATTAGAGGCTTCCTTCGCCGCTCATAGATGCTCCGTTGTTTCGGCGTTCTTGACGCTTTTACTTTTTGATTGATATCCATCAGTTTCTTAACTAAGGCGACGATTTGATCGTGCTTTTGCTTCTGCTTCTGCTTCGCGTCCTGAAAGTCAATAGCAGGAATAGGTATGCCCTTCAAAAACTGTTTTCCATGCGAATAATAGCCGCCCCGAAAAACGCTTGAGGAGGCCCTGACCATCGCCTCTATGACTCGATGACAAAGCACGGCTTGAATAAAATAAATGGACAATTTTACGTCCTTGAACGGTCGAATCAAATAATAAGGTCCATTGCCGCCACCGGTAACCACGATATTCTCATCGTCGTAGGCATAGCGGGGCTCTGTCGATAAGATCGGTAGAATAATCTTCTCGTTGTTAAACTTTGTCAGGCTTTGCGAGCGACCATACCTGTACCAAGTATCCGGCGCGCCTCCCAGCATATTTCTGGCTAAAAGCGTTTCCTTGTGAGCTTTTAGATATTTCCACGTTTTTGGAAACAGCTTACGCATCTCACGAGGCAAATATAATTCAGCCTGGTCGTTCTCGATCTTATAGGGGAAGATAATAAAGGTATTCGGGTCGGGCTTGCTGAACGGAGACAGTTGGACATCCAGCAGGCTTGGTCTTAATATATTTCGTTCTATGGTCCATGCCTTATCATTAGCGTCCACGAAGCTGACCGTCTTTGAAGTAAATTTCCCGGGATGAATTATATAGATTTTGTCGGCGCTCGTTTGCACGCCCACAAAAATCTCCGCAACTGTTTCAAGTCTTGTCGGATGCTCTCTGCGCAGTCGATCAAATAACAGTTTTGCGCTATCCGGAGCGACGGACCACGGTTTTTCATTTAGCTCGTCTGACTTATGAGATTGTATGAGGCCGCGCTTGGAATAACGCCATATTGTCAGATCATCAACTGTTTCCAGTGTGAATTCAGTGTTTGGCTGCTTCGACAATACGATGATGCAGGTATAGGTGGTCGATTTTCTGCCAAAAACCTGCTGCACGCCGAAGTAAACGATTTCTTTTAAGTGGTTCCCTCGGGAGATTATTTTGCGCAGGCACTGACCGGATTTAATGGTAAAGAACTTATGCGGTACGATATAGCCCAAAGCTCCTGCAGTGCGCAAAAGGGAAACGGCGCGTTCGATAAACAGGCTGTATTTGTCGAAATTATCGCTTTCCGCACAAGTGTAGCCCGAGGCCGAACTTTGATAGAATTTGACTTCTTCCGGAGAATATTCGACCATATTTTGTATCCGTATGTATGGAGGATTACCGATAATTACGTCGAAGCCACCTTTCTCAAAAATTGAGGAGAACTCGTCTTTCCAATCAAAGGGGTTGATTTTATCCAAAAGGTCATCGGATGGATTTTCACTATATTTTTGAAATTGCCGATGATCAACGAGGCTGTTCCCGCACTTTATATGATCGTCGAGTGTCGGCAACGCCCGCTCCTGATATTGAGACAAATGCGTAATGATGCTTTCGTTTGATTCATCTTCGATAAGCTTGAGGAGTAAACTGAATCGTGCCACCTCTACGGCCTGGTCGTCGATGTCGACGCCGAAGATGCTGTTAAGAAGAATTTCTCGCTTCCGGTGCAGCGTAAGCCGCCATTCACGGTTGCCAGCCTCATATATGTCCGTACCGCGGTATTTTGTAGCACCATCCTGTACATACCAATCAAGGTGATAATTCAACAAATGATCGTAAGCAGACAGGAGAAATACGCCGGAGCCGCAGCAGATATCCGCAATATGAATTGTCGCAAGCTCCTCGGGTGATTTCCCTTTGGTTGCAGGCGTAAGCGCCCGCTCGACAATGGAGTCCACAATATATTTAGGCGTTGTAACGATGCCCCCACTGGCTTTGACTTCCGGTTTTTCAGTAACGGCAACTTCACCGCGAGCATCAATAATGATCTGATGAGCCAGAAAAAGTTCATAGATATCGCCGAGTACGCTGGCATCGATGACGGAAAAGGTATAAGGACTCTGTGGGTAATAAAGTTCTTTAATGATCGATAGTAACGCCTTACTTCCGATATCGATTTTTATCGTTGGATCATCAATCAAGTTGAAAAGACCGGAGTTATATTTTTTGTCCGAATCCTGAAGCAAATGCTTAAGGTCCTTATAGGTACTTTCCTCATTCAGATTTTTAAGGGTTTCGTACCTTTCTAAATCACGATCTTCACAGATACGCAAAAAAATAATCCGATTGAGCAGTCTTTGGACAATATAGGTGATTTCCGCGCTGGTGAGACCGGGGTTGCGCGAGTAAATGTCAACAGCCAATCGCTCTCTCCAGGATTTTACTTGGGCGAGAAAGTATTCGTCGAACTGCGCCGCGCCCTGGCGCGTAATATCAACGCCGTATTTTCGATCAAAACCGCCGGAGTAAACCGCTTCGCGCGAGAGCGTGTCGTATATCTCGTCAAAATGGCCGTCAAAATCCTCGAATGAGTAAAGCTTAAGGCGAGCGATGCGAGGATCGTCTTCCTCGTTTGGGATGGGTACGCAATCGTAAATCGCGAGTCTATGGAAATTAGTCAGGATGGAGATGGGCAGACCGCCACTAAAACCATATCTGCGTGTTTGAAATGCAGAGGCCTTATCGTCAACTATTCGTACGGATGGTTTTTTGGCTTCAATATAAAATTTTTTCTGTCTGGTGAGCCGAAATTCATAGTCCGGCTTCTTAGACAGCCTTTCCGCACCCACTTCGACTGTTGCTTCTTGAATAACTTCCCGTAAATCCAGTGACTGTCCTTTTTCATTATTTACATCCCAGCCTAAAGCCTGAAAGAAGGGGCCGATAAAATTAGTTCTGGCTTCCGTTTCATTGAACGCGGAGCCGAGTCTCGTATATGCGGCTTCATTGGCTTTGAACCTGCGAACAAGCTCTTGAACCTGTAGGCGCGCCTCTTGTCGGTTTGTGAATATGGTCATAATGGTTAGAGGGTCAGGCTTAAATATTGCCATACCCTTTTCTCTCTCCTGAGCGCAGGATCTCACGGGCTAGGTCTGAAAATTACCATTCTGCGAGACTTTACATAAAAACTTTAAATCAGAATTTATTTGCTATTGTCAGCTATCATTAATTGACGATTTTCTTCGGCCAGAATACGCCGAGCACAACCCATGTGCCGTGTGCAAGCACTGTTCCGACAAACACATGCGTATCAATATTCGGTGCGCACATTGCATCGTAATATTTTTGTTTCACCTTTTGCGCAGCCATATTAGGATCGCGATATTTAAACTTTGGTGACGTTGTTTCTAACTGTGCTTTCCACCCGCGATTCCGATGATGCATACCGTGTCTTTTGGAAATTCCCACTCTTTAGGTCTTGAAACATCACTTTTTCTCCAAATACCGTGCGGCAGAGTAGAGAGCGCGATCTATTTGTTAGAGCTTCGCCATCAAGCCTGCTTCCGAAAAACTGAAGTAATCACCATCCCCTATGATGATATGATCATGAAATACCACGCCAAGATCAGCGGCTGAGCGTATAAGTTTTCCAGTAAATTCCTTGTCCTCGTGACTGGGGTGCGTTTCTCCGGATGGGTGATTGTGCACGATGATAATACCGTAAGGATTCAGAGGAATGGCTGCACGCAACGTTTCCACGGGCCTGGCATAGACCGCACATAAAGACCCTATCGCAACGACTTCAAAGCAGATGATTTTCAGCCTCACATCAAGGCTGATGGTTATGAGCTTTTCCTTGCCTTCATTCTGCAGGTCCGAAAACAACTCGTACACCTGCCGTGCTCCGGTTATCCTCTTGCCCACGGGCGAGCCTGCTTTGACCCACATCTTTTTATACTTTATCTGGATTTCCCTGAGATACGCCGGCTTTTGCTTCTTTTTTACGGCTGCGTTCTTTTTGCGTGCAATCGGTTTCTTGGGCATTCGTATCCTCTTTCAAAGAAGTTCGGTCAATAACCCTTCGTTGCCATTCAGCTATGCTAATAATCACTCTCCCGTAAAGTAATCGGAATCCACCTTCTTATTTCACCCCGTTTTTGAGTAAATCCGGTGGCTTTCAGATTGCTGCTGCAATACGTGCTTCTGGCATTGTCTCAAGGCCATATAGCCGGTCATATTATTGCACTATAACAAAGTGATACATTTCACGAAATGCGATACCGTATGGCGTCAAGGTTGTCTGTCGTTATTTCTGTATAACCGGTTAGTATATCGTTGCCGATTACAGGCTCAAAGCTGATCTCGACAATATACTCGCCGAAGACATCGCTTGTTTCCTCGCTGCCCTCGATCACCAGCCTTCCGAAATCTCCTTCACCCCAATGGACAACGTTGTTTTCGCTAAAATATACTCTTCTGCCCTGATTAAGATAATGCCGGGCTGACTTCCTTAAAAAGGCGATACAACAATCGACGAGCGCTCGTTCATGCTTGTCGAAGTCCTTTTTCGTTTTTTCCCAGACAAGCTTTAGATTCTGCATACCTTGAAGTCCTTACCGTTAGCTGCCAAAAGAAAAAGCCGGTTAAGGATGAATCAACCGGCCTCGTGATGTCTGTTCCCCTGGCTATTCATCCCAGCGTGCAAACGGTGCGCCGTTCCTGCCCGGAAAGCGCCCGCGCCCTGATCGCCGGCGTCAACGGCCTTTTTTTGCACCGGAAACGAGTTCGCGTTTAAGACCTGCAAATGCCGCTTCTTCAAGGTCAATGCGCTCCTGGATGACCCGCTTGAGCCAGTCGTTCAACCGCGTTTCGCGGTGCAGTCCGGCAAAGAACGCGGCCCTGGCAGCAAGCGAGGATGGAAGCGTCAGCGATTCAGTCTTCGTCTTTCGCACCTTCACGGGTTTTGACCAGGCCGACTCGACACCGGCCTCGGCAACGACAAGAGCGTCGACTTCCTCTTCCGATAGGCGTTTCATTTTTCGTTTCGTTTTCATACTGGCCATCCTGTAATGATCCTGACGATATTGCCCGGTTTCAACTGGAATATGACTTTCAGCTTTCTGCCGCCCATCGTATGGCCGACGAGTTGATAGCGGTCGGCGTATGTTTTGTTGCGTCGAATTTCAAAATCCGAGAAAAAACATTCAATCGCTTCTTCGAAGGAAACGCGGTGAGCTTCAAGCTTATCATTGTCGAAGTCATATTCAAAATCCGACGGATTGAAGCGGCCCCAGTCCACCATGAATCCAAAGAACTCCTCTCATTGATTGCGACCGAACGTATTATCACTTTATTCATTTTAACACAGGAAAAATACTCATTCAAGCGTATTATACGCAGCAATCAGACTCAAGCCATTCGTCAATACCGCCGATTTGAATCCGGCTCTCCTAACGATTTGGTCTGTGAAGTAATCCGAGCCCACCCTTCGTATTTCACCCCGCAACGGATAATCATCAACCTAATCATCAACCTAATCATCAACTCGATTTGAGCTCATACGACAGGCTCCGTCCCTGTCCGACCGCCTTGATAACGCCCATCTGAACGAGTTTGACAAGATCTTTATGGGCGGCCTGGGAAGATATTTTGAACAGCGTTCGGGCGTCTTTGTTCGTTATTCTGCCCTGTTGGTTTCATACTGTTTTTCTTTCCGGAATACGAATCTTGACGGCTGCTGTTATTATACTCTTTTTGTCTCTCGAATCAACATCTTACTATCTTCACGGCGCTTGCGATTGCTTTCTTTTTTCGCATCGCCTTTTCGTCCCCAGTAAGAGCCGCTGCCCTTTTTCGATCCCGAGTGTTCCGTCTTTTTCGCTTTGTACCCCATAGCATTAACCGGAAAAGGGCAAGGCGGCTTATTTCTTATAAATCCTCAGCATCCTCTCCCGATCCTCGCTCTCCTTATCCCCTTTATAATATATCTCAATGAACTCTATCCTATCCTCTTCTTGGTGATACGCATAGATGACCCTGATCCCCGATTGCGCGCCTTTGCCTTTCAGCGCCTTGCAGGCGAATTTCTTGGCTTTGTAGATCTTCGGGGAGCGGATGCCGAGATCGGATATGTGAAAGATCGCCCTGCTGTCGATCTTCTGCTTATGGTATAAGCTCACAGCGAACCTGATAAAATTCTGCAAATCCTCTTCAATGGAAGAGAACCGCTTGACGAGTTTCTTCAGGTCCTTTTCAAACTCCGGGACATGCGATATCCTCTTGAACAGCGTCCCGATAAACAAACTGTAGAACGAGCCCTCCATCAGTTCTCTTCCGCATAGGCCCGCACGGAATAGGGCGGTGTGCGGTAAAAAACGGACTCGTACTCTATGGCATCGCCGTCGTTGGTCGTGACCCACGGCACATCGCCGTGGGAGTAGGCGCTGATCTGGCTTGCGTTCATGTCGGAAAGCCTGTTCAGGACATCGTCGATTACTTCAACCTCGGTCGCCGTAAGCTTCGTAAGGTCCGGCGTCCTGAGAGGCAAGTACTTGGTTTGCGGGTAATTGAAATACTCGCTCTTGACCTTCATGATCTCCTCGCGGACGGTCATTTGTTCGACGATCTTGGCGAACTCGATGGGCGTGGGTCCGTACTTGTTCTTTTGATAGGTAGCGCCGATCAATTGCTCCTCATACTTTTCATAGAAGTCGAAATCCATGAAATAGAGGAGCTTGTAAATGACCGTCTCCCCGATGTTCTGTTTAGCGCCGACCTTGTTCAGGATGTACAGCAGCACTTCCTTGAACTTTTGGAGATTTTTTTGCGGTACGCTGATCCGCATTTGCGGTTTGGGCGCCTTTTCTTCCCTCCCCTCGTGCAGACGGACTTCCGGCTCTTTTCCGGGATTGAGAAGGTCATCTACTGTCACATGGAATATCTGTGAGAACTTAATAAGCTCGTCGGTAGCGATCTTCCTCGCGCCGCTCTCGATTTGAGAGATGGCTGGACGGGGCAATTTCATATGCTTCGCCAGCGCATCCTGACTCATTCCGACCTTTTCCCGCAGCTCCTTGATCCGGTGCCCTATTTTCCCATAAATGCTCATTGACTCCTCCCCTAACCCGGACAAGCCGGAATTGTAAAATGCAAATTGAAAATTGCAAAATTGCGGTAAAAATCAAAACATTGAAGAAATATTCTTCCCATTATGAGAAGAATTTGATTTGTAACTGACTAATGACACCATACTATCATAAGTACGATAATCTGTCAATGGCTTGTTCGATATTACGACAATCGCAGGCTTGGCAGGCAGGACTATGACTCAGCGAGCACAATTTTTCCCCTTGTACGCAGTCTCTGTTTCCTGTATATTTAAGACGTTATGCTGGCAAAATCGTCCAAAACAAAAAACATAACAAAGCTCATCAAGCCCTCTGTCCGTAAGCTCAAGGCTTACCACATTGACGAAACACCGGTCCGCATCAAGCTCGACGCCATGGAGAATCCCTTCCCGCTTCCCGAGGAAGTGAGAAGGGAGATTTCCGCGGATGTCGGAAATACCCGCATCAACCTCTATCCGGACCCATCGGCAAAAGAGCTCAAGCAGGCCATTGCCGCCATGTGGGGCATGGACCCGGACCGGATGGTCCTCGGAAACGGCTCCGATGAACTCATCCAGACGATCATCCTGGCATTCGGCGGACCGGTGCTCATTCCGGAGCCGACCTTCGCCATGTACGAGATAACGGCACGGGCGCTTTCACAAAAGGTGGCCGCCGTACCGCTCGATATGAATTTCGACCTCGATGCCGACAAGCTTATCAGAAAGGCACGACAGGTCAAAGCCAGGGTCATTTTTCTCGCCTGTCCCAATAATCCCACGGGAAACCGGTTCTCCGATGACGGCGTTCGAAAAATACTGGAAAAGGTGAATGCCGCCGTGGTGGTTGACGAGGCCTATTACAGTTTTTCTGGGAAGAGTTTCCTGCCCTTTCTCGACAAGCATCCGAACATGATTCTCCTCCGGACCCTGTCGAAGATCGGGTTTGCCGGGCTTCGCATCGGTGCGCTTACGGCCGCGCCGGGGGTCATCGAAGAGCTGAACAAGATCAGACTGCCCTACAACATCAACGTCCTGTCACAAAGGGCCGCCGTGGTCGCGCTCAGGCGCCAGGACGTGCTGAACCAGCAGATTTCCCTGTTGATTTCCGAGCGGGAAAGACTTTATAATGCCTTGTCTCGCATGCAGGGAATTACTGCTTACCCGTCGGAAACCAATTTCATTTTATTCAGGACGAAAAAGGACGCGACGGCGATCTATACTGCTCTCAAGCAGGCGGGAATACTCGTCAAGAACCTGAACAGGCCCGGTCCGCTCAAGAACTGCCTGCGGGTGACCGTAGGGACACCGGAAGAGAACGATGAGTTCATCGTAGAACTTAATAAAGTTTTTGGAGTTTAAGAGTTATGGAGTTGGGGAGTTAACTCCTCAACGCTTGAACCCCTCAACTCCTTAACTTTTTCAGGAGACAAAATGCCTCGCAAAGCGACGATCGAACGCAAGACCAAAGAGACGGACATCAAGATCTCCCTGGATCTCGACGGCACGGGAACGTACAGCATCAAGACCTCGGTGCCGTTCATGGACCATATGTTTTCGCATATCGCGAAGCACGGCTTCTTCGACCTCACGGTGAAGGCCAAGGGAGATACGGAGATCGACGACCACCACACCGTGGAGGACCTGGGGATAGCCTTCGGCCAGGCGCTCAAGAAGGCCCTGGGTGACAGCAAGGGCGTCCGCAGGTACGGCGATGTCACGGTGCCCATGGACGAGGCCCTGGCGCAGGTGGTCATGGACCTGTCGGGCAGGCCCTACCTGGCCTACCAGGTGGAACTGCCGAAAAAGCACAAGCTCAAGGATTTCGACCCGGGGCTTGCAGAGGACTTCTTCCGCTCCGTGGCCAACCACGCGGGCATGAACCTCCATATCCGCCTCCTCTACGGCCGGGACGTCCACCACATGCTTGAAGGCATCTTTAAGGCCTTCGGCCGCGCCCTGGACCAGGCAACAAGCCTCGATCCGAGGATCAAGGGCGTGCTCTCGACGAAGGGTAAGATCTAAGGGCATTTCAAATAGCAAATTGCAAATTGTAAGTTTAAAATTTAATGGTTCCGTAAAAACCGTTCTCACACAAAGATCACGGAGGTCACGAAGGAAAACCTGAATGTTTTCAATATGCCTTTCTTTGTGTCTTTGTGCCTTCGTGTGAAAAATTGACTTCTTACGAGATCATCAAATTTGACTTTTACAATTTACAACTTCCAATGCAGTAAGGTTCAGCTATGATCGCAATCATTGATTACGGAATGGGGAATCTGCGGAGCGTCCAGAAGGGCTTCGAGCGCATGGGCCACGAGGCTGTGGTCACGCGCGATCCGAAAACGATCCTCGATGCTTCGAAGGTCGTTCTCCCCGGCGTGGGCGCTTTCCCGGACTGCATGCGGAACCTGGAGCAGTTCGGCCTCATCGATGCGGTGCACAAAAGCATCCGCTCCGGCAAGCCCTTCCTCGGCATCTGCCTGGGACTCCAGCTTCTTTTTACAGAAAGCGAGGAGTTCGGCATCTCGAAGGGGCTGGACATCATCAAGGGCCGCGTGATCAGATTTAAAGGTCCTGCATTCGGCACTCCGCGCGAAGCCTGCCCTCGAACGTCTCAATCGGGGGCACTCGAAACGTTGAAGGTCCCTCACATGGGCTGGAACTCTCTTTCGATCAAGCGGCGGCCTCCTGCCCTCGGGGAAACCCCGGAGAACAGCTACGTGTACTTCGTGCATTCCTTCCACGCGGTGCCTGAGGACAGGAGCGTCATTGCAACGACCACCCCTTATGGGTTCGAGTTCGTTTCAAGCATCTGGAAGGACAACGTCTTCGCGGTCCAATTCCATCCGGAGAAGAGCCAGGCGCTGGGGCTCAGTATCCTGAAGCGCTTCGGAGAACAGAAAGGATAAGCACAAAATCCTAATCGCAAAATGAAAACAAAATTCAGCCGCGAAGGCTCTAAGGCACAAAGAAAACACGAAGAATTAAGGAATTACCAAACTTCTAACCTCTTTATGAATTTCTTCGTGCCTTCGTGCCTTCGTGGCATGTTTGGTTCCGGCTTGTCCGGGTTAGGATTTAAAATTTAAACATATGCTCATCATTCCCGCCATCGATCTAAAAGAAGGCAAGTGCGTGCGCCTGGAACAGGGGCTCATGGACAAGGCCACCGTTTATTCCGACGATCCCGCGATCACGGCGAAGCACTGGGAGACCCAGGGCGCCGAGCTCCTCCACGTGGTGGACCTGAACGGCGCCTTTGCAGGGGCGCCGAAAAATCTCGACGCCATCATGGCCATCCGGGCCGCCGTCAAGATGCCCATTGAAGTCGGCGGCGGCATCCGCGACATGGCAACGATCCGATCGCTCGTTTCGATCGGCATAGACCGGATCATCCTCGGCACCGCGGCGATCGAGAATCCGTCCTTTGTGCGGGAAGCCTGTGGAGAATTTCCCGGCAAGATCATCGTGGGCATCGACGCCAAGGACGGTCTGGTGGCGATCAAGGGCTGGGCGGAAGTGACGAGGGTCAAGGCCGTTGACCTCGCGAAGCAAATGCAGGATTACGGCGTCATCGCCATTATCTATACGGACATCAAGCGCGACGGCATGCTCTCAGGGCCGAATATCGTGGCCACGAAGGCGCTGGCGGAAGCGCTCCACATCCCCGTCATCGCCTCAGGCGGCGTCCATACGCTCAAGGACATCGAGAACCTGATGGCGGTCAGGTATTCCGGAGTAAGCGGCGTGATCACCGGGAAAGCGATCTACAGCGGTTCCCTTAACTTGAAGGAAGCCATCACGTTCGTCAAATTGAACGACAACCGGTGCGCGCGGTAATTCCACCGTCATTGCGAGCGACCGAAGGGAGCGCGGCAATCTCGCCTTAGGAAACAGAGATTGCTTCGTCGCTACGCTCCTTGCAATGACAGCCGTAAAAGAAGGCGAAACGGAACTCTTATGTTAACCAAGCGAATCATACCCTGCCTCGACGTGAAGGGAGGCCGGGTCGTCAAGGGCGTGAGCTTCGTGAACCTCATCGACGCCGGCGACCCTGTTGAGATCGCGAAGGTCTACGACGAGCAGGGCGCTGACGAGCTCACGTTTCTCGACATCACCGCGTCCCACGAAGAGCGGGGCATCATCCTCGACGTGGTCCGAAGGACCGCCGAGCAGGTCTTCATGCCGTTGACCGTAGGAGGCGGGATCAAGAACCTCGATGATATCCGGAACCTTCTTCTTGCCGGAGCGGACAAGGTCTCGATCAACACTACCGCGGTCCACGACCCGGAATTCATCAAGGCAGCCTCCATGCGCTTCGGCAGCCAGTGCATCGTCGTTGCCATCGACGCGAAGCGGGTCGTTGCCCACGACAAGGACTTCAAGCCGCCCCTCACCTGGGCCGACGACCCAAAATATCGCGCTCTCTTCCTCTCCAACTCGACACTCCACACTCCGCACTCCGCACTCAAATGGGAAGTCTACACGCACGGCGGCAGGAAGCCCATGGGCATCGATGCTGTTGCCTGGGCGCGCAAGATGGAGGAGTACGGCGCCGGGGAGATCCTGCTCACGAGCATGAACCAGGACGGACAGAAGACCGGCTATGACCTGGAGCTTACCCGCGCTGTTGCCGAAGCGGTCACGATTCCCGTCATCGCCTCAGGCGGCGTGGGAAACCTCGAGCATATTTATGAAGGCTTTACCAAGGGCAAAGCCGATGCCGCGCTTGCGGCCTCGATCTTTCACTTCCGGGAATACACCATCAGACAGGCAAAAGAATACCTGAAGGAACGGGGAGTGGCGGTGAGGCTGTAAGCCGCGGGGTCGTACAGGCACGAGGAACAGTATCAGAGGCGCATGTCACTGCCGCTCATGGAAACAAACGGTTTCGGTCGATGACCAATGAATTCGTTGAAGGAAGAAACAAACTCTACATAGGCATCCACATCCGCAACACCATCCCTGATAAAAGGGTTGTGCCGCCCGCCCGCCACGACATCCATCTCGTTCTTGAACGCCGTTGAACGCGAATATTTCCGCATCTCCTGTTCTGCGATCTTCGATAGTTTCATCTCACCATTCTTCATTAAGGCCCTTCAGCAGCTCCTCGGCATCAAGGATCGAAGCATATTTTTCTATCATCTGCCGGTCAAGACGCCCCTTCAAAACCGAGGCCAACGCCTTAATATCCGCCATATCCTTTTCTTTTCTGGCAGGATCGTTCTTGATCGCCTGCAGTTTCAGGCCAATGAGATCTTCCGGCCTGAGCACCTTGATCTTCAAGGCTCCGCTGAAGATAGCCTTCTCTTCCGCGCGTTCCAGCATCTCCGTGCTTGCCTCGCGGAAAGCGTGAAGATAATCCACTTCGCCGAAAAGTTTCGAGGGAGAAACATACTGGGAGACGTTTTCGCTCTTGAACTTCCTCTCATAGCCGAGTCCCGACATCACCGTATCGATCTTGTCCAGATCATCACGACTGACGAGAAAATCCAGGTCAATGGTCGCCCGGCCGACACCCCAGAGCCCCAGGGCAAAGCCACCCATGAGACCGTATCGCACGTGATGCTCGTTAAATTTCCCCAACAAGGCTGAGATGACGGCACGAAAGTCCATAGGCTATAAAGTTAATCATATTATCCCGAGGAATGCAACAATCATTTGCACAAATCTCCATCCCCGTGTCGAGACGCTATCTGTTGTCATTTTCAGGAACGTACGTACCCGTCAAACGAAGCACAAGCACTGCCGTAAAAAAGTGAGGCGAACGATCCACGTTCTCATCATAGAAGGCCCCCTCTCACTCGCTGTAGAACCTCACCTTATCGAGCCACATGCTTCCCTTCAGCACGGGATTATGCTGCTTCGGCACTCCCACTTCGATGCTCTCAACACGGCTCAGGTCGAGTATCTGCTTGCCCGGCTTGGCCCCGTATGACTGCGCTCCCCGCTTGATCCATCCACGCAGCACGACCATCTCGGAGAAGGGTATTCTGACCTTTTTCCACTCCGGCCCTATTTCGAATGTCCCACCCCATGCATCGATCGTATTAGCGTCCTCGTGGTCCGATGTGAGCATCCGGAGCGCGCCGGTGGACGATGCGCTCGCCTTGACGGAGAACTCGATACCGCTGTACAACGAAAGGTCGCGCTTCAGCATGTTCGCTATCCTGGCGAACATCTCCTCCCTGGGAATGACCTGAAGATCGTAGTCCATCCGGAACGAACGGCTCGACGAATCAGCGCCCGACGTCGTATCATGCGTAACGCGGAAGGCGCCGCGGGCTCGATGTCCCGTAAGCCATGATGAAGAAATAGTATTCCCCTCAAAATCCTCGTCAAGTGCGCCTGTATCGCGAATGTCTGACAGCGCGCTCATTTTCATCTGCGTGGAGATGGCTGCCATTGCCTGGCCTGTGCGCACGTTCACGATCCGGAGGTTCGTGTCCCATACCATACCCTGCTGCGCCAGGGTCCCGGTCAGGAGCAGGTCGGCCATGAGCAGGTTTCCGACGACCTTATCAGGCGTCTCCTTCGTCAGGCCCGTCATGCTCAGCCCGATCTCGGTCAGGACCGCCTGAAGCTTCGTCCGCTCAACAACGGTAAAGTGGCCCGAATCGATCAGCGCCGTGGTCAGGCCTTCGAGCGTCACCCGGCCCGCATCTTTCTCCCTGCCCCTGATAACCTCGAAATCGACCACGGCGATCGTTTTTTTCGGCACCTTCAGCCGCACGAGCGATCCCGCAGCCCCTCCGAAGGGCTGTTCCAGTTGAAGGCTCACCGAGCTTCCCCGCGTTTCCCGGACGACAGCGGGCTCGCCGTTCATCTCGGTACGGATGCCTTCGAGCACCATACATTTCTCAACGACTCGGTGCGCAAGCTCCTGCACTGCCGTATCGGCCTTTTTGAACTCCGGCAGCTGCAGCCGCAGGACCACTTCGTTCTTCGACACAGACTCAACGACCCCCTGGATGTAAAGGATGCTCGACGAATCCACCGCCTGTCCCGCGCGATGAGCGCCGGCGCAGGAGCAGAGGATGCCCAGGCATAGAAGCACGAACACTCGTCGCATACGAACCTCCCTTTCAACGATCCGCACCTTGAACTCAGCCCGCCAGGCGCGGCCGTGACCGCATCGTCACAAGTATACCATAGAACGGTCTGACCGCGGGGCTGCCGGATATTGCGAACAAGGGAAAGAGTTTCTGCTATCTGTGCGCGAATAAGGACAAAAAAGGGCGGGATGATGTCATCCCGCCCTTCGCATTGCCTGTCTATGCAGAAAACTACTTCTTCGCCGCAATCCCCTTCTTGATCGCATTCACCACGCCGTCGCTCGATGTCTCGCGGATGGTGAGGACCATGCCCTTCTTTTCATAGTACCCGATGAGGGGGGCCGTCTTCTCGTTGTACACGTCCAGCCGCTTGCTGATGGCCTCCACGGTCTCATCGGCGCGCTGGATCACGGGACTGCCGCACTTCTTGCACTTGTCGCCGGGGGCGGGCGGGTTGCTCTTCACGTTGTAGATCTCCTGACAGGAGGTGTTGGAGCAGGTCCTGCGGGTCGTCAGGCGGTCCAGGATCACGTCGCGGGGGACTTCGATGTTCGCCACCAGGTCGAGCTTGATCTGGAGCTTCTTGAGCAGGGCGTCGAGCGCGTCGGCCTGGGGAATGGTCCGCGGGAACCCGTCGAGCAGGAACCCCTTTTTCATGTCCGGCTCCTGGAGCCGCTGCTCCATGATGCCCATGATGAGGGAATCGGGGACCAGGTCGCCCCGGTCCATGAATCCCTGGGCCTCTTTGCCGAGGGGCGTGCCCGCCTTTACCGCGCCGCGCAGGATGTCGCCGGTGGATATCTGGACCGAACCGTCGAGTGCCGTCAGGAGCTTGGCCACCGTGCCTTTCCCGGCGCCCGGCGCTCCTAAAAGAATGATTCGCATGGATGAAACCTCCTCAAAGTGGAAAAATGATATTTCAAGGGGAGCATTATGGTATGAATCGGGGGAAAAATCAAGAAAAAACTCAGGGCAGGAAATGCACGGAGCCCGCATTCAGCATACGGTGCACAGGGGCGAACCTGCCTCCGCTCCTCCCTGGCTGCTGCCTGCCGTATACACCGTCTACGGTCTCCTGCCTTACTTGACCCCGTACTTCTTCAGCTTCTCCAGCAGGGTCGAACGCGCTATGCCGAGGACTTTCGCCGTTACCGAACGGTTCTCCTTCTCGGCCCTGAACACCTCCAGAATATACTCCCGCTCCATTCTGTCCAGAGATCTCCAGGGGCCCTGGGCCTTCCTCGCGGGCTGCTCCGGGGCCTGCGGGATCCCCCCGGCGTCGGCGATCTCGCGCGGAAGCAGGTCCACGCCTATAATAGGCGCTTTGGAGAGCACGAGCGCGCGCTCGACGACATTTCTCAGCTCGCGCACATTGCCGGGCCAGGGATAGAGCGTCATGGCCTCCATGGCCGCCTCGGTGAAGCCGGTGATTTTTTTCTTCAGCGTCTGGTTGAACTGGTTCACAAAATACCCGGTGAGCGCGGGGATGTCTTCCGGCCGCTCGCGGAGCGGCGGCATGAGAAGGGGGAACACGTTCAGGCGGTAGTAAAGGTCCTCCCGGAAGCGGCCTTCGTCAACGGACCGGGCCAGATCGCTGTTCGTCGCCGCGATGATGCGCACGTTCACCTGGAGCTCACGGGTGCCGCCCACCCGCTTGAAGCTTCGGCTTTCCAGGACGCGGAGGAGCCTGGGCTGCACCGGGACCGGCATCTCGCCGATCTCGTCCAGGAAAACCGTGCCGCCGTCGGCGACCTCGAACAATCCCCGCTTGAGCTCGTGCGCTCCCGTGAACGCGCCCCGTTCGTGCCCGAACATCTCGCTCTCAAGGAGCCCCTCCGGGAGCGCCGCGCAGTTGATGTCCAGGAAAGGCCTCGCCCGCCGGGCGCTCCGCCGGTGGATCTCACGGGCGACAAGCTCCTTGCCCGTTCCGCTCTCTCCGAGAAGCAGCACGGTGGTGTCGGCGTTTTCCGCCATGAGGTCGATCATGCGGTGGAGTTTCAGCACCTCGTTGGAGACCCCCACCACCGCGTGGTCCAGGCGTTCAAGATAATAGAGGTTCTCCAATCTGAGCTTTCTTGCCTCGATGATCCGGTCCAGGGTGGTATCAAGCTCAATCAGCTCGAAGGGCTTTGTGAGATACTGCTCGGCGCCGAGTTTTACGGCTTCCACGGCGTTCGAGATCGTCCCCCAGGCCGTCATGATAATCACGGAAGCCGAGCACCCTTTTTTCCGCAACGACCTCAGCGCCTCCAGGCCGTCCATATCGGGAAGGCGCATATCGAGAAGAATGACATCGGGCGTGGCTTCGTCGGCAAGGCGCAGCCCGTCGGCGCCGCACGCCGCTTCCAGCGCGTCCCACGTCCGGGTCGCAAAGTGGTGAAGCAGCATGGCCCGTATTGATGATTCGTCGTCTATGATAAGAATTCGCGGCATAGCTGTTTGGATTTTGGTATTTGGCGCTTCACCGGCCGTCCTCTTCCGGGCCCGCCTGGTAAGGCAATTTTACCATTACCGTCGTCCCCCGTCCCTCCCCGCTCTCGATCGTGATCTCGCCGCCGTGGTCCTGCACGATCTTTTTGCAGATGGCCAGGCCCAGTCCCGTGCCCCTTGACTTGGTCGTAAAGAAAAGGTCGAAGACCCTGTCGCGGTTCTCCGCGGGGATCCCGGCGCCTGAATCGACCACCTTGAATATGATATAGCGGTCCTCAATGAGCAACCGTATGGTGATCGCACCGCCGTCGGGCGTGGCGTCAAGGGCGTTTCTGAGCAAATTGAGAAAGACCTGGCGGATCTGGTGGGCATCAAGATAGGCGACAGGATGGCGCACTTCGTAATCTCCGGTTATGGCAATTCGACGCCGCTCGAGTTCTTCCCGATGCATCGTAAACACGTCTTCCCACAGGCGCCGCAAATCGCACCGTTCCAGGCGCAGCTTCATGGGCCTGCCGTAAATCAGGAGCTCTTCAACGAGATGGTTCAACCGCCTTGTTTCGGACAGGAGCGCGCCGACCAGTTCCCGGTGCACCGGGGTTTTGAGGTCGCGCTCAAAGAGCTGGGCAATGGAGCTGATCCCGAACAGGGGGTTCCTGATTTCATGGGCTACACCCGCCACCAGTTTGCCCATGGCCGCAAAGCGTTCCTTGCTCAGAAGTTCGGACTGGAGCGTCTTCAGCTCCGTCAGGTCGCGGTACGCCACGATCACGCCCTCGTGCTCGCCTTGTTCGCCCAGGTAGTAGGTGCTCGAAAAGCCGATGGGGACAATCCCGCCGTCGGCTGTCTGGATATCAATCTCCCGATAGGCCTCCGTATCCGCGTCCATAAACAGCGACGTCGACGGGAAGAGGTCGGCCAGCCGCGTTCCGATCACCGCCTCGTCGTGGCAGCGCAGGATCTGTGCCCCCTGGCGGTTCATGAGCTTCACCCGGCCGTCCATATCAAGGAGCGCCACGCCGCTCGACATGCTCGCAAGGATCCCCCGGGTAAGGCTCACGTTTTTGTAGAGCTGGGCGGTCCTCTTCTTGAACATGTTCTCGAAGCCCGTGCGGGCCTCTTCGAGCTTCCCGGCCATTTCGTTGAATGCGCGTGCGAGGTCTTCAAACTCATCGTGCGTATTCAGCCCGATCCGGTGTGAAAGCGTGCCCGCGCCAATGGTCGTTGCTCCGTGATAAAGCGTTTTGAGGGGCTGCAGAACGGTTTTCCTGACTGCGGCGTAGAGGATCGCGCCCACGATAAGGATCAGGACCGAAAGGAGGGCCGTAAGGCTTCTGGCGCTCGCGCCGGTCTCCCGCTGGATGTCCTGCAGCGACAGGGAGATGAGAATGGCCCCGAGCAGAGGGGGCTTGCTGCCATGACACTTCCGGCACTCCAGGTCGTTCCGAAGCGGAACGAGCATGGTGTGGAGGGGACGGGGGCCCTGCTCCTGAAAGTCGACTTCTTCCCCTGTGAAAAACACCTTCTCGAGCTGCGGAAGGTCATTATAACTCCGGGGGGCCCCGAAGGCCGGCGATCCGTCCCTGCGGAGCACGTCCAGCCTGACCAGACCTGAAGTTCCCCTGAGGCTGCTGATAAGGGCCCGCGTGCTTTTCGGCGCCCCCTGTCGCATGTTCTCCTTAAGACCGCAGGAGAGCGTAAAGGCGAGAAGCCGCTGTTTTTCCAATGCCTTTTGGGCAAGCAGGGAGGACTCCCGGTGCACAACCACGGCCGTAATAATGGAGAAAAATACGACCAGGCTGCCCAGAATAAGGCTGAGAAATTTCGCATGGAGCTTCAAACGAAGCATACGAACAATTATTATATCATGACTTCCGGTGGGCCGGACGGCAAATGAGAGGAAAAAGAGGAAATTTCCGCGGCTGCTTTTTTAGAAGTTAAAACCATACGAATAACCATCAAAATTTCATAAAGGCGATGAGGCGCATAAAGCAGGAATTGAAGCTTTTTGCAGCGAGTTACGGGGAATGCACTCGTTCCTGGATTCATCGGACGGGCGAAACTATCGCGGCTGCGTTCCGACAAAAAAAAACCGGAACCCTTTTGAGCGGGTCCCGGTCGGATTGAAGCTCCCCGCAGCAAGCAGCGGGGAATCTTCGATCCTCAAGGAAGTTCTAGTTATTCTAATCGCTCGCTAACCCCGTAGCAAGCTAGGGGAATACGCTCGCTCCTTGATTCAAATGGGGATGCGGCGTTGCGAGCAGTGAGCGTTAAACTACGGCTTCGGCAAACGAAGCACCATTCCACCACCGAGCGTAATATCGTCTATGTGGCCTGATGCTTTGCTCGTGCGCGACACATGGTGGAGGTGGATCGCATTCTTCATGCCCGATCCTTCCTGGATAGCCGGAGCATACTGGCTGATGAATTCACCGGGATGGCCCTCCGCATAGAATCCGACGATGTCCATCGGTTCATGCTTTGTCACATAGGGCTCCTTCGACTTTACGAACAGTTCGTTCGTGATGGGCTTCCCTTCCGTCCGGTCCACGTTGATGTGCCACTTGATCTCCTCGGGAGTTCCGGCAAGCAGGAACGGGAACGGCTTATTCGTATCGAGCCCCGCCTTGTGCGCCTGCTCCTTCACGAACCCCTGCAGGTCCGCGTAGCCCTTTATCGTCGCCGGTACCGGCACATCGGTCCACGTCGCCTGCTCCGTCCAGACGAGGAAGAACGCCCCGTGCTTGAACGTCTTGTCCACGATATAGTCATTGCCGCGCACTTTGGTGATGTAGGGTCTGGAGTCGAATATCGTGATCTCTCCATCGAGTCCCTCGATCGGGCCGATCGCAAAGACTCCCTTCTTCCCTCCCAGTTCCTCAAGGGACACGACGCTCGCGGCCATGCCGGTCTTGAAGATGTCTTTTTGCGCGCCAACATACTCGACCGGGCCCTCTTTTTTCGCTCCCAGGATGGCCGCATATGCCGAAACAAGCATCGCCAGTATTACTGTCGATGCCAAACATAGTGCCATTAATCGTCTTTTCATTTTTATTCTCCTTGGTTTTCATTCCGAATTTAAAACACCGGCGTCGGCACCGTGCCCCAGCCGCTTCCATGACTCAGCTCCTTGATATCAAGCAAGCCCAAAGTGTGCACGTCTACATCCACCATGAACTGCGGCACCCGCAACGCGTTTATCGAGAACAAGTCGGCCGGTTTCTTTACTTCCACATCTTCCAGCGAAAGGAAGATCAACCTCTTGATTGCGTCATCCTGCATACCTGCATTCCGCTGGTGCTGCATGTGCATGCCGCCCGGCATGGCGTGATGCCCTTCCCGCAAATGCCGAAACGGGTGAAAGACCCAGTCCGTGATCATGGCGATCGTATGATGCTGTTTGTAGAGCTTCCAGTCGCCGCCCGTATCCGCGATCATACCCTGCATGATGTAGTTCTGCGGAAGAAAATAGGCGAGATATTGTTTGCCGTTCTGAAGGCGCTCCTTCACCCTGGGAAGGGCGAGAATATCAGCCATCCGATGCTCCATCTTGAAGCCGTCCTCGGGAAGGATCGCAATGGCAGCGACGTTTTCGGTCCCGTTCCACATGGTCAAAGTGCTGATCGTATAGGCGCGAAGCAGAAACGCACCTCCGAGTACGACCACGGCAAAGCCGGCCATAAGCGCGGCCTTTTTCAAGGGTGATGACGGCAGTAAAAGGCGCTCGAGGCTCAGCGGCAGGAACATCCCGGTCTTGTTCATATACGACCGGTAGGTTGCTTCGTGAGCATTGAGCATCCGCCGCTCCTCGTCTTTTGCCAGAAAGTAATACACGATCGTCATGATCAGCCAAAGGACGATGGTCAGGAACCGGGGCCAGAGGATCGACAGGCCAAGCCCCGCTATCCCGAGAGCCAGGTACTGAGGGTGGCGGACATGCGCATAGAGGCCGCCAAGCACGGCCCCCCTTTTCGTGAACTTGGCGGTATAGATCTGCGCGGCGCAGACCAGAAAGACGACCATGCCGCAGACGAACAGGACCGATCCCATGACCCGCACGACCTGCAGGAACCCGTCCTGCGGCTGGATCATATGAGGCAGATAAAAGGCGCTGAGCCACCGTGTTGACGGTTGGGCAGCGAGCTTCAAGAGCACCGGGTTGAACGCCGAGTAGAAGAAACCGGCGAAGGGACTGATCATGATCAGTACTTCAAAAGCGATGACAAAGTACAGGACGATCGAGCTCCGAAGGAGCAGCTTCTTCGTATTCACAATATACCTCCCTGTAAATTATGCACACCGAGAGAACGCGCGTAGCCGATCAAGAACGCGTGAAGACACACGGCTTCCTTTTACGACTTCGCGAGACGATGATGATGTGGCGGTCGGGACGGATCAGGCGCGGGGTGGTCTCAGGAGTTCTTCGGGCAGTGCGTCCTTGTAGCTGTTCGGAATGGACGGCTGCGGTGTTGCAATTGGCGTGAGCTGGAACGCGGGATGCACATGCGGCATTGCGAGGACGTACAACGGGAAGGGCTGTGCCTGGCTCGACACGATTCGTAATTGACCGTCGTCCGGCGACGGTTCTTTGAGCATCTGCTTTTGGGGGCAATGAGAACACGAAGCTGCCACTGTGCTCTTCCCGGCCATGCCGAACGGGCAGGTGTTCTGGATGAGAAGTGCGAATATCAGGAGCGATATGGTAGATATCGTCTTCCGCATGTTGACGAATTCTAAGCCAGCCGGCGAAGAATGTCAAGAGGAGAATATAACCATGGTTCCGGCGGTTGAAAGGGTCCTGCGAGATTCCCTGACCGTGTTCAAGAACGGTGGAAAAAAACCGGGACCCCGATCGGGATCCCGGCCATGAACTCACCTGGTCATTAGGTAGCAATGTTAGATGTCGTAGTACAGGAAGAACTCGTAGGGATGAGGACGGAGCCTGAGGGCATCCACTTCCTTGGTGCGCTTGTAGTTGATCCACATCTCGATGGCGTCCTTGGTGAACACGTCGCCCTTCAGCAGGAAATCGTGGTCCGCCTCGAGGTTGTCCAGCGCCTCCTCAAGCGAGCCCGGCATGGAGGGGACGCCGGCCAGTTCTTCGGGCGCCATATCGTAGATGTCCTTGTCGAGCGGCTGGCCCGGATCGATCTTGTTCTCGATGCCGTCGAGGCCCGCCATCAGCATGGCCGCGAACGCGAGATAGGGGTTGCAGGACGGGTCAGGGAACCGGACCTCAACGCGTTTTGCCTTGGGGTTCGCGCTGTACATGGGGATGCGGATCGAGGCCGAGCGGTTGCGGCTCGAATAAGCCAGGTTCACCGGCGCCTCGAAGCCCGGGGTCAGACGCTTGTAGGAGTTTACGGTTGGGTTCGTGAACGCCGCCAGAACCTTGGCGTGCTTCAGAATGCCGCCGATGTAGTGAAGCGCCATCTGGGACAAGCCGGCATACTGGTCGCCGTGGAACAGGGGCTTGCCGCCTTTCCAGATCGACTGGTGGGTGTGCATGCCCGAGCCGTTGTCGCCGAAGAGCGGCTTCGGCATGAAGGTCACGGTCTTCCCGTTCCGCTTGGCCACGTTCTTGATGATGTACTTGAAGTACATGACCTGGTCGGCGCACTTGACGAGCGGATTGAACCGGATGTCGATCTCGGCCTGTCCCGCGGTTGCCACTTCATGGTGCTGACGCTCGACGTAGATGCCGACCTTCTGCATCTCCGCCACCATCTCGGATCGGATGTCTTCCTGGGAGTCGATCGGCGGCACGGGGAAGTAGCCTTCCTTGTGGCGCGGCTTGTACCCGAGGTTCGGGTTTTCCGCACGGCCCGAGTTCCAGATGCCTTCGACGCTGTCGATGTGGTAGTAGCCCTCATGGGAGTTCTGGTCGAAGCGCACGTCGTCGAAGATGAAGAATTCCGGCTCAGGCCCCATGTAGCACGTGTCGCCGATGCCGGTGGACTTGAGGTACGCCTCTGCTTTTTGTGCGATGTAGCGAGGGTCGCGGCTGTAGCGCTCCTTGGTGATGGGGTCGACGATATTGCAGATCAGCGAGAGCGTGGGATACTTGGTGAAGGGGTCCATGACCGCGGTCTCCGCATCGGGCACCACGAGCATGTCGCTCGTGTGGATGGACTGCCATCCGCGGATGCTCGAGCCGTCGAAACCGAGACCTTCCTCGAAGATGCCCTCGGTCAGCTCGTCCACGGGTACGGAAAAATGCTGCCACAGTCCCGGGAAGTCCATGAACTTGAAGTCGACCATCATTGCCTTGTTCTCTTTTGCCATCGTCACGACATCTTTGGGTTTCATTGCTTCCTCCTCTGTAATTCAGTTTTTAGTTTTTAGTTGTTAGTTTTCAGTTGTCAACTCAAAACTAAAAACCCAAAACGTTCTTAACTGTTTTTCTAAATCGCCGCTTCTCCCCGCTCACCGGTCCTGATCCGGATCACTTCTTCCACGGGCGTTACAAATATCTTGCCGTCGCCGATGCGGCCTGTTTTTGCCGTGGTCTCTATCGTTTCGATGATCTTCGGCACCAGGTTGTCGGCGGCGATGATTTCCAGTTTGACCTTGGGAAGAAAGTCAACCACATATTCAGCTCCGCGGTAGAGCTCGGTATGTCCCTTCTGCCTGCCGAACCCCTTTACCTCGGTTACGGTAATACCCTGGATGCCGATGGCGTTCAGGGCGTCTTTTACTTCGTCCAGTTTAAAAGGCTTGATGATGGCCTCAATTTTTTTCATGAATGCGGCCTCCTGTTCAGTATTTTTGCAATTTTGATGCTAATAGTAAAAACCAGGAATTTCAATGGATTAGACATGCAGAATGGGGAGGTTAATGCCTTTTATTTAAGCAGGGGCCTGCTTTTTAGGCAGGGATCAGCTTCTGACCTTTTCGTTTTTTCTGGTCTTTTCTTCGCGTTCTATTCTCTCGCCTTCCTCGAAGAACTTGGCGGAGATTTCTTTTTCGATGTCTTCCTTGAGCTGGTCCAGGGAAATAAAATCGCCCTGCTGGAGCTCCTGGATCTTCGCTGCGACGTCCCGGAACCCGGGGGCTTCGGCAGAGACCTTCTGGAACTGCCCGAGGGCGTTGCTCATCTCGCCGGCGCCCTGATAGGCAAGGCCGAGGTCATAGTTCATGCTGAGCCGGTCCTCCGCATCGCTCGCCAGACTTTCAGAATAGTTCAAGGCGTTGCCGATCTCCACAGTGGCTTTGCGAAAATCTCCCATTTCCATGTAGCAGAGCCCCAGCATATACCGGCTCTGGATAAACTTGGGCTCTCCCTCGGGGGTGAGGAGAAATTCGCCGATGGCTTCATCGAGAAGCCCCATTTCCTTATAGGCAATGCCGAGATTGTAATGGGTGTCCGTGTCTTCCCTGCCCGCCTGGGCTTCCACGCCTTTCTTGAACTCCTGAAAAATATCATCGAGGCTCTGGTCTTCCGAAGACGCGCCGCCCTTTGCCGGCACGGCCATGCCGCCCAGTTCGTCCCTCAGTTCGGCGGCAAGGTCAAAAAATTCGTCAGGCCCTTCCGTTCGCGGGGCTCGCGGCGAAGCCGTACCGGCTCCACCGAGTTCCGCGCCGAGGTCAAAGAATTCTTCTTCCTCTCTCTTCTTCTCGCTGGCCTTTCCCGGTTTTTTCCCGGAATCAGCGGCAAATCCGGCCGGAGCGGACGCGGCACGGGGCTGTTTGGCCGGAGGGGCCGGCTTTTGCTTGCCCTGGAGCGCCTGGATCTCCTGCATCAGCATGCGCACGGCTTCTTCATCGGACGTGCTCGAGGCAAGCTCTCCCTCGGCCGTTTCGGTCGGCACCAGCCCCTCCAATCCCTCCACGGCCTCGGCCAGCTTGGAAAACTCCTGGACGTCTTCCTTCTCGCGCGATATTTCCGCAATCCGCCCTCGCGCCCGCTGGTCGCCCGGAGAGAGCTGGAGAATCTTCTCATAGTGTGCCCGGGCCTCGTCGAAGAGGCCTTGCTGATAGTAAAACTCGGCTTCGGCCCAGACCTCGCTGATGTCGACCTCGGCCGCAAAGGGCTCTGCCGACGCTGCAGCCGGTTCTGAAGCCGCACCGAAGGGCTCACCGCCTATTTCGAGCGAAGAAGGCCGCCATTCTCCGGAGGCCGCCTCCGGGGCCGATCCCGCTCGCCCGGAGACCACCGAGGATTCGGGCTCTTCAAAGGCAAGGGTCTCTTCCATCGGGGGCTGCCATTCTACCGTCGGTTCTCCCGGAGCGGACGCCGCAGCCTCGGGCGCTGCCTCGAACCCGAACTCCGGCAGTTCTCCGAACCCCGGGGGCGCCTCCTGCGGCGCAGCGGAAGGCATGCCGAGCCTGGCCTGGAGGGCTGCATTGCCGGGGTCCATATCGAGGGCGGAGCGGAGCGCTGTTTCAGCCTGTTCCTGCATGCCGGCGGCCGAATAGATATCGGCAAGACCCAGCGCGTGCTGCACTGCTTTTTGGCTATTACCCTGGTCCCGGTAGAGGTCGCGCAGCCGCAAGCGCACCTGGGGGCTCTGGGGGAACCTGCCTGCAATACCCTCGAGCTGTTCAATGGCCTTGCCGGCGAGTCCGTACTTGATGAGCACATCCACTTCGGTAAACGCCTCGGCAATGGCGGGGTCTTCCTCGATCGACCTCGACTCTGCTGAAACAGCCGGCCCTGCCTCGAAATCCACAGCAGCCGGTCCGGGGGCGGCGGCTTCGGGAATAGAAAGGGGTGGTTCTTCGGCCTGAGCAAAAGCGGGCTGTCCGTCGAACGCTTCGAGCCGCCGCCTGGCCTCCTCCATCCCCGGCGCTATCTCCACCGCGCGGGAGAGGGCCTCTTTGGCGCCCTCTCGGTCGCCGCCCACCGCGAGAATATCGGCTGCCTGGATGAGCTCGCGGGCGCCGTCTTCCTCTCGCCTGATATTGCCGTAGAAATCGGCAAGCTTGCGCCGCAGGGCGGCATCTTTCGGGTTCTCTGCAACAAGCTTCTTAAAGAGTTCATCGGCAGCGTCGAACTCCCTGTTTTCCACTTTGAAGTCCGCAACGGCGACGGCTTCGGTAAGGGCCTTTTCAAAGTCTTTCTTGGAAAGATAAATATGGAAGAGCTTTTCCCGCAGGTCCACCCTGCCGGCGTCCTGGGACAGGAGCTTCCTGATAGCCTCTTCCGCTTCAGCACCGCGGCCGGCCTTGAACAGGGAGTCAAGGTAGAGCTCGGCAAGCTCCTGGTTCTTGGGGTCGTGCTCGAAGGCGGGTTTAAAGGCCTTGCATGCTTCGACAAACTTGCCTTCCTTGTAATAGACCACGCCGGCCTTGAAATACACGTCCTTGTTGTTCGGGTCCAGGGCGAGCACCTTTTCGAAGATCTGGCGCGCCTCCTGGAAGGCCTCCTTGGCCATGTGCGCGTCCGCCGCCTCAAGGTATGCCTTGGCCGCCTCGCTTTTCAGGCCCTCTTTTACGTACATTTCGGCAAGCTTGAGCCGGAAGGCGAAGTTCGCGGGGTTGAGGTCGGCCATCTTCTGGTAGATGCCGAGGGCCTTGGCCATCTCGTTCTTCTGGGCGTAGTGGTCTGCCGCTATTTTATAGCTTTCGAGGGCGTTGCCGGTAAGGCCCTTCTCCGCGTTCAGGTCGGCAAGGGCAAGGTGAACATCGACCTTCTTCGGATCGATGTTGACGACCTTCTTGTAGAGGGCGATGGCTTTTGATGAGAACCCGTCGGCGGCGAGAATGTCGGCCGCTTTCTTATAGGCATCGACGGCATCGGCTTTGGCGTTCTTTTTGAGGCTGAGGTCGCCGATTGTGTTGAAAATATTGGCGTCGTTCGGCGACTCTTTAATGAGCTTCTTCCATTCAGCAATGGCCTTGTCAAACTGGCCCTTCGCTGTAAACTTCTGCGCCTCTTTTATGACGGCATTTTTATCGATCGCCATAAGTAGAACAATACCACAAAATCCGGCAGGGTGTCAACAGCGCGCTGAGAGGACAGGCGGCTTCATTTGCGGATACCTTAAATGATTTCAAGGGGTTTCGTTAATTCCGGTAATTACTCAGGCCTGTCTCGCAGCACAGGCGCAAAAAAAGCGCCGGGGCGAAGCGGCTGACCTGAGTAGTTGCTGATTTCGCGGATTACGCCGAGGAAACGACCGTGAGGCGGGGTCGTCGGCCGATCAGGGCTTCGTTTCCGGTTCCTGCCTCAAGAGCGCCTTTTTGACCTCCCCGGCAATGGTATGGCGGGTAAAGGGTTTCTGGATGAAACCTCCGGCCCCGCTCTGGAGCAGCGTATCGATACCGGCGAAGCCGTTGTGGCTGTATCCTGAGCACAAGAGCACCGTTACATCGGGCCGTATCGTTTTCAGCGACTGGAAGACCTCGCTCCCCCCCATCTTGGGCATGACCATGTCGAGGATCACCAGGGATATGGAGTCCCTGTGCTCCTTGAAGACCTGCACCCCCGTTTCGCCGTTCTCCGCAAGCAGTACGGTGTAGCCGTAGGGTTCGAGGAGGTCCCTGCACAGTTCCCTGATGGGCGACTCATCGTCGATCACGAGGATGGTCCCGGAACCCCTGAGGTCTTCCGGCTCGTCGGGTTCTTTGGCGGCCAACCCCGGGGTGGCGGGGAGATAAATGTTGAACCGGGTGCCCTTGCCGGGTTCGCTGTAAAGATTGATGTACCCGCCGTGGTTGTTCACGACCGAGTGGACGATGTAGAGGCCCAGGCCCGTGCCCTTCCCCGTTTCCTTGGTCGTAAAGAAGGGGTCGAAGATCTTTCGCTGGGTCTCCACGTCCATGCCCATGCCGGTGTCCGAGACGGACAGCTTCAGGAACCCGCCCTTGCCCGGCGTGAGCCCGTTGGCGGCGCCGTTCTCCTTTCCCACAACGGACGTCTCGATGACGAGCCTGCCTCCCGTCGGCATGGCATCGCGGGCGTTCACGGCGAGGTTCATCACCACCTGCTGCATCTGCGTGGGGTCCGCCTTGATAAGGGGAAGGTCGTCCTTGAGCTTCAGGGTGATCTCAATGTTCTTCGGCATGCTCCGCTCCAGGAGCTCCTCGGAGCTCCTGATGATCTCATTGAGATTCACGGCCCGGGCTTCCATCTTTTCCTTGCGGGTGATCATGAGGATCTTCTTGGCAAGGTCGGCTCCGCGCTCCGCCGCCTGACGGATGATCGTCGCCGGCTTGTGAAAAGGGTCGCCCTCCTTCGTCTGGGTGAGGATAATCTCGGAATATCCCAGGACCCCCGCGAGGAGGTTGTTGAAGTCATGGGCGATCCCGCCGGCGAGCGTGCCGATGGCCTCCATCTTCTGGGCCCGGAGGAGCTGCTCGTAGAGCCGCTTTTCCTGGGTAATGTCGCGCTGGATGGAAACGTAGTTCACCCCGGCCTCGGTCCCGATGGTGAACACGATGGCCGAGGCGTGATAGATGCTGCCGTCCTTTTTCCTGTTGATGAGCTCGCCCTTCCACATCCCGCCCGACGTGACCGTAGCCCACAGGTCCCGGTAGAACTCGTCGGGATGGTGGCCGCTCTTGAGGATGCCCGTGGTCTTCCCAAGCGCCTCGTCCCGCTCGTAGCCGGTAACGCTCTCAAAGGCGGGATTGACGTAGAGGATGCGGCCGTCGCCGTCGGTAATCACGATGACATCAAACGCCGAATCGATGACCTCCTTGAACCTCTTGAGCCGGCCCACCTGCTCGGCCTTGCTCAAGGCCATGGCCGCGTCGGCCGAAATCGCGCCCAGGAGGGCCTCGTCCTCACCGGTAAAGCCGCCCGGCTTGTTGCCGAAATAGAGCGCGCCGATGGGCCGCCCTTCGGCGGAATGGATGGGATGCCCCAGGAGGTTCTTCACCACGGGGTGGCCTTCGGGGAACGAGCCCGTGAACGCGGGATGCGCCAGGACATCATCAATGCGCAGCGGGGTGAAGGACAGTTTCATCAGCTCCAGGATCCCTTTTCCCCGGGGAGTTCTCCCCTCGAGCTCTTGAGGAGTGCCGAGGGTGAGCAGCTTTTTGAACCCGCCCTTTTCATCATACAGCGTAATGGCGGCCAGCTCGGCGCGGATCTGCCGGCTTGCGAGCTCAAGGATGAGCCGCAGCATCTCGTCGATGGAAAGGTTCTCATGGATCGAGACCGCCAGGTCGTGGAGGAGCTGGTACTGCTCCGTCTTCTTCAGGATTTTCCCGAACGAGTCATTGATGGCCTCCCCGATGGTGTCGAGCTCGGCGATGCCCGTCGTACCGATCGTTTCGCCCGCCGTGATGTCGCGGATGATGGCTCCCAGGGGGCGCTGGAAGTTCCGCCGGAGAACGGCAAAGACGCCCGTAGCCATGAAGAGCGATGCGCCGGCGATCAACGGCAGCAGGAATGCGATCTCCTTGCGGTAGACGTGGGGGGTAATGGGCCGCAAGAGCGTGACCACGGTCCACTGCCACGGCGAGAATTCCATCGCATACCCGTGGATATGCTTCACCTTTTGAAGAAAATGGAAGTGGCCGCCGGCGTGCATGGACAGGAGTTGCTCTGTCCCCTGCGCATCGAGGGACGACACGACGACCCGGCGGTTGGCGTCGAGGACCGCGCCGTCAATATTGTTATTGGACCAGTACAGCCTGAGCGCCTCAATGACGGCGCGCTGTTTTGCGTCCACCACCGGCTTTTTGTCGAGCAGCTGAGCGGCCGTCAGCTCCGTAATGGCCGTGTCAAGGAGGCCTTTCACGTCGTTGGAGTATCGGGTGATGGTGAAGCGGTGGTAGTCTTCCGAGATGGCGCTGGAAATCCAGTATACCAGGAGGAGCAGGCATACCGTGATCACGAAGATGAGCGCGAAGATGGGGACGAGGATTTTATACTCCATGCTGTTTCTATTGATCTTCATGCATTATCTCCCGGTATCTCTGGTGTACCGATAGAAAGGCTTCCCGGCGCGGCCCAGGGACACGACAAGCGGCGCGGTCCTGCATTTTTGGTATGCCCGGCCCAGCGGCGCCGGACCCAGGAGGGCGATGAAAATTTCGTTGCTGCAGAGGGCATCGATGATCGAGTCGTGGCTGTGGTACAGCTTCAGCTCCCATGTCAGAGCGGTGGTTTTATTGAGATAGTCTATGAAGGGAGTATAGAGGCGCCATATCTGCTCGGGACCGTAGAAAGGGATAATGCCGATGGAATAAGTCGTCGAGGCGGATGGGACGGTCGCCCCGGCCGCGCCGGGAGGACCGCCCGGCAGGAATGCCGGGGTGAGAAGAAGCGCAAGCATGGCTTTCTTCGGCCGCACAATCAAACTCTACCTGAACAGCCTCATATTGTCAAGAAAAGCCGCGCTGTCGTGTCAAGTCGAAGTCGACCCCTTATCCTTTCTGGATTTCCCACGTCGAGGCAGGCATGTCATCTTTGTGGGTTTCATAAATCTCTTTGAACCGCTCGGCGCTTCTTTTGAAGGCGTTCAATACCTCCGGGTCGAAGTGCTCCGGCATGGTCCTCCCGTCGCCCTGGGTTATGATCTTCACGACAGCCTGGTGATCAAGCGCGGGCTTGTAAGGCCGTTGGCTCCTGAGAGCATCATACTGGTCGGCGATATTCATCAACCTTCCGGTGAGCGGTATCGCCTCACCCGTCAGCGCTCCTGGATACCCCTTCCCGTCCCAGCGCTCATGATGAGAAAGGGCGATCTCCTCGGCCATCTTCAGATACGGGGACTCCGAACCCATCAGAATTTTCGCGCCGATGACGGTATGCGTCTTCATAACCACCCATTCCTCGGCGGTCAGCTTGGACGGCTTGAGAAGGATGTTGTCGGGAATGCCCACCTTCCCGATATCATGCATCGGAGCGGCATAAAAGATCGAGTCCCGAAACTCCTTGTCCAGCCCGATCTGTTCGGCAAGCGTTCCGGTATAATGGCTGACCCGTCTGATGTGCGCGCCGGTGTCTTCATCCTTGTATTCGGACGCAAGGCTGAGGCGGTATATGGCCTCGATATATCCAAAGGTGATTTTCCGGTGCGCCTTGTCCAGTTTTTCGAACGCCGATTTAAGCTCCCGCGTTCGCGCGGCAACCTGATCTTCCAGGATACGCGCATGATCTTTCAAAAAATCGTGGTATTCCTTGATCTTAAGATTATTTCTCACCCTGAGCGCCAGCTCCTCGGAATCGATCGGTTTCGTCAGAAAATCATCTGCGCCGTTCGAGATGCCCTTCAATCTGTCCTCTCTCGAATCAAGCGCGGTGACGATGATGATCGGGATATGCCTGGTCAGCTCGCTCGATTTCAGCCTCCTGGTCGCCTCGAAGCCGTTCATCTCCGGCATCATGACGTCCATGAGGACGATGTCCGGCATCTGCGCCTCTGTTTTCTCTATCGCCTCGATGCCGTTTTTGGCGGTAAAGGTTTCGCATCCCATGCCTTCACAGAGCGCCTTCAGAAGTTTGATGTTTTTTTCCTCATCATCAACCAGGAGAATCCGTGGCGCTTTCTCATGCATATTCTCCGACTTTTCCATGCCCATCCTCCAAATTATAATACGTTTCACACATAGGATGCAGCCAAACAGCTTACATGAGGGATGTATATCATGTGAACTTACTTATCGTTTCAAGAAATTCAGAAATGTTCAGTGGTTTCGCCACATGCGCTGCAAACCCCTTGGAAAGGAACCCTTCCCGGTCTCCGCGCATGGCATAGGCGGTAAAGGCGATGACCGGGACGTTCTCAAGACCCGGAATTTCCACGATCTTTTTCCGCGCCGCGAGACCGTCCATGCCCGGCATCTGGATGTCCATGAGAATGAGGTCGGGCTTCTCGTTCTTCGCCAGCTCAACGCCTTCGGCGCCGCTCCGGGCTTCAAGCGCCTGGTAGCCCCTGTTTTCGAGAGTCTCTTTGCAGAGCTTCCGGTTCAAATCATTGTCGTCTATAATAAGAATTTTCTTCATGGCATTGGAATGCTCCCCTGTCTACTGTTGCTCATTCCTCCCGCAGTCTGTTCAGGAGTTCATCCGCCGTTTCACCGTCCTCGGGATACATTGCCTTTTTTACTATCACGGAATAATCTTTATTCTCCAAATAGCTCTTTATTCTTGTCCCCGCGCCATTCGTCATCTCCGCATCGCTCTTCATAAGCAGCACAGAGTAATGACGCCGGTCTTTCCCGTGCGCGAGAATTTCACTTCCCCTGATCGTCTCTTTTAATGCCTTCGTGAACGCTTTCTGGTCTTCCGCCGCGTCCGGGCGGTTAACCGCCACCTCTAATATGCCGAATTGCAGATTTCGCCTCTTGTGAAACGAAAGGATCCTCTCCAAATGGGTGAGAAAATACTCCCAATTGAGAATCTGCGTTTCGGGGCTCAGAATCGGAACAGGCAGGCGCGCTTCCTCCTTCAACGCCATCGTCGGAACGACAAAGGTAAACGTGCTCCCCTTCCCGAATTCGCTTTCAACCCATATCCTGCCGCCATGGAGCTCTACCAGGGTCTTACACAGGGCAAGGCCGAGTCCGGTCCCCTGGTACTTCTTCTCATACGTTGACTCAAGCTGATGAAAGGGCTGAAAAAGCGTCGGGATATCCTCTGCGCGTATGCCCGGGCCGGTGTCCTGCACGGAAAACTCCACAAACCCGGAATCATCGTGATCGAGCCCCGTCCTTTTCTCATCCGCCATCTTCCGTACACGTATGAAAACAGAGCCGCCGTCATTCGTGAATTTCACCGCATTGCTCACCAGATTCAGCAACACCTGCTTTATTCTCCTGTCATCGACTTCGATGTCGTCGATGATATCGTCATACTCAGCGGTGAGCCGAATGCCGTGTTTCATCGTTTTTTCCTTGAACAGGAGCAAGACGCGATCCACCAAGTCCTTGACCGGGATCTTTTTGTACTCGAGCTCCACCTTGTTTGCTTCTACTTTGCTGAGATCGAGGATATCGTTGATCAGCGAAAGCAGGAGGCTGCCGCTTTCGTGTATATCGTTCAAATATTCCGTTTGTTTCGCGGTCAGTTCGCCCGCCATGCCCCTGATCATCAACTCGGAAAAGCCCAGGACCGCGTTGAGCGGGGTCCGCAACTCGTGCGACATGTTCGCCAGAAAATCGCTTTTCGCCCTGTTGGCGGACTCCGCGGCGAGCTTCGCGCCTTCCGCCTCGATCCTCCGCATCTCCAGTTCTCTGTTTATAGACGACAGCTCCAGATTTGCGTCTTCAAGTTCCCGCGTTCTTTCGGCTATTTCCGCCTCCAGGCCGTCCACGAGCCGCGCATTTTCAAGGGCCGTGGCCGCCTGATTGGCAAAGACCTGGCATAGCTGAATCTTGTCCGGTGTGAAATAATCCGCGTTACCGCTGTACAGAAGCAGGGCGCCGAGGCATTGCCGGCGCGAGCAGATGAGCGGAACTCCCAATATGACGGCATACCCGCGCTTTTTCGCCTCGTCGCTCCCGGGTCCGAAGGCTGGATCGTCCACCTTAAGCAGGTACGGTTTCCCTGTCTTGATCGACATCCCAGCCGGTCCCCTGCCTTCAGGGGAGTCGTCCCAGGCGGCAGCGATCCTGGAGAGATAGCCCTCGTCATGTCCCTGGTGCGCGACAGGCTCCACACGGTGATTCTCTTCCCTGGCAATACCGAGCCAGACCAGCCTGAGCTCGAATAATTTCCAGGCCTGTTCACAGACAGCTTCATAAATGTCGTGCTTTTTTGTGGTCCCGATCAGCGCATTGGAAGCCTCATTGAGCGCCAGCAGTTCCTGCGCATGGCTCCGGGCCTCGGCCACCATTCGCGCATTGTGAATGGCCAGCGCTGCGGCTGCGGCAAAGGTGACGGCAAGGTGTTCGTCGTTCGGCGTGAATTCGCCTCCTCCTTCCTTCTCGGTGAAATACAGTCTGCCGAGGACCGTATCGCGCAGGAGAACAGGGGCGCCCAAAAATGTCCTCATGGCCGGATGTCCTTCGGGAAATCCGACAGAGGCCGCATGCATTGATATGTCCTTCACTCTCAAGGGCCTGCCCTCTTGCAAGAGAAGGCCTAACAGCCCTTTCCCCGCCGGAAGACCGTGTCGTTTCAGCATTTCGTCGAACGTGTCGGAATCCATGCCTGAGGGGATAAAATGTTCATACCCGTTCCGCGCGCTGTTCAGAATGCCGATCGCGGCATACCGCGAGCCGATAATGTCCCGGGCCTTGTCGACAATCGTCTGTAAAAGCTTCCGGAGCTCCAGCTCGCCCATGATGTCCTGTGTTGCTCTGGCGAGGGCGTAGGCGCTCCTGGTGAACCGTGTCTTTTCATCAAAAATTATTCCGAGGCTCGCGGCCATCTGGTTGACGGACGCGGAAAGCGCTCCTATCTCATCTCCGGTTTTCACATCAAGCTTGACGTCAAAATTCCCTTTCTCAATCTCCGAGGCCGCGCTTCTTACTCGCCGTACGGGAAGGACGACGCTTTGCCGGATAAAAAGGATGATAAAAACCGACACCAACATAAACATCAGGATGACATAGATCCTGAGGTGATCGAACCTGGCGAGCTCTCCTTCGTAGTCTGTTTCCAGGGCTTTTAAGTATCTGTTTATTTCCGCGACATAGCCCTCAACCCGCGAGCCGTAGTCGTCAACCAAAGCCCGCGCCGCCTTTTCCGAAGCCCCTGCCGAAAGCTCAGCCACTCTCAGGAGCGTTGGTTTCAGAGTGCCGTTCCACTCATCAACGAGACGATTGAACTGCTGCGCCGACTCCGCAGAGGAGATCGCGAACCGCACGTCCAGATGCCTCTTGTCGTTTTTCAAGACCGCCAGTGTCGTTTCGAACTCGGCAATCTCTTGCCGAAGCCCCTTGACAAGGGCTTCCCTCAGAGACCGGCTTTTCGTTGTCCCTTCGGTTATTTGTTGGGCCAGCCACGCCATCTTAAACGAACGGAACCTCAACTGCCCGGCATGATTTACCCGCGACGCCTCGCCTTTCATGTGCCGGGTGAAGACGAAACCCGCATAGACATAGATCGCCAGAAAGAGTACGACTATTGCGCTTATGAATATGAACTTCGCGGTGAGGGATTTAAATCGCGGCATGCTGTCTCCTGTGCTGTCGTAAAGTATACCAAAAAACTTTCTGTTTTTTCACATAAAAAATGAGAACGGCAGATTGATCCCGGCGCCGCAGGCAAAAAGAGGGTATTTAATTCAGCGAAATTATGGCCCCAGAGATTCCTGTTGCCCGGCAACGGCATTTGCACTATAATGCGCGATACCAAGCATCGATCTCGCAGGAGGCTTTTCTCATGGGCGTAAATCTCGTATACAAAATAGTGAAATCTCACTTGGTTGAGGGCACGCTCGAGCCCGGCAGCGAGATAGCAATCAGGATCGATCAGACCCTGACCCAGGATGCCACCGGCACCATGGCCTACCTCCAGTTCGAAGCCATGGGAGTGCCGAGGGTCAGGACCGAGCTTTCCGTGAGCTACGTGGACCACAATACGCTCCAGGATGGGTTCGAGAACGCTGACGACCACCGATATCTACAGACCGTTGCCGCAAAACACGGCATCTACTATTCCAAGGCAGGAAACGGCATCTGCCACCAGGTCCATCTGGAACGGTTCGGCAGACCGGGCAAGACACTGCTCGGTTCGGATTCACATACACCGACGGGAGGCGGCATCGGCATGCTCGCCATCGGCGCCGGGGGGCTCGATGTGGCGGTGGCCATGGGCGGCGGGCCGTTCTACCTCGCTTGCCCCAAGGTAGTGAAGGTGAACCTCACCAACAAGCTCCGGCCCTGGGTATCAGCGAAGGACGTCATCCTCTCCATACTCAGGATGCTCACCACAAAGGGGAATGTGGGCGCCGTGATCGAATACGGAGGCGAGGGTGTCAAAACGCTCTCAGTGCCGGAGCGCGCAACGATCACCAATATGGGGGCAGAGCTCGGCGTTACCACGTCCGTATTCCCTAGCGATGATATTACGCGCTCATTCCTCAAGGCGCAAAAAAGGGAGTCTGACTGGGTGGCGCTTTCCGCTGATCCTGATGCGGGGTACGACAGGGTTGTCGATCTTGACCTCGGCTCAATCGAACCGCTTGTTGCAAAACCGCACTCTCCTGATAATGTTGCAACGGTGAAAGAGGTTGCCGGCGTTAGGGTGGACCAGGTAATGGTCGGCTCGTGCACGAATTCTTCCTACCGCGACTTGATGCTCGTGGCCTCCATGCTCAAAGGAAAAAAAATAAGCCCGGAGGTGAGCTTCGGCGTGGCCCCTGGTTCCCGGCAGGTGCTTGAGATGATCGCCGGGAACGGCGCGCTTTCGGATATCATCGCCTCCGGCGCCCGGATACTCGAGTCCACATGCGGCTTCTGCATCGGGGCCGGCCAGGCGCCGAAGACCGATGCCGTGTCCATCCGCACGAGCAACAGGAACTTCGAAGGCCGCTCCGGCACTAGGAGCGCCAAGGTATACCTCGCAAGCCCCGAGACTGCCGTGGCCGCGGCCCTCACCGGTGTGATCACTGATCCGCGCGACCTCGGGCTATCGTACCCGGGGATCACGATACCAACGGAGTTCCGGATTGATGATTCCATGATCCTTCCGCCGTCAAAGGATCCTGGCTCCATAACGGTCTACCGCGGCCCGAACATCGGCGATCCGCCCAAGGGCGAGCCCCTGCCGCAGACCATACAAGGCGTGGTGGCGATCAAAGTCGGCGACAAGATCACCACGGACCACATCATGCCCGCGGGACCAAGGCTGAAATACCGCTCAAACATCCCCAAATACGCCGAGTTCGTGTTCGAGGGGGTCGATCCGGGCTTCTCGAAGAAAGCGCTCGAGAACAAAAAGGCGGGCGTCCACAACATCATTGTGGCGGGAGCAAGCTACGGACAGGGTTCAAGCCGCGAGCACGCGGCCATCTGCCCCATGTTCCTGGGAGTCAAGGCCGTGATCGCGAAAAGCTTCGAGCGCATCCACGCCGCCAACCTCGTCAACTTCGGCATCCTCCCCCTTACCTTCGCAAGCGACGCGGATTATGACAGCGTGAACAACGGGGACCGGATAGAGATCGCGGACGTCCGGAAGGCGCTGGAGACCGGGAAGACGCTTTTGCTCGCGGGCAAGACCTCAGGCAAAACGATTGCGCTGAAATACTCCTTCAGTGCCAGACAACGCGACATCCTCCTTGCCGGCGGGATGCTCAACTATCCGAAGGCGCGGACGAAATAAGGCGGGCAGGCACAGCTTGAGAGTCAATGTCGTACCGGCAGATGAGTACTATCTACAGTTTTATTTCGCGGAGATACTTCGCCGCGTCTTCAGGCGGGGTGTGGTTGATGTAGAAGCCGGAACCCCACTCGAACCCGGCGATCCTCGTGAGCCGCGGGATGATCTCGATGTGCCAGTGGAAGTCGTCGTTCAGGGTATGCCAGTGCCCGCGGCGCGGCAGGCGGTTGGGAGCGGTGTAGAGCATGTAGTTGTAGGGAGGGTTGTTGAGGGTCTTTCCGAGCCGCTTCAGCGCGCTCTTGAGCGTCCGCGAGAGGTCCATGATCTCTTCCTTCGTGATGTCCACGTACGAGCACGAGTGCCGCTTGGGATAGACCCAGACCTCGAAGGGGAAGCGGGGTGCAAAGGGGGTCATGACAAGGAAGTGTCGCGTCTCCTCCACCACGCGCTCCGGAGACGAGAGCTCCTGCCGGATCATATCGCAGAAAATGCAGCGCTCCTTGTAGTCGTAATAGGATTTGGCCCCGTCCAGCTTTTCCTTCACGAATTTGGGGATGACCGGCGTTGCGATGAGCTGTGAGTGGGAATGGTTGAGCGTGGACCCGGCCGTCCAGCCCTGGTTCTTGAAAATGAGCACGTACCGGAGCCGCTGGTCCTGCTCGAGGTCGAGGAGCCGGTCGCGATAAGCCCAGAGGACCTTCTCCGCCTGATTTTCAGGGAGCTCTTCGAGCCGTACCGCGTGTTCCGAAGTCTCAATGATGATCTCGTGGGCCCCTAAGCCGTTCATCCAGTCGTAGATGCCGCTCCCCTCACGCTCCAGGCTCCCCTCCGTATGGAGGACGGGGAACTTGCTGGGGACGACGCGCACCCACCAGCCTTTGGTATTGGGAGGGGTTTGCTCGGGGCGGAATGAGGATATCTCGGGCGGGGTCCTGGCTTCGTTCCCTGAACAGAACGGGCATTCCGCCGGGGTCACGTCGTCTTCCGGTTCTTCAAATGAATAGTCTTCAGGCTTTTTCAGCAGCTCGGTGGCAACGATGATCCACCTGCCGACAATGGGGTCCTTCCGCAGTCGTGACATCAGCTCCCGGACCTCGCCTTCCGCTCTGTCAGGACTTTATGCACGATCCTTTTGAGTTCCTTGATCCGGATGGGTTTATTGATGTACTCGGCGGCGCCGAGGCTCATGGCCTTGAGATAGGTCTCGACCTCGCCATAGGCGGTCACCATGATGACATCGGTCCGGGACCCTGTCTTCCGTATCTCCTGTAAAAGCTGGAGGCCGTCCATCACCGGCATCTTGATGTCGGTGACCACCAGATCGTAGGAGTCGGTCTTGAACTGGGCGAGCGCCTCTTCTCCGTTGTTGGCGAGAGCGACCGTGTACCCCTCGTCGGTGAGTATCGTGTAGAACAGCTCGCGCGCGCCCTCTTCGTCGTCAACAACAAGGATCTTCATCCGCTGCACCTCAACCGTTTACTTATACAGTGAAAAAATAACATAAAATCCGTGAATCGTCAAGGCGGAGGGCCGTTCTGTTTCAGGAAGAAACAGGCGGAAGCAGCCGGGGCGATTGAAATATAGGCTGAAATATCAGTGGTTTATTTCAAACAGCAGCCGGAGCCCCTCCAGGGTCAGGTGGGGCTTTACCTCTTTTATGCTGCGCGTCTCGGGCGCCACCAGCTCGGCCAGGCCGCCGGTGGCTATTACCTTTGCCTCGGGAGACAGCTCCTTTTTCATCCGTTCCACGAGGCCGTCCACGAGCCCGGCATAGCCGTAGATGATGCCGGCCTGCATCGCGCTTATGGTGTCGCTCCCGATAACGGACCGGGGCTTCGTGAGCTCCACCCGCGGCAGCTTCGCCGCCCGCTGGAACAGCGCCTCGGCGGATATTTTCACCCCCGGGGCGATGGCCCCGCCGAGGTACTCCCCGCTCTTGGTCACGGCGCAAAAGGTCGTGGCCGTCCCGAAGTCGACGATGATGATCGGCCCTCCGTAAAGCCTGTACGCCGCTGCGGCGTTGACGATCCGATCGGCGCCGATCTCCTTGGGATTGTCGTAGCGGAGCGTGATTCCCGTCTTGAGCTCGTGCGTCACGACCAGGGGTTCCATCCGGAAATACTTCCGCGACATCTCCGCCATCACCGGCAGCAGGGGCGGCACCACGGTGGAGATGATGACGCCGTCGATCCGGCTGAAATCGAGGCCCGCGAAATTGAAGAGGTCCTTGAAGACCATGGCATACTCGTCGGGCGTGATCTGCGTCTTGGTGCCCACGCGCCAGTTCTCGACGAGCCGCTCCTTGTCGAACACGCCGAGGACCACGTTCGAGTTTCCGATGTCGATGGCTAAGAGCATAGCAACCTCCGGAAGGCAAAATGCAAAGTGCAAAATGTAAAATGCAAAAGTCTTTGCATCGCTACTACTTTTTTCAATTTGCAATTTTCATTCTGCATTTTTCATTTCACGATTTTTCAAAATCGTGACATCTCCCGCCGCTACCTGGCGGAGGGTCCCGTCGTCGAGTTTGAGGATGAGCCTGCCCTCGCTGTCGATTCCCTCGGCAGAGCCCTCCAGCGTTTCCCCGCCGCCGCTCACGGCGACCCTCTTTCCGGTGGTGATGTTCAACTCCTGCCACTCCTTGAGCACCGCAGCCTCGCTGTTAAGAAACACCTGGTACCAGTGGTCAAGCTCATTGACCAGGACCTGCAGGAGCGCTGTTCGATCGATCGCTTCGCCCTTTTCCGCCGCGATCGTCGTAGAGACCGGACGGATCTGCGCCGGCAGTTCATCGACGGCCATATTCACGTCTACGCCGATACCGATGACGATATGCCTTATTCGGTCCGGCTCGGAGCTCATCTCCGTGAGCAGGCCGCCGGCCTTTTTCCCGGCAAGGAAGATATCATTCGGCCACTTGATGGACGCTTGCAGCGCGGTGTGCTTGCGGATCGCCACGGCCACGGCCACGGCGCCCATGAGCGTGAGCAGGGGCGCCTTGTGAGGCGCGATGTTCGGCCGGAGGACCACGCTCAGGTAGAGGTTCCCCCTCGGCGAGATCCACGTTCTTCCGAGCCTGCCCTTGCCGCCGCTCTGGCTCTCGGCGATCACCACCGTCCCCTCGGGCGCGCCCTTCCGCGCCAGCTCCGCCGCCAGCGCATTCGTCGACTCCACTTCGGGCCGCAGGTGGATGTTCCTTCCGATGACCTTCGTCTTGAGCCCCTGCCTGAGCTCGTCCAGCAGAATGACGTCCGGTGCGGCCATAAGTCGGTACCCTTTCGACGGCACAGCCTCGATCCGCAGCCCCTCTTTCCCGAGGGCCTTGATGTGCTTCCATACCATGGTGCGCGATATGCCGAGCTTCGCTGCCAGGTCTTCGCCGGAAACGAAGCCGGTCCTGGAGGAAGTGAGGAGCTTCAGTATCTTGTCTTTGTACATAATAAACCAGGGGATAGGGGTCAGTCGTCAGGGTTCGGGCAAACAGCAAAGCCTCGCGCTTCTTTTACTGTACCCTGATACCCGATCCCTGAACCCTGCTATTTGATTTTCATGCTTATGTCCGCGGCAGGCGCCGAATGGGTCAGGCTTCCCGAAGAGATAAAGTCTACGCCCGTCTCAGCAATCGCACGTATCGTTTCCAGCGTCACATTGCCTGACGCCTCGACGAGGACACGACCGGCGATCAGCTTCACCGCCTCCTTCATCATCTCTACGGACATGTTGTCGAGCATGATAACGTCGGTCTTGGCGGCCAGTGCCTCCCGTACCTCATCGAGGGTCTTCGTCTCTACCTCGATCTTGAGAAGATTGTGGGCGTTCTTTCTCGCCAGCTCGACGGCCTTTGTGATGCTTCCCGCGGCAGTGATATGATTGTCCTTGATAAGGATACCGTCGTACAATCCGAACCGGTGGTTCTTTCCCCCGCCCATGCGCACGGCATATTTTTCGAGCCGGCGCAAACCGGGGAGCGTTTTTCTGGTATCAAGAATCTGCGCCTTCGTGCCTTTCAGGTGTTCGACGTAGCGTGATGTAAGCGTCGCAATGCCCGAGAGATGCTGGAGCAGGTTCAGCGCCACTCGCTCGCCGGCCAGGAGAACTCTCGTCTTGCCCGAAACCCGCGCAAGCGCTGTTCCAGACTTGATTATATCACCTTCCTGCGCAAGCGGAGTGAATTCGACGGAAGGATCGAGATAAAGAAACACCTCGCGAGCACCATCCAGCCCGGCCAGAACCAGATCCTGCTTCGCCTTGATGTCGGCAGTAGACGCGGCATCTGCGGGGATAATGGCCTCCGATGTCACATCGCCGTTGCCGAGGTCCTCGGAAAGGGCTTCTTCGATAAGTTTTTTTAAATGAGGGTCCATGTCGTTACCGGTGGATGGGGCCTTGGAGTCGATGTCTACCCCAGCATCTTCAAGCTCTGCTCCAGCTTCTCCCGCATGGCCTTGAGCTCTTCAAACCGGGCGGTGTCCTTTTCCACCACGGCCTTGGGCGCCTTGTCCACGAAGTTCTTGTTCGAGAGCTTCTTGGCGAACATCTCGATGTCTCTGGCGATCTTCTCTATCTCTTTGGCAAGCCTTGCCCGCTCTTCGTCGAGGTCGAGAACACCCTCAAGCGGCACATACACCTCGGCGTCCTTGATGACGGCCGTGGCCGCGGCCCTGGGCTTGGTCTCGTTCACGTTGATGCGAAGCTCCTTCACCCGCGCCAGGGTCTTTACGTACTCGCCGTTCTTCGCAAGATGGGAGCCCAGCTCCCCGTTCCCGGGCTTTACGATGACCGTAAGCTGCGTGGACGGCGGGATGTTCATGACGCCCCGGATATTGCGGACGGCAAGGATCAGGTCCATCACCATCTGCATGTCCTGCTCGGCCTCAGGATTGATGAGCTGCTGGTCGGCGACAGGAAAGGCCGCAACCATAATCGACTCAACCTTGCCCCTTGCCCCTTGACCCTTGACCCCGTTCGGTAATTTCTGCCATATCTCTTCCGTGATAAACGGCATAACGGGGTGCAGGAGCCTGAGCGCGGTCTCGAGCGTCCGTACGAGCGTGGTCTGGGTTGTCTTTTTCAGCGCCCCATCGTCCTTCTGGTTCAGCGCGGGCTTGGACAGCTCCACGTACCAGTCGCAGTACTCATGCCAGATGAACTGGTAGAGGGCCGAGGCCACATCGTTGAAACGGTAGTCCGAAAGGGCCGCCTGCACTTCCTTGATGACCGCATTCAGCCGTGACGCGATCCACCGGTCGGCGAGTGTTGAGTTCGGCGTTAAGAGTCCGGGGTTCGGAATGAAGCCTTCGTCAAGGTTCATCATCACGAAGCGGCTGGCGTTCCAGATCTTGTTCGCGAAGTTCCGGTAGCCCTCGATGCGTTCCGTGGAAAGCTTGATGTCCCTGCCCTGGGCGGCAAAAGCGGCAAAGGTGAACCGGAATGCGTCCGTCCCGTACTGGTCGATCATCACGAGGGGGTCGATGACATTGCCCTTGGACTTGCTCATCTTCTGGCCCTCGGCGTCGCGTATGAGGGCGTGGATGTACACGTGGCGAAACGGGACCTCGTTCATGAAATGGATCCCCATCATCATCATCCGCGCCACCCAGAAGAAGATGATGTCCAGGCCGGTGACGAGGACGGACGTGGGATAGTAGAAGGCAAGCTCCCCGGTCTTCTCGGGCCATCCGAGCGTTGAGAAGGGCCAGAGGGCCGAGGAGAACCACGTGTCGAGCACGTCCGTTTCCCGCCGGATGTTTTTACTTTTGCATTTTGAGCAGGCCGGGGCGTCGGTGCGGCTCACGGTGATCTCCCCGCAGTCGTCGCAGTACCACGCGGGGATGCGGTGGCCCCACCAGATCTGGCGCGAGATGCACCAGTCCTTGATGTTCCGCATCCAATCGAAGTAGGTGTTCTCCCAGCCTTTGGGATAGAACGTGGTCCTGCCCTGCTCCACGGCCTCAATGGCCGGGCCGGCCAGGGGCCTGGTTTTCACGAACCACTGCGGCGAAAGGTAAGGCTCCGCCACGGACTTGCACCGGTAGCACTTGCCGATGGAGTGGCCGTGGTCCTCGGTCTTGATGAGAAAACCCTTCTCCTGGAGGAGCTCGACCACCAGGCCGCGCGCCTTCTTCGCGGGTTTGCCGGCGACGTGTTTGAGCACCTCGGGGAACACGTCCGGGATGTCTGAAAGGATCTCGGCCTTGTCGCTCAGTATCTTGACGCGATCAAGGGGCGGCGCCTGTCTCTGCCCTGCCTCGTAGTCGTTGAAGTCATGGGCAGGGGTCACCTTGACCGCGCCGGTGCCGAACTCGAGGTCAACGAGGATGGAGTCGCCGATGATCGGGATTTTCCGGGACGTGAGCGGAAGGTCCACCGTTTTGCCGATGAGCTCTTTATAGCGCGGGTCGAGCGGATGCACGGCCACCGCCGTGTCGCCGAGCATGGTCTCCGGCCTGGTTGTGGCCACCGTGAGCCTGATGTTCCTGTCATGGGAGAGAGGATAGGCGATGTGGTAGAGCTTGCCCTTCTCGTCCTCGTGCTCCACCTCGATGTCCGAGAGGGCCGTGTGGCAGCGCGGGCACCAGTTGATGAGCCGCTCGCCCCGGTAGATGAGCCCTTCCTCGTAGAGCCGGACGAACACTTCCCGCACGGCGCGGGACAGGCCCTCGTCCATGGTGAACCGCTCGCGGTCCCAGTCGCAGGACGCTCCCAGGCGCTTGAGCTGGCCGATGATCCGGCCGCCGTACTCCTTTTTCCACTCCCAGACCTTCTCGATGAACTTCTCCCTGCCGAGGCTGTGGCGGTCGATGTTGTCCTTGGCGAGGTGGCGCTCCACCACGTTCTGCGTGGCGATGCCGGCGTGGTCCGTGCCCGGCACCCACAGGGTATTTTTGCCGGACATGCGCATCCACCGGACAAGGATGTCCTGGAGTGTTGAATCGAAGGCGTGGCCGACATGGAGCTGGCCCGTGACGTTCGGGGGCGGAATGACGATGCAATAGGGCGCGCCGCCTGCATCCGCGTCGGCATGAAAGTATTTTTTCTTGAGCCAGAAGTCATACCACTTCCGCTCGACCGATTGAGGTTCATAGGATTTCGACAGTTCTCGTGACGACATCGGTGATGCTCTCCTTGTGCTTACCCTCATAATAAAAAGAGGGGAGCTCGTCCCCCTCGTGAAATACCAAAACTCAAATTATAAATCCCAAATAAACAACAATCTCCAATTACCAAAAAAAGTTTTGAAATTTTATGCTTGGTGTTTTGGAGCTTATTTAGTCAGTTACGAGTCAAATTCTTCTCAAAATGGCAAGAAAATCTAAGAACCATTTTACCACGGATTAACACGGAGTTGCACGGATGGAAAAAACCAAAAGACTGAATCTTGAATTCTTTTCCGTGTTTATCAGTGTGCATCCGTGGTAAATATGAATTTATTTTTAGTTCCGGCTTGTCCGGGTTAGGATTTGGTGCTTGGAGATTGGGATTTATCTTCTATGTCTCTGCTTTCAGCCGCTCGATCTCTTCCCGGATGAGCCGTTCGGCCAGGTCCGGGATCACTTCCCACGCTACTTTTTCGAGCACCTCCCGGGCAATGCGGGAAACCGTCTCTGCGGCGACGCCGCGAAGCATATCGTCGGAGACTCCGGCTGGCTGGGCCTGCGGCATCGTCCGCTCCGGGGCCCTTCGCGGCGGCGCTGCGGCCGCCGGCTCCGGCCGCGACGGCGCGTATTCCTGGGCATCGGCGCCGAAGGACTCGAAGCTCGTGAATGCAGGGGGCGCCTGTTCCATGCGTTCCGTCAGGCCCAGGCCGGCGCGCATCTCTTCGACGGCCTTCTGCCCCACCGGCAGTACGCGCTCGGCCTCGCGCGAAACCGGCTCTTCCACCTCCACCTCCACCTCCGGCTCAACTTCGAATACTGATTCTTCCCGGGGAGGGGCCGTTGCACGCCGGACGTCCGCCTGGCTTGGCGCCTCGCGGATAATATCGAAGATGTCCGAGGGCGCGGCCTGTTTGGACCGCGGCTGCTCTGCGGCAGCCGGACGCGCAGGCTCGGCACGACGCGGCGGGGCCGCGGTGAGCGCTTTCTTCACCTTGCCGATGAGGTCCTGGGACTCAAAGGGCTTGGCGATTTTGTCAAGAATGCCGGCCTGCTGCGCCCGGACAATGTCGAATACATCGTCTCTGCTCAGCATGAGGATGACCGGCGTCTGTGCCAGGTTTGGTATCTGCTTAAAACGTGCCGCAAGGGTGTAGCCGTCAACGCGCGGAAGGTCCATGTCCGCCAGGACCACGTCGGGTGCGGACCGTGTCGCCTGGCTGAGCGCGGCCTCGCCGTCGCTCACGCACACCACCTGATATTCTTTGCCTGAGAACAGCATCTCCACCACCTTCTGGATGGTGATGCTCTTGTCTGCAAGTAGTATCTTAACTGCCATGGAAAAATAACCTTTCGAAGTCGAGGATTACGATCTCCTGATTATTTTCGTACGCCAGGCCTTTGATCAGGGATGCGTCCGGGTCCCGGGCCCCCGGGGGCGCGGGCGTCAGTTCCTGGATGTTCGTCATCTTCACAATTCGGTCCACCGAGATGCCGAAGGACTTCTTCGACTCCTCGAGCAGGACGATGCTCCTGCCGGAGAGCGGCGGCGGCGGTTCATCGGCACTGAATCCGATCGCCCTCCAGCGATAGAACAAGAAGCCGCATCCCATGTCTCTTATTGTACAATGATTACGCGCGACTTGCAAGAGCGGCGGCGCTCAAGACCCTCTTGAGGGCGTCGAGCATTTCCTGCTCTTCGAACGGCTTGACCAGGTAGTCCTGTGCGCCCATATCGAGCGCCTTCTGCTTGTGTTTCTCTCCGGCCCTGGATGTCAGAACGATAGTGGGGATGTTCGCGAGCGCGGGGGTCCGCTTCATCTCCGCGATCAGGTCGTAGCCGTGCATGATCGGCATTTCGAGGTCCGTGATCACCACGTCGAACTTCTCCTTGCCCAGTTGCGTAAGCGCCTCCATCCCGTCGGGCGCGACCATTACCTCGTAGCCGGTGCGGTCGAGGAAGCGCTGAACGTATTTCCGGATACTGATGGAATCGTCCACCACGAGCACCCGCGGCTTCTGCCTCGCCGTCACTGCCGGCGCGGGGGCCGCCGCAAGAGGAGCGGCAACGGCCTCTCTGGCCGGGATGACGCTGGCCTTCGCCCCGGGCGTCTCCTCACCAAGGAGCGCCGAGATGTTGATGATCAGCCGGACATTGCCTTCACCGGAAATCGTGGCGCCCGAGAACATCCTCACGCTCTTGAGGTACTCGCCGAGGTATTTTACGACGATTTCCTCTCTCCCCGTGATGTCTTCCACCATCAGGGCGAGCCTTTTTTCCGCCGTCCCGAGGATAAGGGTGGGGTGCCGGAAAGATTCGTCCTTCTTCGGGAACTTGCCCGCGCGCAGGATCTCGTTCAGCTTGAGGAGCTTCATGAGGTTCCCGCGGAGGCTGACCATCTCCTCCCCGGCCACCCGCTGGATATCCTTATAGGAATACCGCGTCGTCTCCTCAACAAGGCTCATGGGAATAGCGATCTCCTGCTCTTTGAGCCTGACGATGAGAGCCTGAGCAATAGCGAGGGTGAGGGGGAGTCTGATGGTGAATTTGCTCCCTACGCCCCTCTCGGTCTTGATCTCGATTCTGCCGTTTATTTTGGCGAGCTGGTTCGAGACCACGTCCATGCCCACGCCCCGTCCGGAGACCTTGCCCACACCCGAGGCCGTGGAAAAACCCGCCCGGAAAATGAGGTTGATCGCTTCGGGATCGGCCAACGCCTGGGCCTCGGAAGCGCTGAGAAAGCCCTTCTCCACGGCGGCATTCCTGAGGACCGCGGGATCCATTCCCCTGCCGTCGTCCTGGATCTCAACGACGATGTTGTTGCCCTCGTGGCGGGCGTTCAGCAGAATGGAGCCCGTGGGCTCTTTTCCGGCCTTCCTGCGTTCCTCAGGCGTCTCGATGCCGTGGGACACGGCGTTCCTGATCATATGCATGAGCGGATCGGAGATGATCTCGTAGATCGTCTTGTCGATCTTCGTTTCGCCGCCCGTCACGACCATGCTCACCTGCTTGTTTTCATCCTGGGCCAGATCCCGGACCGGCCGCTGGAAGAGCTGGAACAGCCTGTCCATCTCAACCATGCGCGCCATGGTGATCTCATCCTGGAGGTTGGTGGTGATGGTGGAGATGCGCGCGGTGTCAAGCTCAAAGGTGTCGAAAAACTCCGAGAGCTCCGTCATGATTTCATTCGTGTCGTTCGAGATCTCCGTCACTTTCCGCGACAGGAGGTTGAAGTCATCATAGCGGTCGAACTCGAGCTCGAAGAACTCCGAGGTCTGGTCAGCGGCCGGTGAGCTCGACGCGGGAAAATTGAGCGTATATTCATACTTTTCCTCGAATCCCTTCACCACGCCGAGGAGGCGCTTCTGGCTGAAGGCGAGCTCTTCCCTCAATCCCTTGATGAGCTCCACCTGGCGGATGAGCCGGTTCCGGTTCACCACCATCTCGCCGACGAGGTTCATCAGGTTGTCCAGCCGCTCGATGTTGACCCGGATGAACTGTTTTTCCACCTCGGGCGCGTCCGCGAGCCGCCGGCCGATGCCGCGCTTTTCCTGGATGCCCGTTTTTTTGGCCTCTTCGATCTCACGCTTGAGACCCGCCTCCTCGGCCTGCGGGGTCGGCGCGGACGTCTTTACTGTGGACGCGTCGGGAACCTTGGACGGCGGCGGCGCTGCGCCGGTCTGAGCCGGCTTTGCCGAGTCCGCCTCGGCCTCTTCCTCGAGGGGCTCGACGGGGATGGGTTCCTCCTCAATAATGTTGAAGGTCTTTTCCCAGGCGAGGTCGAGATCGTCCTTGACCTCCGCAGGGGAAGGGACAGGCTTCGTTGTCGGAGGGGGGGCCGGCTGAGGAGCCGGTTTTGCTTCCGGCCTGGCTGCCGGGGCAGCGGGCTGCGCCGGCAGGGGCGACGAAGAGGGAGCCGGCTTGGCGTCCTGTTTCGGGGAAGGGCCCGCGGCCGGCGGAGCAGGAGCGGCCGGGGCGCCCCGCAGCCCGTCGATGACCTCCTGGTATGACTGGACAATGCTCTGGACGACGACCGGGTCTTCGGGCTTCTTCGCCGAGATGCCGTCCACCATGAGCTTGATCGCATCGACGGCGTCGAAGAGAAAATTCAGCGTGTCCTTGCGGATGGGGGATGAGCCGGACCGGAACTGGCCGAGCATGTCCTCGGCTTTGTGCGCCACGTCGCTGACGCCCTGGAAACCCATCATGGCCGCCGAGCCCTTGAGGGTGTGGGCGGCGCGGAACAGCTCGTCGATGATGGCGCGGTTGCCGGACTCTTTTTCGAGGGCAAGCAGGCCGTTATTCAGGTTCTGAAGGTGCTCTCCAGCCTCGACGAGGAAAAACTCGATGATCCCTGATTTGTCGAATGGTGCCGCCATACGGTCTATTCGATAAAGCCGAGCTTGATTTCCTCATCGCTCGTGGAGACATGGTCTTCGAGAGGGGGCAATCCCTCGAGCGTGGGGAGTTCGGCTTCCGCAGCCTGCGCGGGCTGCTGCCCTTTGATCAGCTTGAATCTGCCGATGGCGTCGGTGAGCCGCTTCGAAAGGTCCGCGAGCTTGCCGATGGTGGCCACGGTGTCCTGCACTCCGCGCGTCGTCTCCTGCGTTACCTTGGACATGCCGTCCATGGAGCGCACGACGCTTTCCGTCACCTTCACCTGGTCGCCGGCCAGTTTGGTGATGTCCGTCACCAGGCTTGAGGTCTGCTTAACGATCTGTTCGATTTCGCGGAGCGCGGCGCCCGCCTGGTCGGCCAGGCGCGTCCCTTCCTCCACCTCGCGCGTACCTTCTTCCATGACCGTCACGGCCTCGCTCGTCTCCACCTGGATGCCCTTGATGAGGCCGGTAATGTCCTTCGTTGCCCGGGCGGAGCGTTCGGCGAGCTTCCGCACTTCGTCGGCAACCACGGCGAAGCCTTTGCCCTGTTCGCCCGCGCGCGCGGCCTCGATGGCGGCATTGAGCGCGAGGAGGTTGGTCTGCGTCGCGATTTCGTTGATCACTTCGATAATAGCGCCGATTTCGAGGGAGCGTTCACCGAGGCCCTTGATCTTTTTTGCCGTGCTTTGCACCGCCCCCCGGATGCGCTGCATACCCTTGATGGTTTCCGTCACGGACTGACCGCCCTTGACCGCGGCCTGCGTGGCCTTATGCGAGGCCTGCGTGGCGGCCGTGGCGTTTTCCGCCATGTGCTGGATACTGCGCGACATGGTGTTCACCGCTTCCGAGGCGTGGTGGATCTGAGTTGCCTGCTGTTCGGCCCCGACCCTCATATGTTCCGAGGACCGGAGCATGCCCGTCGTCGAGCGCCGGACCTCCTGGGCCACGTCGCTTGCATGCGTGACCAGCGTCATGAGTCCGCTGATCATGAGGTTGAGCGCGTCCGCCACGGACCCGAGGGCGTCGGCCGTGACCTCCGCCTTCACCGTGAGGTCCCCCTCCGCGGCGCCGCTCACGACGGACAGAAGGTCCATCACCTGGTGCTGCATCTTGTCCCGATCGCTCTCGGTCTGCACCAGGCCCTGGAGCCTGTCGATCGTCCGGTTGAGGGTTTCGCCCAGTTGCCCCAGTTCGTCTCCCGTCGTCACGGTAGCTTTCTTCGTGAGGTCGCCGCGGCCGAGCGCTTCAGCCACTTTCATCAGTCCCCGCACCGGCGATACGATTATGGAGGAAAACACCAGCGTGAGGACCGCCAGGGTGCCGAGAGACACGAACCCCACGAGCATGATGAACGTGAGGTGGGTGACGAGCTTTTCCTTGATGAGCGTTATGTTCAGGCCCACGTGCACCGTGCCGAGCGTGCCGCGCGGGCCGATGGGAGATGCGATATCGATGACGTCGAAGACCCGATCCTGGAGACGAATGACGGCGCTCTGCGTACCGAAGGGTTCGTCGGGCTTCAGGGCATTGATGTTCTGAAGCGCCGGGGGGAAGGTGCCCGTCTCAAAGGTCATGGCGGCGACCCGGCCCTTGCCGTCCTTGATAAAGCAATAGGCAACGTCCGGCTGGCTGATGGCTTCCCCGATGATCAACTGCAGACCGTTGATGTCCTCCGCCTGCATCGGGCCGGCGGCCTTGGAGCTCAAGCCGTCCACGAGGATCAGCGTCTTATTGATGGTCTCAAGGGTGAGCGTCTTATTGAGCTGAAAGTAAATGAAGAAGAGGATTCCCGAGCCGAAGACCGCCGACATCGAGAGGATCATGACCATGATCTTGGTCCGGATACTGACGCGGAAAAAGAGTTTTTGAAAGAGTTTTTTGACGATAGCCATGCTCTACTCCTTGGGAGATTAAAGTAGCGACGCCCGGCATCCGTTCAGACGAGCTTTACCGCCTCTATGAGCTTATCAAGATCGAGGAGCGCCGCCGCGGCCCCCTCGCGCTGCACCACCGCCTTGAAGAACCGGTTGCGCCCCGGCGCCGCCGTCAAGCCCGGCTGGTCGGGCGGGAGCGCGAGCAAACTGCTGTCAGGCACGGAAATGACCTCCGATACGTTATCGACGGCAATGCCCAGTGCTATAGTACCGTGTTTGATGATCGCAACCTGGCCCACCGGCGTCTTCTGCGGCAGCGCGAGCGTGGACCGGATATCGACGATGGGAACGATGTTGCCCCGAAGGTTGATGACTCCGAGGACATGGGGAGGGGTGGTCGGAACGGGAAAAACCTTTTGCGGGATAATGATCTCCGTCAGCGTTTCGATCGGAAGCGCAAAATAATCCTCTCCGATACTAAAGAGACATATCCGTATCTCCTCTTCCGTCGCTACATCGATCGCCTCGGCGGCGACGTCATGATCTGTTTCGGCCAAATGGGGCCTCCGCCTGCTGCTGCGCCTAAATGTACTTTTTGACGGCCTTCAGCAGGTCTTCCGGCTTGAAGGGTTTGGTCAGATACTCGTCCGCCCCCTGCTTCATTCCCCAGAACTTGTCGCTCTCCTGGTCCTTGGACGTGACCATGATGACCGGTATATTCTTGTACTGGTCGTTGCTCTTGATGTCCCTGCAGACCTGGAAGCCGTTCTTCTTGGGCATGATCACGTCGAGGATGATCAAATCAATTTTATCGGACTTCACCTTCTCTTCCGCCGCCTCTCCGTCCATGACGGTTATGATGGCATGGCCCGTCGGCTGGAGCGCCGCCTGAAAAATCTGCAGTTCAGACAGGCTGTCGTCCGCTATGAGTATGGTGGCCATTCTCTTCTCCTTATATCACCTGCACCCTGAGTGGTTAATGGTTAAAAATTAACATATTTCTTTGGTATTGTCAAGATTTCGTTTTGTTCCCCCGTCCCCGCAGGGGTTCAAGGCGCTGCTACTTCTTCCTTCTGATCAGGTTTACCGAAAGGAGGATAAACATGCTTTTTGCGACGTCAAACTCGCCGAGGCACAGTTGGTCGATGATCTCCTGCGCCGTTCGCCTTCCATCAATCAGCGAAAACACCTTCATATCCACATCGCTCAATCCGCGCCTCGCCAGCTCATCGGCGTTTCCGATCATGGGTTCGAAGACCACGGTGAAGCTTGGGATCTTCTGCTGAATGAGCATCCACTCATCGGAACGCCGCGCTCCTTCCAGGAGCAGGTCTTCCACCTTGAGCCTGAGGGGCGCGGCGAATGCCGGCGGGGCGGCCTTCTCGAAGTAAAAGCCCCCCTCGCGCCAGGCCATGGCCTTGTATACCTCGCGCTCGGTGTGGCTCCTCAGATACTCGCCGAAGGTCTTGGCGTCGATGAGTTTTTCCCTCGCAAGAATGGAATCCACGGGCTCTCCCGTCGTTTCCGATGTCTGGAGCACATGTCTGAGCCGGTCGTCGGGAAGGCGGCAGGACCTCCTGAGCAGCCCCTCCATCGCCGATCGGACGCCATTGCAGTTCGACGCCGCGAACACCACGGCCCCTTCCCCGAAGTAGATCTCGGCGCTGTCTCCTCCCCGGTTTATCACCAGCCTGCCCGTCTGGCGCTGGAGCCCCAGCATCTGCATGACTTCAATGATCCGGCAGCTTGCCAGGTCCCCCTTGATGCCCGCGTTGCTCGCAGGCTGGGCCCTGGCCAGCTCCCGCCGCACCATATCGGGCAGGGAGGTTTTGATGAAGTCTTCGAGGGTCCTCTCCACGGCCTCTCTGACCACGTTCTCGAGCCCCGTCGACGCTGAAGCCTGCGGCTGCGCCGGCCTGGGCGCTGCGGGCGCCGGCCTGGCCTCGGCTGACGGCGCAGCCGCCGCGGGTTTTTTCCGGTCGATGACTTCCCGTATCTTGGCAAGGAGTTCTTCGGGCTGGAATGGTTTCGCAAAGTATTCGGTAATGCCGAGGACGTCGACGAACTTGCTGCCGACCTTGTCGCCCTTGGACGTCACGAGAATGATGGGTGTATCGCTGAAGCCGGGGTCTTCCTTTAAAATCTTGCAGACCTGGAAGCCGTTCATCTTGGGCATCACGAAGTCCACCAGGATCACCGAGGGCCTCTCCGACTGGGCCTTTGCGATGCCTTCCTCGCCGTCGGACGCGAGGATAACCTGATAGCCCTGGGAAGACAGAATCATTTCGATGAGGCGCTGGACGGTCGGACTATCGTCAATGCTCAGTATCTTTTCCCCTGCCATAACCATCCCCCTTCCGGGTTATAAAACTGTTTTGATATTAGCATGCCGGAAAAGACGTTGTCAATACATTATATGCCCGCGCAGGCCGCACTACGGCCTTTCGACGGCAGTCGCCCGCCGCATTGGCCCGGCCGGCCCCCGGTTACGAGCGGGGCGCCCGGTCCCCGGCCAGCGGCACGTAGTATTGCGTCCCCTGCTTCATGTTCAGGACCTGCGTGGTGAGGTCGTCGAGGTCTTCCCGGCGGTGCACGAAGTCGATGTCCGAGGTGTTGATGACGAGGAGGGGGCGGTATAGATGCGAGGTTGTGGCTATTTATTGAGACGAACCTGAAGTGATACGTTGTCCCCGGGGTAAGGTTCGTTACGGTTATATATTGTGGCTTGTCGTCAATGCCGAATCCGTTGTCGAGCTGCCGTACCTCGTCGTTGTGCCGTATTCGGCAAGATTGCTTGACTGCTGGTCCGTGATCCTGGTGATTGTTCCCGAGTATCCGGTAGAACTGTCCCGTCGGAGAGCCATGCTTGAAGAGTTACCTCCGTTCGCGCCAATATTTCTCAAGGCTCTTATCTTCAAACTTCCAGAGGATACGCCGCGCAGTGTCCTTTGCCGCCCAATCGTTGCCCTCCATCGTCCGCTTGAGCACGCGAACAGCATGAGGGTGATTTATCCCCGTTACGAAAAGCGACTCAGCTGCTGTGCTTTCTAAGACAACGCCTGTTGCACCCTTATCTCCCATCCGTTCCTGGCCATCTGTGTTGAGACCACCTCTGCTCGTCCTAGCAGCGAGCCTGACAAAGGCAGCGGAGGCATCATCGCGTACGTTTTTACTACTGTCGCCAAACACACTTGCGAAGGCGTCAAGCAGTTTATCATCATTGAATGCACTGAGCGCCCCTATTGACTCCAATCTGACCTCGTCAGAGCTATCTTGTAGGAATTTCACCAACAAAGGAATTGCCCTGGCATCTTTCAATTTTCCCAAGCCAGAAATCGCTCTCGGTCTGACCGCAGCATCGGAAACATTCGTGGCAAAAAGGGCATAATACTGCTCACGATCATGTCGATTCATCTTACCCCAGTCAAGTGGCAGCTCGACCAGAGATTCAAGGGCGGCCCTCCTTACGTTGTTGTCAGGCCCTCTTGAGGCGTCCACAAGAAGTCCCTTGGCTTCAACTGCTCCGAATGTCCCGAGGCCGTGGATCACTTCCACTTTCAGGTAATCAAAGCGATATTTATTCAGAAGAAGCTGGTTAATATTCCTCTTAAAGGGGTACATCTTACGCAGCGCTATAATACACTCCTGCTGCAGAAATACATTTCGCCACTCAGACTCGTCTGAAAGCAGGCTAATCATCGCGTCAACAGCGGTATCCACATTGTATTCATACCAGCGCTGATCCCGCACACGAAATGCCTGCTTGGACTTAGCATGCGGAACAGCAGAAGAGACCTCGACAGGGTATTCCTCAGCCGGCGGTAACGACCCGTTCCGCGACACCCTCTTTCCTGCCTGCTTCACGCCCGGCGGAAGCTTGGGCTCAAGCCGGACCGACCACATCTTCTGACCAATTTGCCCGAGCGAGTACACGGTATACAATCTCACCCATGCGTCGCTATCATGAAGACCGCTGATAAGGGCATCCATGGACCGTTTATCATTATAATATCCGAGTGCTTTTGCGGCTTCGGCACGCACTGAAGCCTTCTCATCGCTGAGCAGTGCGGATGTCAGTGCCGGAATAATGTTCGTTTCTTTACAGCATCCCTGAGATGATTCACCCATCTCTTTGAGGAAAGACGCTGCCGCTTCTCGTACAGATGAATTTTTATCCTTGAGAGCCTCAAGTATCGGGTCAAATACTTTGTTGTCCTTTCTGTATTCAGGATATTTTAAAAACCAAAGGCTGCGGAGGGCCAGTTCTTTTTCTCTGATGTCTCCCTTCTTCAATAATTCAATCCACTTCGGCAAATACTTCGCGTAATCATCGGATGCGGATAACGTATATGACAGGAACAGAAAGAAAGAGACCGCACTGAAAATTAAGCCAATCCGTTTCAACGGTTTTTCTCCTCTCTATATCGTCTCTCTTCCCACTCCACCCGCCTAAGGAACACCTCTTTTTCGGGAATGGCCTTAAGATTGATCTCTAACAGTTTGTCCCAGGTCATCCGGTCTTCCGCGAGAGGATAAGCATAAGGATATTCGTGGATGCCCCATAATGCCTGCTCTATTTCTTCACAGTGTTTTTTGTGGTCAAAATTGGCCGGAATCCTTTGAAGTTTTACGATATTGTCTTTATCTCTAAAATCAGGATCAGGTTTTGAGTTTCCATTGTAGTGCCAAACCGTTTTTATGAATGCTTGATAGCCGGGTTGATAGATGACGATATTGGTCGACTCAATTCTGCCCATGAGTCCTGTGTTCGTCAAAATCTT